>NZ_NUOW01000006.1:0-386876 GCF_002584635.1 Bacillus sp. AFS031507
AAATCGCAGCCGGCTTCCTTGTCACCTTGAACCTGTTTTTGTTTTGGTACTTCTACTGCTATATGCATCCAGTAGTGATTTTTGTGCCAAACGATTTCGGCACTTTTTATCGTATGGAAATCAATGTGCTTCGGTTGAGGAATCACTAAGGGGGATTGTTGTTTTCCATTGCTAAACCTGAGCTTTTTACCGAACAATTTAATCGCAGTTTTTTTATATTTAACCGAAAAGAACTTTTTGTATTTCCAAGGGTACCGCCATTGTTTCTCACCTTTTGCCCGTAACTCCCTTGTTCTTTTGCATGTTTCTTCATGTAACTCAATGATGGATTGAATCGTTTGCGAGTGTAATTTATGTGTGGTGGCATTGTACCATTGCTTTTTTTCAGATGCACTTGTCCAAACCTTATATGCATCATATAGCCACCAATGGAGATCTAAGCAGTCATTCCACAAATTTGCTGCTTCCTTACGTAGAGTATCGACTAATCTTCTGTCCTCGCTGGTTAAACGGAGCGGAAATTTCCGAATGACAATATCTCCTTTCGATTCTTTTTTCTTCTGTTCTTTCATGTTCTTTTTATGAGGTTCCATTTCTTTATTCACCCCTTCACAGAACATTTGTTCTGTATATTTATTATACTACTATGGAATAGAAATTGATAGTAAAAAGAAAAAAATATGGCTTATATCCCTATTTCTGAAGAAAGAGGTTTTACGCCACTATTTGATAAAATAAAAAAGACTCTTCCTAACCAGGAAGAGCCCGAAAGTTTGCTATTTTTAGTATGCTTTTGCCCAATAAACCATTTTATTGGCTTCTTTTCCACAGCATACACATTTGTCAGATACTTTTTCTTGCTCGAATGGCAAACATCTAGATGTTGCCCCTGTATCTTCTTTAATTTTTTCCTCACAAGCTAATTCGCCGCACCACATGGCCTTGATAAAACCTGGTTTTGCTTCGAGTGATTGCTTTAACTCATCAAGTGTTACAGCAACAGTGGTTCTTTCTTCACGATGAGTAAGTGCTTTATTATATAAATTTGTTTGAATTTCATCTAATAACTCAACAAGCTTCGTTTCTAATTGGTCGAGCGGAACAAACACTTTCTCTAAAGTATCGCGTCTTACTAAAACCACTTGCTTGTTTTCGATATCTTTAGGTCCCACCTCTAGACGGACTGGAATACCTTTCATTTCATACTCATTGAACTTCCAGCCTGGCTTTTTATCACTAGCATCGATCCCTACACGTACAACACTTGATAAAGTCTCTTTTAACTCATAGGCAAAATCAAGAACGCCTTCTTTATGCTGAGCAATCGGCACAATCATCACTTGAGTTGGTGCAGCTTTTGGAGGAATCACAAGGCCGCGGTCATCGCCATGCACCATGATTAAGGCACCGATAATCCTTGTGGTGAAACCCCAAGAGGTTTGATGCACATATTGGAGCTTTCCTTCTTTGTCTGTATATTGAATGTTAAATGCCTCGGCAAATCCTGTGCCGAAGTGGTGGGATGTACCAGACTGTAATGCTTTTCCATCATGCATTAAGCTTTCTATCGTAAAAGTAGCTTTCGCACCTGCAAACTTTTCTTTTTCCGTTTTTTGTCCTTTTACAACTGGAATCGCAAGGATTTCTTCACAAACTGCGGCATAAACATTTAGCATTTTAATGGTTTCTTCCATAGCCTCTTCGTCAGTTGCATGCGCGGTATGACCTTCCTGCCATAAAAACTCTAATGTCCGTAAGAATGGACGGGTTGTTTTTTCCCAACGGACCACGTTTGCCCATTGGTTATAAAGCTTTGGCAGATCTCTGTAAGAATGGATGATGTTACTATAATGCTCGCAAAAAAGAACCTCTGATGTAGGGCGGACAACTAATCGTTCTGCCAGCGGTTCAGATCCGCCATGTGTGACCCACGCCACTTCTGGTGCAAAACCTTCAACATGATCTTTTTCTTTTTGCAGCAAGCTTTCAGGAATAAACAAAGGCATATAAACATTTTCATGCCCCGTTTCTTTTATACGGCGATCCAATTCATTTTTTATATTATCCCATAAAGCATAACCATATGGTCGAATAATCATCGAGCCACGAACACTTGAATAATCAATTAAGTCAGCTTTTGTTACCACATCGGTATACCACTGGGCGAAATCATCGTCCATTGCAGTTACATCTTTTACAAATTCTTTTGCCATGTTTGACACCTCATTAAATTTTTTTAAATAAGTAACGGTCGCTTCCGCATTTCTACACAAAAAGGCCTTGATCCTCAAAAAAGGGACCAAGGCCTGGCGGTACCACCCTAAATTCATAAAGCAAAAAGCTTTATACACTTTCAATGATAACGGACATTATCCGCATGTATCTTCATATGTATCCGATACAGAACTCAGAGGCAGGTTCAAATGACCGTCTTAAGAAACCTCGCACCATTGGTTTCCTCTCTTGGTAAGACCTTTTCACTTTACTAATCCCCGTCACAGTTTCAATAGTATTTTTGAAAATTATATATTTCATTATAAAAAAAGTCAATTTTTTTATGGAATATATTGCTGAAGCGAGCAATTTTCTTTCAAATTTACTTTAAACGTCTAAATAAATCAGTTAAAATGCTAGTAATTAGAAAAAATGGGGTGGCTTACTTGGAAAAAGAAAAGGATGATCTCCAACAAGAGGAAGAAGAAAAAGAATTTCTGCTTGAATATATCAAAATGCAGAATGAGGCCATGAAAAGAATTTATAAAAATACCCTTGATAAAGAAAATAAAGAATAAAATCGATCTCCTACTATTCCATATCCTAATTTAACCTCAATAATATTCATAAAACGTTCATATTAATCACTAAAAATACAAATTTGAATGGGTCATTTCCATTTATAATACTCATATGTTGTAAATTATTTAATGAATAAAACATACACATCTGAGGAGACATAAAATGAATATTTTTGCGATTATTTCGGCGATTGTAGTTGCCATTGGTACCGGATATTCCATTTATTCTGTTTACCGTCATAAAAATAAGCTAGCCAATACATCTGGGATTATGATTAGTATGGTCATTGCGGTAATCACAGGGTTACTGACCGGCAGTATCATTGGCATCATTTCCGCTGAGATTTTTCTAGTAGTCGGAGTCAGTATGATTATTGGTTTCGTCGTAGGGTTCTTAGCTGGACACCCCGTTGGAATATTAGCCATCCTAATGGGATCAATTTCTGGTTTAATGGGCGGGATCATTGGAGCTATTCTCGGTGCCTTTCTTCAATTTATTAATCCTACTATTTTACTTGGAATCTTGTTAGGTTTTTATATATTAATTATCGGATTCGTAATCATGTATATTTTCGTGGAATCGAATAATAAATTATCCCTTGATACACAAGAGCTCTCACCCTTTGCGATCATCGCAGGAGGCGTTGTGATAGTATCATTATTTTTATTTATGTACAGCAGTGATATGGTCGAAATTCCAGGTCAAAGTAAAACAACTCAAGCAACAACTCAACAAGCTGCTACTAGTCAAGAGGTTCCCAAAACGGAAGTTGATGTGACAAAGGAAAGCAAGCCACTTGTAAAGATGGAAGTAACCACACAGGGGTACACGCCTAATGTTATTCGAGTGAAAAAGGGTGTACCAGTAGAACTAGAAATTAAAAATCCATTGGATAGTAGTAATTGTATATCCACCTTTATGATTCCTGATTTTAATATTAACAATGTCAACCTAAAAACTGGAACAACAAAACTAACCTTAACTCCGGATAAGTCCGGAGAATATACATTTAGCTGCGGGATGCAAATGTTTAAAGGGACAATTATTGTTGAATAAGAATGCAAAAAGCACACGACAACTTCATTCGTGTGCTTTTTGTTTAGAAAAAAACAAATTCAATTTTTTTGAGTTTTTGGAAAAGTAATTTCAATTGTTGTCCCTTTTCCAAGGGTGCTTTGTACCTTTATTTTTCCATGATGCTTCTCAATAATCCACTTGGCAATCGACAGGCCCAATCCTGTTCCCTCGGCAGCCGTTCTAGCTTTATCGCTTTGATAGAAGCGGTCAAAGATTTTAGGGATATCCATTTCAGGAATACCAATTCCGTTATCTTTTACTTTAAGGAAAATAGACGAATGAGTATGTCCACACGAAAGCAGGATCTCTCCTCCTTCAATCGTATATTTCATCGCATTGTCCAGTAGTATGACGATAAGTTGATGAATTCTCGCTTTATCACCAAAAAAGGTAACAGGTTCAGCTGCTTCTAACCGAAGTGATTTTTCTTGATACATAACAATTTCTTCGTATTGTTGATGGATTTCTTTTAAAAGTTCATTTAGATGGAACGTTTCCTTTTTCACTTCAATTTGGTCAGAATCCGATCTCGCCAATGTCAATAAGTTGGTGACTAATTTGGAAAGTCGCCTAGATTCATTTGAAATCGTTGATACATCAAGAATTTTGTCCTGTATCGTTGCAGCAGGAGATCGAAATAGTAAATCCGTTTTTGCTTGGATGACGGCTAATGGGGTTCTTAACTCATGCGAAGCATCGGAAACAAATTCTGTCTGCTTTTGCCAAGCCTTTTTAATCGGGACAAGTGCCTTTCCCGCTAAAAAATAACCAGAAGCAACTGCACAAATGATTCCAACTCCCATACCAATCAGCATTATCAACAATAATCTTTCAAGTAATTTTTGTTCAGAGTTTACATTACGGATGAATTGAACAGTGATTTTTCCTAATTGAGGATGATCAACTTCAAAGGCAATATACCTAAACGAAAAACCTTCTACATCAACATCCTTTAGGGTATTTAATGTTTTGGGGCGAATCAGGTTCTCATTATCTTGAAAAATTTCAGAATCACGGTTTTGATCCAACAAGAGCTGATTATTTTCATCCCAGATTAGGGTCAATATCCGGGGATCTCTCCTGATAAATCTTGGAATAGGCCCCCCATCGTCCTCACGAATTTCACCTGGTCCCCCCGGCTGCTTTTGAAAATGTTCAATCGATTCATGGAGCGATTGGTTTACATCCCTATATAATTTATTCTCTGTGTAAAAATAAATAACGCTTCCGAGTGCGCTGATAAGTACAATAAAGACCAATGAATTTAAAAATGTCAGCTTAATAAGTGTTTGCCGAAACATGAGATGCCCCTATTCTTCGTTCAACATGTAGCCTACGCCACGAATGGTTTTAATATCGGTATGATAGCCTGATGGTTCTAATTTTTTACGGAGGTGGTGCATGAATACCTCAACTATAGCGATTGTTGTATCCGAATCAAAGCCCCATACACGGTCATAGATTTGCTCTTTCGTTAGGATGGCGCCCTTATTCTGAATCAGAAATTCTAATAACTCATATTGCTTGGCCGTGAGTTTTAACTGCTCATCATCGACGACAATATCTCTTTCCTTCCCTAGCAATTCAATGCCGCGAAATTGAATGGTTTGATTGGTTGTTAAGCTGCCACTTCTTCTTAATAAGGCACGGATTCTGGCTTTCAATTCTGCTGCTTGAAATGGTTTAACTAAATAATCATCTCCCCCGCTATCTAAGCCTTTGACACGATCTTCGAGGGAATCCCTTGCAGTAAGGAATAGGACAGGAATCTTTAATCCTTCCTTTCGAATCGTACGTAAAACTTCGAACCCATCAATCTCAGGAATCATGACATCTAATACAATAACATCATGGATATTCTGCATCGCTAAAAATAAGGCATCCTCACCATTGGATGCTTGATCCACTTCAAACTCATCTGATAAAAGCTGAACAATCGATTCCAATAAAGGAAGATTATCCTCCACAACTAATAAGCGCATTGTCGATCTCTCCTAAGTTTGTATCTAAAAATAATTATATAGCAAATAAAGCAATCGTAACAAAGGACATGTCCGCTGTTTACCTTTCATTTAAAAGAGATGTTTGGGAAGCTAAAATTACCTCCTGCTTAGTTTCCACCCCTACCGCCAAATTTTCCTTGACCTCCAAAATTCCGGTTCATTCCGCCCACGTTTCCGATTCCACCAAAAACACTGCTTTGGGAATTACTACTTGAATTATTTGACGAGCTCGCTTTTGCTAATTGAGGTAATTTTACTGTTTCTCCTTCCGATACTCCTTTTGTTATTTCCACATAATCTTCATTTGCGATGCCCGTTTGAACTATATTTTCCTCTGCTCCTGAGGTGTCACTATCTGTGCTCTTCGAATTGACTATGACATATTTCTTCTTGTTTGATGTGTATACAGCATCAAGTGGAACATAAAGGGCATTAACTTTACTTTCTGTTAAGATTCTTGCTTCCGCACTCATCCCGACTTTAAGCTGATCTGGTTTGTCAATATGAATGGTAACATCGAAAGTGGAGACTCCGTTCGATGATGTTCCTTCTTCAGAAATGGTAGATACTTTACCAGTAAATACTTGATCAGGAAATGCATTAATGGTTAGGTCAACTGGCTGGTTCTTTTTAATTTTGGATATATCAAGCTCATCAATTTGGACCACGGTTTGTAATTGCTTATAGTTTGTTACATGGGCAACAACTTGTCCATTTGTTACTGGCTCTCCTGCGGAAACTGCGAATGTCGTAAGAACACCAGTGGCGGGAGCTGTTATAGGGTCACTTCCATCCGAAAAAGTAATTAATTCATCTCCTTTGGTTACGTTCTCCCCCACAGCTGCAAGTACTTCATCAACTTCATTATTATTAAACGTTGATTTAATATCTTCACTCGTTACCGCTTGAACTGTCCCCGAACCACTAATGTTGACGTTTAACGTCCCTTTTTGAACAACCGCTGTTCTGACTTGAGCTGACACCGTTTGTGTACCTAACTTTAATGAATCCCATCGATAACCAACGAAACCAACAACGAGTACACTGCCTACAATAATTATCCATTTTTTCATCTATACTTGCTCCTTTTCCTTCCTGAATTCCTCCCAGGAAGCCAAATAATCTAATCTACACCCATTATTATGTTTATTTCTTAACTTTTCCTTAATTGAGAGTAAGATTGATCAGCCTGCTTTTTTATGGGTTTATATATTTTTGAAACTTTTTCACACCTGTATCGTACATACAGTGTGGTATAAACAATGAAGAAACTTATCTGTCATGAAATTTTTCCCTTTTTCAAAAATACATTTATAATGTACATATGAAAATAATCAAGAGGAGTGAAAAAAGTGGGTGTTACACTAAGCAAGGGGCAAAAAGTAGATTTAACAAAATCTCACCCTGGACTGCAAAACGTCGTTGTCGGCTTGGGTTGGAACATTAGTCAACAAGGGTCCAATTTTGATTTAGATGCTTCTGCATTTTTATTAGGGCAAACTGGAAAAGTGAACAGTGACCAGGATTTTGTGTTTTATAATAATCCGGCAGGTGGAAATGGCTCCATTATCTATAGCGGTGACAATCGAACTGGTGAAGGAGCCCAGGATGATGAGCAGATCAGGATTGATTTAAAAAAGGTTCCTTCCCAAATTCATCGGATTGCTTTTACAATTACGATCCATGATGCTCAAGCGAAACGGCAAAATTTCGGACAAATTTCTGATTCTTATGTGCGTATTTTTAATGAGCAAACAAATGAAGAATTATTGAGATTTAACCTTGGACGGGATTTCACGGTTGAAACAGCAATTGTGGCAGCGGAGCTCTACCGTCATAACGGTGAATGGAAGTTTAATGCAATTGCCAGTGGCTTCCAAGGAGGATTAGCTGCTTTATGTGGTAACTTTGGTATTACCGTTGACGACCCACCTGCAAGTGTGCAAACACCGCCGCCGTCTCAGCCAACAAGTTACCAATCAAGCCCTAATTCATATCAACCAAACCAATCAAGCTCAAATTCGTATCAGCAGCCCATTCATCTTCAGCCAGAATCGACTTATCAGCAGCAGCCTGCATACGGATATCCGACACAGTCCTATCCTGCTTCAGCAAATTCTCACCAATCGTATGGTGGAGATGATATCATTTGTCCACGCTGCCATTCCTCAAATGTCAGGACAGGAAAGAAAGGGTTCGGTCTTGGTAAAGCAGCAATAGGCGGGTTAATCCTTGGCCCTGTCGGTTTACTGGGTGGTTTTATTGGAAAAAATCAACTAAAGTTCTCATGTAATAGCTGTGGCAACAACTGGTCCCCTTCGCAAACAGATTACGCGGAGTGGGCAAACAATCAAAAGAAAAAAGCACAAGAACTTTTTAATCGATATAAAAGCCAGGATGTACTCGAAGCAGTGGTCGCAGCCTGTGCATTAGTGGCGATGGCAGACGGGTACTTGGATGCTTCTGAACGCCAGAAAATGACTGAGTTCGTCCATCAAAGTGAAGAATTACGAGTGTTTGATACAAATAAGGTCCTCCAAAAATTCAATATGTTTGTTTCTAGAATAGAAAATGATCGGATGCTTGGTCGTGCCGAGGCATTTCGTGCCCTTGGAAAAATCAGAACTAAGCCAGAAATTGCTCGTCTTGTCGCTCGTTATTGCATCGCCATTGGCTATGCAGATGGAAATTTTGACAACAATGAAAAACAAATGGTTAGCGATATCTGTCGTGAACTCGGCCTAAACCCTGCAGAGTTTCTATCTTAAAAAGAAAAAAGCCTCTTTCCCATCAAAGGATCGAGGCTTTTTGTCTATTTTTTCCAAATTCGCTTATTTTCCACTCGCTTTGTAAATCCTAATGCATCTAATTTTTCTAAAAACGGAATCATGTATTTTCGTGACAGTTCAAGAACATCTTTTGCATCCCCGACCTCAAATTCAGAACCTGAATGGCTGCGCAGTTTATCCACGGCTTGTTTAAATACTTCCCCATGATAAGCAAACTGTACATCCAATTGGATAAGTAGTTCTTCCTCTTCAAGAAAGCGTCGTAAATCAGCTTCAAGATTGTCAGGAATACCGGCATCAGCAAAATATTCCTTTAGGTTACGAACCTTTAATCCGTCCCTCTGCAATCCATTAATTAGATTTTCAGTCCGCTTCGCCCAGTTTTTTGGTACATGTGGTACAAAACTTGCCAACGAAACAAACTGTCCTTTTCTGTGAAAAATATGATTTGTCATTCCATTTTCCAAAACATAATCTAGCAGTGATTTAGGAAATCTTTTTTGCATTGTTTGCAATAGCTCTGCTTTATTGATCCCAATCTTCATCGAATGAAGTTGATGATAATCCTGCAATCTATCAAAGATATCTTCCTCTATCGAATCGATCAACTGCTGGAGTGTATACTCTTTTCCATCATATAAAACAAATTCTGCTTCCGATAAGTGCTCAATTAAGGTAGCTTCATCTAGGGAAGTTCGTTTGATCAACTCATGTAGGGGTAAACTTTTCGCTTCCATTAAAGCAGCAGAAATTCGCTCGTTCGGTGTGCCGACTTTTTTCTTTTCAAGATCCTCGATGGTTTGATTGCCGAACCGGTATTTATCTCCGCGTGGGTCAATCACCCACCCCCCGCCAATCGTCTCTTGCGGGCTTGGCCTGCGTAGAATAAAGCGGTCACCTCGTTTTGTAAGAATTTCATCCTCAAGCCTCAGTTGGCAAAGGATTTCACCATTTTCTTCCTTGATTTCATTGCGGTCAAAAAAGACAATCCGCCCCATTACCTCAGCTGTTCCAAGATGAAGCTTAATTGGCATCCGCTGTTTAACTATATGCTCTAGGTCCTCAACCACACGAATAGCAACATCCAAAGTCTTCGTAACAAGGAAATGTTCAGACGACACAAGCACATCTCCACGTTCTACCTCTTCCTTTGCAACACTTGAAAGGTTAATCGCCGTCCGTTGTCCAGCATAGGCCTTCTCGGCCGGATTATGATGTACTTGAATCTGCCGCGCTCTTACCTCAATACCTTTTGGCATAATCTTAAGTGTTTGTCCCTCTTCGACCGTTCCTTCATAAACAGTACCTCGAACCACAGTCCCCTGACCCTTAACCGTGAATACTTGATCAATCGGCAGACGGAAGGCCCCTTTTGCATCTCGCATTTCTTGTTCTTTTAACATTTTGATGATTAATTCTTTAATTTCTTCGATCCCTTTTTTGGAAAGACTGTCTACTAAAACAAACGGTGCATCCTCAAAGACAGTCCCAGTAAGTTCCTCCAAAATATCATTTTTCACTAGCTCGATAAATTCTTCTTCTACCCGGTCAATTTTTGAAATAGCGATCAAACCATTTTTAACTCCTAAAAATTTCAAGATATCCAAGTGCTCCCTCGTTTGCGGCATAACACCTTCGTCTGCTGCAACGACAAGTACTACTAGATCTATCCCGGCTACACCAGCTATCATCTGCCTGATAAACCGCTCATGTCCTGGAACATCTATTACAGAAATTTGAATTTCATTATCTTCATATAAAGGCGCAAATCCGAGTTCAATTGAAATTTGACGTTCCTTTTCTTCTTTTAAACGATCTGTATCTACATTAGTTAACGCTTTCGTTAACGACGTTTTCCCATGATCTATATGCCCTGCCATACCTATCGTAAAATACCTTTTTTCCAAATTTGCCACCTACTTTATCGTTCTTCCATTCTACTCTAGCCTAGCCTTTATAGCTCTATTGTTCAAGAGTAGATTTTGCAACATCTACTCTTATCTTTCAATCAAAAAATTTAAAGGTTTAAAAAGGGATCATTTTAATTACCTATTTTTCTCTTAAGTTATAAATAAACAGGCTAATTTATTAGGACAACATCATTCCGTGATACATATAGATGCAGTATAGATATAATTAATTATTTTAAGGGGGAAAATTTTTTATGAATAAAGACATCATGAAATGTTTTATAGGTAAAGTAATCAGAATTGATCGAGGTGGACCAGAATCCAGAATTGGGAAGTTACTGGATGTAAGTGACAATCTTATCGTCCTTCTCACGGAAGAAGATGGGGTCGTTTACTTCAATACATCTCATATTAAAAGTTTTACAGATAATATGAAGGAGCAGATGGAATTCAACATTAAAGTTCCAAAAGATTTCAAGTTTAAAAAAGCTGCTAATTTCCAAGACCTTCTTGACACATTGAAATTAAAATGGATAAAAATTAATCGTGGCGGTCCTGAGAAGTTAGAGGGAGTACTCTGTGAGGTAAATAATGATTTTGTGTTTTTGATCAATAATGGGGAAATTGTGCGCCTTTCTATGTCCCACATTAAAAGTATTAGTTATGGAGTAAAAATTGAAAAGGCAAAATCAAAAAAATAAAAGACGCGGCATTAATAATGATAAGAAAAGGATGAACCAGATGAATCATTTCCTCATCCTCTTCTTTTGATCTTTCAATTCGTCAATGGATTCTACCTCCAAAATCCTATGTAAATTATGTTATACTGAATTATATTGATTTTTCAGAAAATAAAACAACACAATAGATAAGTACTTTTAATTAACCGGGGGGATTCATTTGAAATTTGACGTGATCGTGGTTGGTGCAGGTTTAGCTGGTTTAGTGGCTACGGCTGAACTGGCTGAAGCTGGAACAAAAGTGCTGCTGTTAGACCAAGAACCCGAAGCGTCTATCGGTGGACAGGCTTGGTGGTCATTTGGAGGTCTATTTCTCATCGATTCACCCGAACAAAGAAGAATGGGCATCAAGGATTCACGGGAACTTGCCTGGCAGGACTGGTTAGGGGCAGCAGGGTTTGATAGAGAAGAAGATGAGGATTATTGGGGGAAAAAGTGGGCCGAGGCCTATGTTGACTTCGCCGCAGGTGAGAAACGTGAATGGCTGTCAGGGATGGGCGTTCGTTTTTTCCCTGTTGTCGGCTGGGCAGAGCGTGGCGGATATACAGCGGAAGGCCATGGCAATTCAGTGCCCCGCTTTCATATTGTATGGGGAACCGGTCCAGGTCTCGTTAAGCCGTTTGAGGATAGAGTCAGACAGGCAATGGAAAAAGGTCTTGTCGATTATCGCCCACGCCATCGTGTGAATGAATTATTAAAAGAAAATGGTGCCATCATCGGAGTCCGGGGTGAATTACTAGTTCCAAGTACTGCTGCCCGCGGTGAAGCAAGCTCTCGCGAGGTAATTGGAGATTTTGAGTTTCATTCATCCGCCGTAGTGGTGACAAGCGGCGGTATTGGTGGAAACCATGCGTTAATTAGAAAAAATTGGCCGGGACGGCTCGGTAAAGCTCCTCAAAATATGATTTCCGGAGTACCGGAACATGTGGACGGTAGAATGCTTGGAATAACGGAGAAAGCCGGCGGACGTATCGTCAATCGCGACCGGATGTGGCACTATACCGAAGGAATTAAGAACTGGGACCCCGTTTGGCCGATGCATGGTATCCGGATCCTCCCTGGTCCATCCTCGCTTTGGCTCGATGCAAAAGGTAAGCGTTTTCCTGCGCCAAACTTTCCAGGATTTGATACCTTGGGGACCCTTGAAGCGATTATGAAATCCGGCTACGATTACTCCTGGTTCATACTAACACAGAAAATTATTGAAAAGGAGTTTGCCTTATCAGGGTCCGAGCAAAATCCTGATCTGACTGGAAAAAGTATTAAAAAAGTATTAGCCCGTATTCTTCCTGGACCCACTGCACCGGTGAAAGCCTTCATGGATAAGGGAGAGGATTTTGTTATTGCGAATACCCTACCTGAACTTGTTGCTGGGATGAACAAACTTACAGGTGATAACTTACTTAAATTCGCCGAAATCGAACGGCAGGTTCTAGCTAGAGACCGGGAGATAGAAAATAAATTTACAAAGGACCTTCAAATTACCGCTTTGCGTGGGGCTCGAAATTATCTTGGAGATAAACTGATAAGAGTGGCATCCCCGCATCGAATTCTCGATCCAAAGATGGGCCCATTAATCGCTGTCCGGTTAAACATTGTTAGTCGGAAAACGCTGGGCGGTCTGCAGACAGATTTATCCGGCAGAGTCCTCGATTCATCAGGAAATCCTGTTCCAGGTCTATACGCAGCTGGAGAGGTTTCAGGGTTTGGCGGAGGTGGAATTCACGGCTATCGCTCGTTGGAAGGAACATTCGTCGGCGGCTGTTTGTTTACAGGAAGACAGGCTGGACGTACAATTGCTAAAGAATTATCATAGTTACGATGAGAATTTTATTAAAGGAGGTGAAAATATGTCATCATTAGTTTTTATGGCACTTTATCGTCCAAAACCAGGAAATGCAGAAGAATTGAAAGAAGTTCTTAAAGTACATATCCCAACATTAAGAGAAGAAAATTTAATTACAAACAGGGATTTACTAACTCTTCAAGCAGAGGATGGGACGATTATCGAGATCGCTGAATGGGTGTCAACGGAGGCAATTGAAAAAGCACACCAATCGGCTGCTGTCATGGCCGTTTGGGATAAAATTGGTTCCTTAGCAGAATTAACTAGCCTTTCAACACTTGCTGAAGCTCAAGAACGGTTTCCTAATTTTAAGCCTTTTTGAGTAATGGATATTTTTAAAGTCCGTAGAAAAACACAAAAAGCAGTGTGATTTCAAGCCATTGAAATCACACTGCTTTTCGGTTTGGCCATGGGAGGCTACCAATGCATTAATTAGTAAACCTAAATTCCGTCCTGCTGCCCGTCTGGTCTGCCATGACCTCTAGTCTGACATCAATTCGTTCTTTTAGTTCTGGAACGTGCGAGATAATTCCAACCAAGCGGCCGCTGCTCTGAATATCCATTAAGGCTTCAATTGCCTGATCCAGGGACTCAGGATCCAGCGTACCAAAGCCTTCATCGATGAACATCGTTTCTAGCGATACCCCGCCGGCATAATTTTGAACTACATCTGCCAGTCCTAGTGCCAGAGATAAAGAAGCTTTAAAGCTTTCCCCACCCGATAATGTTTTGACATGCCGTTCCTGGCCCGTATACTGGTCAAACACCAGCAATTCCAAACCGCTTTGCGTATTACCTTTGGATCGATCGGTTTTTCTCAGCAATTGAAAACGGCCAGAGGTCATTTTTCGTAAGCGACCGTTGGCTTCTCGTAAAATATCATCAAGAAAAGCCGCCAGCACATACCGTTCAAATGTAATTCGGAAGTTATTTTGACCCTTAGCAATTTCATAAAGATGACCAATTAACTTGTACCGTTCTTCTAAAACCTTCATCTGTTCATTCAAGCTTTCCACCCGGCTGTAAATTTCTTCGTTGTCCCGTTTTTTTACAAATAAATTTGTGCTTTGATGATTAAGTGCCTCGATTTCGCTAGTAATTTTCACTAACTCTTGCTTTAATCCCTCCACATCAGGTGTTTTCACGTCGATTAACAGTTCAGTAAGTTCTTTCAAACGGTCAGAAACCGAGCGTAATTCTTCACGGTAGCTGCGGATTTCTGCTTCAAGGCTGCGAATCTCTCCTTCTGTCCGTTTGGAAGCAGCATACATACCGTATTTTTCAAAGCCCTGCTCTGAAAGTTTGTTAATAAAGATTTCCCTTTCCGTTTCGAGCTCTTTGTGTTTACTTGCATGGTGTTTCTCTGCATCTAGTAATCTTGCCGTTTCATTGGAAAGTTTTTCTTTCACTGCCTGGAAGCGCTGCTGTGCTTCTTCAAGCTGTTTAATTAGTATTTCTTGGCGGTTCCGGGAGACAGAGACAGCCTTTTCGTATTCCGCTTCCGAGCGAAGATTTTCGGGAATGACTTTCATCATCCGTGAAAGATTGGTCTTCTTTTCGGTGAATTGCACCGTTAACTCATTCATTTGAGCAGAAACTTGATGGATGGTGTTTTGTACATTAATTTTTTCAGTTTCTTTGTTTTCTATTTCCAACCTAACCTTTTCAAGCTGTTTAATCTGTTCAGCAAGCTTTCCTTGAATCTGAACAAGCTGGTTCCTTGCAGTGACAGCCTCAATTTTTGCATGAGGTAAATCAGATTCTGTAAAATCTGGCCGATACGTACGTATTTCTTGCAATATTTCATTTACAGCCGCCTTTTGTGCTGCCTCAACTGACTGACTTTGATAAAAAGCAGCTTCATCTGCTGACTTTTCTTTTTCCCATTTGGCAGATTGTGCCTTAGCTGCCTTCATTTCCTCTTCAGTTGGAATACTGTCATCGTGTTGGATTGCTGGTGAAGGATGATGCTCCGAACCGCAAACAGGACAGCCTTGACCTGATTGAAGCCTTGCTGCTAATATCGTTGCCTGCCCGTGCATCCATTTTCTCTCTAAATTTTCAACCATTGCTCTGGCATCAGCAAATCTAGCCGTCGTATTTTCATAACGGGCGGTGATCGCCTTTAGATTTTGTTCAGCCTTTTGATGTTTTCCGAGCAGAGTTTCATATTTTTCATAACGGTCAAGTTCAGCCTTTATTTTTTCAATTCTTCCCTCATTTTCTAAATAAGTCAGCTTTCCTTTTTCAATTTCTTCCTTCTGCCGATTAAGGAATCCTATTTGTCCTCCTAGTTGTTCAAGAAGTTGTTCGGACTGCATATGCTTTTCTTTCGCAGTTTTTAGTTCAGTATCCTTGTTTTGCGTTTCTTTAAGCAATGCGGCAAACGAATAGACATCATCTTTCATATTTACTAATCGATTCACCTCATCAAGGGCCGTCTGGCGCTCACCCTCTCGTTCAAGCTCCCGTTGCAGCTGTTGCTCATGCTGTTTTAAAAGTCCATCCAATTTTTCCATTTCCATTTGAATCGACTTCAAATTTCCCTCGAGTTGATCAACTTCGCGTTTTAAACGGTGGCACAGTTCCTCCTGCTTTGCTAAAAGGGCAGCCTTTTGTGCAAGTTGAACCTGCTTTTCTTTTTCAATAAACACTTCTTTTTGTGAAACTAGGCTGGCCTTTTGCCCCTTTAATTCCTCTTTCATTTGCAGTTGTTTTAAGATCGCTTCTGCTTCAAAAAGCTGCCCCTTAAGTTTGTCCTGTTCCTGTACCCTTCCTTTTAATTGGTGGTTCAGTTGTTCCAACGCTACACCCATGCCGGCAATTTCTGCTTGTAAAAGCGGCATAATGATCGTGTCATTTACAGAATCCGCATCCAGATACCCACGAAGCTCTTCATTTGTTACCGTATGAATGCGTCGAATTGCTTCATTTCTTGATTGTACCTGGTCTTCAACAGTCCTTTTTAACTCCGTTGCTTCTTCCTTCAACTTATCTTCTACCATTTTATATAACTGGGTATGGAACAGGCGCTGCAGGATCACTTCTTTATCCTTACTATCTGAGGTGAGGAGTTTACGGAATTCGCCCTGCGGAATCATTAATATTTGCCGGAATTGATTCGCATCAATAAGCATAATTTCCTTAATTTTTTCCTCAACATCATTGATTTTAGAAGCCAGCAGCTTCTTCTCGCCATTTTCTGTCCACATATATAACTCAGCTTTGGCACCTAATTGTGTATAGCCATCACCTTTTTCTTTCTTCTTCAACTGCTGCGGTGACCTTGTAATCGAATACGCTTTGTTACGAAGGGAAAAATCAAGTGAAACCTCGGTTAATACCTCATCTTTGGCAAACTGGCTGCGAAGTTCGGGACCATTACGATCCTCTCCACTCGCTTTTCCATAAATCGCATAACTGATTGCATCAAAAATGGTTGTTTTTCCGGAACCGGTTTTACCAGAAATGACAAACATCGTACGATTGCCCAGGGCGGTAAAGTCGATTTCTTCATTTCCTGCATAAGGACCGAAAGCTTGCATCGTCAGTTTTAAAGGTTTCATTTCAATCCCTCTTCCCTAAGCACTTTTTCAATTACATCAGTCATTGCCTCTTTTTTATCCATTGAAAATTCAGAGGTTGTCATTTCTGAGTAAAATTGTTCAAACAACTCAAGCTCCGACTTTTTTTCACTTCGAATAGAAGTGAAAGATTGTTTCTTCTTTAAATCGGTAATATCCAGTTTTCTTTCAAGATGGAGGACGTTCGGATACACTTGACGTAACTTATTAATCGGATCGATTAAGGCTCCTTCATCAAGGAGAGTGATTTTTAAATAATCATGCACTGTTTCTTTTTCATAAAAATAAGGATCAAGTAATTCTTCAAGATGTCCTTCTAGTTCACGCATATCATGTTTAGGTTTAAGCGATCGATAACGTTGTGTAAAGTTACCCTTTTCATCCATTTCAATAATGGAGATCGACTTTCTTTGTTTTGCTTCGGAGAAGGAATATTTTAAGAGGGAACCAGAATATTTCACTTTGTGATGGTTAATTGCCTCTGGACTGTGTAAGTGACCCAGTGCGGTATAGGAAAACGGTTCGAACAATTCGGCGCCAACACAACCTGAGCCGCCTACCGATAAGACTCGTTCAGAATCAGAAGTTTGTCCACCTAAAACAAAGGCATGTCCAACCAAAACATTGGGCTCGTTTGGATTAAGGTGTTCCTCCATTTTTCCTATCAGTGCTTTCATCGCTTCTTGATGGGAGTGGATCGAATCATCCTGGAGAAGTTGACGGACCATCCCTGGCTCTGCATAAGGAACTAGATAGAAGTTTACTCCATTGATTTGCACAGGAGTGAAGCTTGTTGATAATTTTCCAGAAAGATAAAATTGGCTGTGCTTATACCATGAACTGCCAAAAGAAAGTCTCTCTGCACTATCATGGTTCCCAGCAATGGCGACAACCGGTGTTTTCAATTCGACATTTATTTTAAAAAGCATTTCATCAAGTAATTCCACGGCATCGGTTGGCGGTACCGAGCGATCATATAAGTCTCCTGCGATGACAACGGCATCGGGCTTTTCTTCAGCAACAATGGCCACAAATTGCTCTAGTACTTCGCGTTGATTCTCTGTCATATATACCCCATGGACTAATTTTCCTAAATGCCAATCAGCTGTATGGATAAATTTCATCTGCTCACCCCAATTTTTTAATCTGCATCTTTTCCAATAATACTATTATAACAAAATACTTTCAGATATGAGCTTGGAAATGCTAGCAGATTACTGGAACAATGGGTATTTTATACTAGAGGTTATTTGAAGGGAATCTATAAAAATGCAAAAAACAGCCCGGAACTAAAGTACCGGGCTGTTATAGTAGATTACAATATTATTTTTTAGTTACGTTAGCAGCTTGTGGTCCACGAGCTCCTTCAACTACTTCGAAAGATACTTCTTGACCTTCTTCTAAAGTTTTGAAACCTTCTGTTTGGATTGCAGAATAATGAACGAATACGTCGTTACCGTCTTCAGCTTCGATGAATCCAAAACCTTTTTCTGAGTTAAACCATTTTACTTTACCGTTTTTCATGAAAAAAAATCCTCCTATTGGCTTATACACTTAAGCCATGTGTAAATTCACCAAATTACAACGTGATAGCTTTACCTTCATTTCCTCATCCAAACATCGGTTAAAACTTTGAACAAGCTTGTAATATAAATCTAATCTCGTGCAACGGCTGATTAAATTTTAGCATTCTAATAGCCTAAATGTCAATAAAGGACAAAGTAAGATAAACCTACATACTTCTACATTTCCCCCTTATTTTCTGAGGAAATTTCGAGTCAAATCGACATCTCTTCAAAAGGGACTATTCCATTCAAATGGAAAGATTATAAGAAAACAATTACCGAAGAAAATTAATTCTTCGGTATTGCTGGCTCTTCCTCATCTTCTTTAAACTTGTCTAGTATTGTGATCGTATCAACGAGATGATTGTTAAATATTTGCCTTGCAACGGCTAACAATTCGATGATCATCGGATCCTTTAAAGTGTAGATAACTTTGTTGCCCTCTTTCGTTCCAGACACAATATTTTTTGCTCTTAGAATAGTTAACTGCTGTGAAACTGCTGACCCTTCACTGCCAACAAGGGTTTGAATTTCATTTACATTCTTATCCCCTTCGGCAAGAAGTTCTAAAATGCGGATTCTCAAGGGATGCGCTAATGCTTTGAAAAATTCCGCCTTAAATTGTTGCATTTCAAGATTCAAATTGTCCACTCCTATGCTTTTTTAGAAAGTAGCAGTAAGTTTTGCTCTGCTTTCTTCTACAGCCTCCGCAGCTGATAGATTTTTGCATTCTCTAAATGCGTAATGCTTACAGCCTAGGCACTTATTTTTGTTAATATGCTCAAGTGCATATTGGATGGCTTCACCAGTATGTTCAAAAAAATGTTCCTCGCCGATTATTTGATATAATCCTGTCTTTTTCAAGACATTTTCCGGCTGCTTATTTAAACCCGATATCATAATTATACCATTTTTAGAAAAATGACGAACAATACTTGATAACGTTGCTTCTCCGGTTGTATCCATTAAAGGCACCTTACTCATTCGCAACAATAGGATTTTAGGTCGATAATTTATTGTGCTCATGATCGTTTTTTCAAACGTTTCAGCGGCTCCGAAAAATAACGGACCCTCCACATTAAATATACTAATTTGTGGACAGTCATTTGTATCAGAGACAATTCCTGACTCTACCTTTTCGTGTTTATGTTTTCGGTTTGGCAAAGCTTTAGCAGTAACCATAACATCACTCATTCTTTTTGCAAAAAGAATGGCAGACATCACTAAGCCAACCTCAACAGCCATAGTCAAATTTACAAAAACGGTTAATAAAAACGTAACCGTTAAAACAAGTGAATCTGTGGATTTTGTTTTTAAAATATGTGAGAATACTTTTCTTTCACTCATATTCCAAGCAACGACCATCAAGATTGGCGCCATACTTGCTAATGGAATATACGATGCATATGGTGCAAAAAATAGCAGGACTAGCAAGACAACAAACCCATGGATAATGCCAGAAAACGGAGAAATCGCTCCATTTTTAATATTTGTCGCTGTCCGAGCAATCGCACCTGTTGCTGGAATTCCGCCAAATAACGGCGTAATCATATTGGCAATTCCTTGTCCGATTAATTCTTTATTGCTGTTGTGCCTGCTATTGGTCATTCCATCAGCCACCACTGCCGATAACAATGATTCAATACCGCCTAACATTGCAATTATGAATGCAGGCTTTAAGAGCCTGACAATCATTTCTAAATTTATGTTAGGAATATGAAGTTCGGGTAATGTGCTTGGGATTTGACCATAGGCTGTTCCAATCGTTGCAATTTGACTTGGGTAAAATATGGTAGCGATGACCGAGGAAACCACTAAACCAATTAGCGGACCTGGAACTTTTGGTGCAACCTTTGGCGTTACAATGACGGTTACTAAACAAATAGCTGCCGTTAGAATACTGAAAATATTTATCGTATCTAAATGAACTAAAATTTCTTGGATATTTTTAATAAATTCCTCATGTTTCTTAATTCCCACTAAACCTAAGAAACTAGCAACCTGCCCAATAAATATTGTCACCGCTATCCCTGTTGTGAACCCAATGGTTACTGGTCTAGGAATATACTTAATTAGTGATCCAAGTTTAAATACTCCCATTAATAGCAGAATAATACCGGCCATAAATCCAGCGACGAGGAGATTATCATAGCCGTATGTCATCACAATACCAAATAAAATAGGAATAAACGCTCCAGTTGGGCCGCCTATTTGATACTTTGATCCGCCAAATAAGGAAATAAGAATCCCTGCAACAATCGTTGTATAGATTCCATATTCTGGCTTCACTCCTGAAGCAATAGCAAAAGCCATCCCAAGTGGAATTGCGATTACCCCGACAATCAATCCTGAAAGGAGATCCTTTGGTACACTCCTTAAGGAGTAATTATGGAATCTTTTGTCAATAAACATATAAACCCTTCTTATCTTCTCGTTTTTGTATATCTGATTATTTGAATATATGGTAATTTGAATTATATAGCAAGCTTTTTGTTTTAAAATCTGGAATAATATTTATATAAATACTACTTGTTAGATACTCGTTACCATGTTACAATAGCTAAGCGATGAGCTGAGTTGTGTAAGTCGAGAAACATTCCTTTTTGGAGCACACTATGTGGAGTGTGGTTTTTCGCCTCAATACGCAAAAGACGTCTGTGAAAACAGGCGTCTTTTTATTTTTATTTTATTAAAATTAGCACTTTTTTCCTAAATTTTTTATAATATATATAGATTTGCCATTAAAAAAGGTGGAGGGAAAAGTATGAATAACCACGAAATTGATTATAAAATCTATGGAGATGACATGCAGTTTGTTGAAGTAGAGCTCGATCCACAAGAGACAGTTGTTGCTGAAGCAGGAAGCTTTATGATGATGGAAGATGACATACATATGGAGACTATTTTTGGTGATGGCAGCGGCACTAGTCCCGGAAGCGGACTTATGGGTAAGCTGTTCAGCGCTGGTAAACGGGTACTTACCGGTGAAAGCCTGTTCATGACTGCCTTTACCAATAACGGAATCAGCAAGAAACGGGTGTCGTTTGCTTCTCCTTACCCTGGTAAGATTATTCCGATGGACTTAAGCCAATTGGGAGGAAAAATTATCTGCCAAAAGGACGCCTTTCTTGCTGCAGCTAAAGGAGTTGAGGTCGGGATTGAATTCCAACGGAAAATTGGTGCCGGCTTCTTTGGCGGCGAAGGATTTATCATGCAAAAACTCGAAGGTGATGGGCTTGCTTTTGTTCATGCAGGTGGAACGATTATTAAAAAAGACCTTTTGCCAGGCCAGTCTCTGCGCGTGGATACAGGCTGTTTAGTGGCAATGACAAGTAGTGTTAATTATGATATCGAATTTGTAAAAGGTGTTAAAACAGCCTTGTTTGGCGGCGAAGGCTTGTTTTTTGCTACACTCCGCGGTCCTGGTTCCGTTTGGATTCAATCCTTGCCATTTAGCCGTCTGGCAAGCCGTGTTTTTGCTGCGGCACCTTCACGTGGCGGGGCAAAAGACGAAGGCAGTATCGCAAGAGGAATTTTTGATATGTTTAATGGTGACTGATATGGAGGCGGGATCAATTGATCCCGCCTTTTTAATGTTTAGCTTCTAATTTACCCAGGCTATAGTTTTTGAACAAACTCAAATTTTTTTAAGGAATGGGATTCCATCTTAGGAACCTTTCCCTTTGTTTCTTTCTTTTTCACAACCCTAGAACCATATAGGTTCTCTTCTAGTTCTTTCTTAATCTTATTCACGATGACTATGACCACAAAAAATCCAACCACGGGACTTAAAATGGACCACGGGGCACGAATAAATTCACTATAATTTTGTCCAATTAAACCTGCCCATTCATTGGAAAGTGTTGCCGGCTTTGGCGGTTCTTCAAACCCTAGTACTCCTCCCCGATTTCTTCCACCAAGAAACATTCCAAACAAACCAAGCTGCATTGTAAGATGAAGGGTGCTTATAAACTGTTGGACAGTAAATAATAGCCCGTAAGAACGTATATACGGCATCAATTGCTTTCTTACAATATGTATTTTGCCAGCCCCCATTAACTTAGAGCTTTGCACAAAAGAAGTTTTTAATAATCCATCGGTTACATCGGCGGCGAAAATCGTAACCGATGGAAATCCGATAAAAACGAGAATAATAATTTGATAGGTAACAATAGAAGAAATGGCAACATCATTAAAAACTCCCACAATCGGTATCATTAAAATGATCGCAATCAGGATCGATGGGATGTAACGAAAAGTTAGGAAAAAGTCTTTAACATAACTTTTTAAGAATGGCGCCCATAATGATAGGAAGATACCGAATATCCCACCAAGGAATACTCTTAATAAGGCGACTCCAAATGCCGAGATTAATGTAAATTTTGCACCATAAAGTAATAGCCAATGCATATCCTCGCCATTCTGATTAGTACCCAGTAAATGTTGTGCTGATGGAGGAAACGGTGCTCTGCCAAGTATTTCGCCCTGTTCATTTTTTACCAGCACCTGATGATTGTAATCTTTTGGCCCGTAATAAGGGTACAAAATACTCATTAATAAGAGAATCAAAAGCAACGTGGAGCCAATAATAGTTTTTTTATATTTTCTCATAAACTGACTGCCTCCCTACCTTTGATTAGCTTAGAAATCAACCATCCCGCCGCTTCCATTACCAACAGTGGAATCGATAACATTAGTAAACATACAACGAGTGAAGCAAAATCTCCGCCCATAAAAATAATCTTTAGAAATTGCTGAGTAAACCCATTAATATTAAACAAAAATTCAACTAGATAAATATTGGATAATAATACCCAAATGATCGTCCGCAGCTGCAAGATTAAGAGTGGAAAAATGTTTCGCATGATATGGACGAGTATGGTTTTAAGACGGCTCATTCCCTTTGCCCTCGCATAGAGAACATATTGCTGGATTTGTTCCTCATTGATGACTTTAATCAGAAACTGCAAGAATAGGAAAAAAGGCAGAAAGGATACAGTCATGATTGGAACAAAATAAGGCTTATGACCAAATATCCCATAGAGTTGTAAAAACTTTAATCCCGTCGTTTTATATAAAGTAATAACAAAAAACTGAAATAAAAAGATTACTAGTAAATCAGGAACAGCTTCGAAAAAATTGATCCCACTTTTCATTCGATTTTTTGCTTTTTCAGGTGAGAGCATAATTATTATTGCCACAATCATAGCAAGGAAGATTATTAAAAAGAGGCTGATCAGTAGAATCGTCATCGTGTACTGATAACTCTCGGCTATTTCTAATTTCTTAAAAAAAGCTATGTATTGATCACCGTTAAATTCCACTAAAAATTGAAAATCCGACTTCATATTAATCCATAGTGTTTTAAAATTAACTATGACATGGTCTTTTCCAATCCCTAATAACGAGGGAAGATTAAAAATAAACAGAAAGCCTGCTAGTATTAATCCAATTCTGATAAGAGCCCGAAATAAACGTTTCATTTTTTTCCCACCCAAAAATTTTATTCTAAAAAAATACAGTCCTTTTCCATTTTTACATTTATTTAGTAATTTTGCAATATTCCTAATTTATTCATATTACTAAATATCAACTAAAAGACGATTCGGATCACCGAATCGTCTTCTTTTTACTAGTTTATATCCAGCTTCTTAAGTTCTGAGAATGCCTGCTCTCGTTTTAGATTATACGATTGCCACGGCAAGCTTTCAGCAAGTGCTTCCTGTTTTCGCTCTAGTAATATAGTTTTTAGTTCAGGTATATTCGTATCTTTTTCATAAAGTTCAATTAAACCTAAAACCCCTCTATATGACAAGTTATTAAGGTAATGGACATCAATCTTCCCGCTCACCTCGTATCGGTTCATATTCTCTTTCACGACAATTTTATCCAAATCAATAACTGTAATCGCTGTATAGTAGATTAATGAAGTAATAAAATAAAAGTGAAATAACGACAGCTTCTCCACCCAAATCTTCACTAGTGTATAGGTAAAGATGACGACTAGGAAAATCATAAACGAATGCACAAGCACCCTAGTGAACGTAAATCCATACGCTTCTTCATACATACTTAACCGTAGGAAGGCGGAACTGAGCATCACGGAGCTCGCAAGGACAAGAATGGTCAGCATAATTTGCGTTGCTCTTCGCATGAAACTGGTTGCACGATTCACGAAGGTTAATACGATTACTGTTATGGATAAATTAATTAGTGTAACAAATAAGAGCTCGAAAAATCCTTTTCTAGCGTATTCGGCAAAGGTAAAATCCGCTTGTAATGTTCCGCTGAAAAAATACCTGAATTGTACGACAGTAAACAAAAGATAAACGGCATTGATGATGACAAGTACTGTAATTGCGATAATTCCATCCATCTGAAACTGTTGCCCATTTGTTTGTTGTTTGATTACGTTCATATGTCTGTTGTAGAGGATTTGCATAAATCCAAAGAAGGCGGCGGTTAAGATTAGCATAACAATTAGTCTCATTATCCGTTCAACATTAATGAATTGGAACCATTGTGGTATGCCGCCAATTAATCGTTCAAACTGAGCATCTGCCGAAATGAGTAAATTCAATACGACAAAGAGGATTGGCAGTGAGATCGCTATCCCCAGGATTATTTTTTTCCATACTATTACTTTGTCCTCATTACCACCTTGTTTTAAGCCCTTTCCAAACAAGGCCGCGAAGCTAGCATTATATTTTAGTGCTTGGATTAACCTAGTCAATATATAAGTAACAAACGCGGGTTTATTCCATTGAAAATTATTCGGACTGGTGACTAACACTAAATGAAAGATAACCAACCCAGGGATCACCAATATATTCAAGACATAAAATAGCTCGTTATTATTTAAAAAATAACTGGCTGACAGCAGCCAAATACAACAAAGAATGAGGTAACCTAGTCGTTGATGTGAAAATTGAAAGCGGCGGTAGCGCCAAATAAATACCGAGTAAAAAGCTGAAATAAACACAAAATAGGAGATCCCTACCTCACTGCGAAAGAAAGCTTCTTCACCTAAAATCCCAAGCAATAAACATAAGACTAAAAAAATCCAATCAGATTTTGTAATTTTCATTTCCATCTTCATCCCCCTTTTGTATAGAAATTCTATATATATAGTTTTACTAGGTAGTTAAGCAAAAAAAACTGCTTATATCGACGCTTTTCTCCCCCAACGATAGCCAATCCAGCTGATTGGGTATAGAATGATGGTAAAAATGATACAAGCAATAATAAATGTCTTGGTTAATAACGGAGCAAACCAAGAATGTGGAATAATCTGAAAAACTGTTAGGACCATTAATAGCAAATTTGGAACAAGCGATAGTAAAAACGTTTTTCTAAGGAGCACTCTTCCATTATGCCCAAATCCCTTTCCTATTTCATAACCTAACAATGCCCAAAAGAACATATACAAAAAAGCAATTAAGGTTGGAATCGAGGTTAAATGATTCCATAGAACAGAAAGCCATTCCCACTGAAAGATATTGTGAGCCAAGGTTAGTAAACTGCCTCCTCCAAAAAAAAGAACATTTAAGAAGATAAACACCCATTTCATATTACTTGGAGTGACAGAGAACTCTTCTCTCCATACTTGGGCAATTTCTTCAGGGCTGCCAAGCCGGGATACAATCAGGTCAAAAACCGTTTCCTCATCCTGACAATCCGATTCCATTAGAATTTCATCGATATGTGACGCATATTCACGGAGAATCTCCTCTTTATCTAATTGAATTCCCAGCCCTTTTGCTAGTTGTTCAAGAAACCTATTCTTCGGCCGTTCCATGCTTCGATCTCCCTATCACTTTGTTCATCACTTTAACAAAGTCCTGCCATTCACGTGTTTTTTCACCTAATAATTCCTTTCCAGCCGTGGTTATCTTGTAATATTTTCGCGCTGGTCCCTTTTCCTGCTCCTGCCAATAACACTCAATGTACTCTTGCTTTTCAAGCTTGTGAAGTGCAGGATACAGGGTCCCTTCTTTAACACTTAAGTCATTATCACTGCGCTGTTCAAGCACTTTCACTAATTCATAGCCGTACATATCCCGCTCGTTTAATAATTGAAGCAGGATTAATGAAGTACTGCCTTTCACTAATTCACGGTTAAACATTTTATCACCTACCTAGATACATTAGGTACATAGAAATTCTATACTATAGAAATAGTATTGTAAAGAGCGTATAAAAAAATAGTGGTAATTTTTTAATCACCACTACCGAAATCTAACCCTATTTTACTCTTCCGTTATTTCTCAGAACCTTAATATTTTGATTTCGTTCTCCACCATCAGATAATTCCTCTGAAAACTCAAGTTTTGCTTCGCTCCCAACTAATTCTCCATGCTTGATTGTCTTTCGTGGCACATTATTATTGGGCGCAGCTTGTTCATTCCATTTTCCCATCTTCATCACCTCGATAAATAGTATTTGAATTTTGCTTAAACTTATCCAATAACAGAAAAAAACGCTCAATTTCAAGCGTTTTTAACATGGTAAACTATATAATCATTTTTTTATTTTCATGCAGTTGTAATTCTTGTTCACCTTCACCATCTTGTTCGCGGTTCTTTTTAATTCTAAAATGATAAATTAAATAACAGGCTGCTACAAACGGAACCCCAAGATACAGAGCCAAACGTTGTTCTGAATCAAACGCTAAACTTGCCAATACGATAACGTTTAAAGTTAAGGCAATGATTGGCAGTGCTGGATAAAGCGGCGTTTTGAATTTAAGATCCTTTACATTTCCACCTTCACGGATGAATTTTCTACGGAAGGCAATTTGTGAAGCTGTGATTGAAATCCAACCGACTTGAGCCCCTAATCCTGCGACGGAAAGCAGCCATACAAATACTGTTTCTTCGGCAAAGAAGCCCGACAGTAAGGATAATAAAGCGATCCCGATCGTCAAAACAAGCGCATTGATTGGTACTCCTTGTTTATTTACTTTTGCAAGTGCAGGACTAGTCATCTTCTCTTTAGACATCGCATATAACATTCGTGTTGCTGCATATAGTCCTGAGTTTGCAACAGAAAGTAACGCCGTCAGAATAACAAAGTTCATAATGTCTGCTGCATAAGGGATTCCAATACTGTCAAACACGACAACAAATGGACTTTCCACGACCCCAGCTTGTTTCATAGGAATTAAACTGGCTAATACAAATATCGCTAAAACGAAGAAAAATAGAGTTCTCCAAACTGTTTGTTTAATCGATTTCGGTATGGTTTTTTCAGGCTCTTCACTTTCACCTGCAGCTATCCCGATTAATTCTGTGCCCTGAAACGAAAAGTTAACTGCAATCATTGTAATAATTAAGGCAGTAAGACCATGTGGTAATAAACCATGTGCGGTGAAATTAGAGAAAAACGGTGCTGGTTGTCCACCTTTCAAGTGAATTAAACCAAACATCGCCGCTCCACCAAGAACAATAAATGCGATGATAGCTAATATTTTAATACTCGAAAACCAAAATTCGGTTTCGCCAAACGCGCGTGCTGAGAGTGCATTCAGCGAGAATAATACAACAGCAAAAATCGCACACCAAATCCAAATAGGGGAATGAGGAAACCATCTTTGCATGAGCTGTCCTGCAGATAATAACTCCAATGCTACAGTTACAGACCAGCCTAACCAATAAAGCCATCCAAGTGCAAATCCAGTTCCAGGACCAATAAATTTCGTGGTATAAGTTTGAAATGAGCCAGATACCGGCATGGCAACAGATAATTCACCGAGACATAGCATGGTTAAAAACATGATCAAACCACCGACAATATAAGAAAGAATAGCACCCGTTGGTCCTGCTTGGCTAATCGTGTACCCTGAACCTAAGAAAAGACCTGATCCAATTACCCCACCTAAAGAGATCATAAATAAATGTCTCGTCTTCATCGTTCTTTTTAATTCATGATTTGAATTATTTTCCTGCAAATTCATTAAATATCCCCCTTTTTCCCTTAAAGAATACGCTTTCAAACCTTATTAACGCAAAATAATAGGATAATTTTCTGCCTAAACTGGCAACTTTACAATATAACCTTTTGCATTAGAAATTATACGGAAATAGTAGCCTATTTTCAATAGCTAATACTAGCTAATAATTTCTAAATTATCACTATATTTCAAAATATTAAAATGCAAGTTTCATGCCAAAATTAATATGCCTATTTGTGAGCATTTTTTGAACAAATAGGCAAAATATTTTTGCATGATTTATAAATATTTTGCACCTATACCGCCAAAATAATTTTTCCACAAAAAAGGAAAGAGTATCTATCTAGCAAAAATTACCGTATTGAGAAATTATCTGATAAACGCCAATATTCTTTGCAAATTTCCACGATTTCTCTATGAAACTGCAAAACTATTTTGCATTATTACGTTTTATTTGGTTAAATAGGTGCATAAGGGATAAAACAAAGGGAATGAATCACGATGGAGAAAACAAAACAAACAGCCAATTACTTACTATATGTAAATCGAATGTATAAACGGATTTTGGACGAGGTGAATGTTGGTGTTCATGCCGTAGATGAGACTGGAAAAACGATTATTTATAATAAAAAAATGATGCAAATGGAATCGATGGACCTTCATGACGTTATTGATAAAAACCTATTAGATGTGTTTATGTTTAAAGACGATCAATCTAGTACTCTTGTAAAAGCGCTGCAAGAAGGAAAAGAAACGAGTAACGTAAAACAAACCTATTTTAACAATAAAGGTCGAGAAATTACGACAATTAATAATACTATCCCAATTTATTCGGAAGAAAAACTCCAGGGAGCAGTTGAAATTGCCAATGATGTTACAAAATTAGAGCGATTAATTAAAGGCAATATGAATAAAGGATCGACTCGATACACGTTTGATAAAATCATCGGAAGTAGCCGTGCCATTAAGGAAGTAATTGAATCAGCTAAACGTGCCACCCGAACTTCCTCCTATGTTTTGATTGTCGGAGATACAGGGACCGGGAAAGAACTTTTCGCCCAAAGTATTCACAACGGGAGCGGGCGATTATCAGCACCATTTATTTCTCAAAACTGTGCAGCTCTTCCTGATAATTTAATCGAAAGCCTCCTATTTGGGACAAAGCGTGGTGCCTTCACGGGTGCTGTTGATACCCCAGGATTATTTGAACAGGCAAATGGTGGAACACTTTTGCTAGATGAGATTAATTCATTAAATTTAAATCTTCAGGCAAAGTTACTTCGTGTTCTTCAGGAAAAGACCATTCGGCGAATAGGTGATACGAAGGATACACCTGTTGATGTACGGGTTATTGCCAATATGAATGAAGATCCGATCGATGCTATTGCAAATAATCGGATGCGTAAAGATTTATATTATAGGCTTGGAGTCGTAACTATTTTTGTCCCACCCTTAAAAGAGCGCAAGGAAGATATACCATTATTAGTCCAAAACTTTATTGAAAAATACAATGAACTTTTTCAGATGAATGTAAAAGGTTTGTCAGAGGAAGTTAAACAGTCTTTCTTTGAGTATGACTGGCTGGGCAATGTTCGTGAGCTTGAGCATATTATTGAAGCAGCTATGAATATTATGATCGATGAAGAATGGATCATGTACACCCATTTACCCTACCAATATAGAAGCAAAATGCAGATGAAAGAAAGAATGATCCCTCTTTCTACAGTTGATAACTTTATAAAAGAAAATGCAGAGATAGCTGTTCCCTTAAAACAACAAATGGAGTTATTTGAAAAATCTTATATTGACCATGTATTAACTAAAAATAATTTTAATGTTTCAAAGTCAGCTCAACTACTTGGACTAAGTCGGCAAAGTTTACAGTATCGAATGAAGAAATTAAACATTACTGGGAAATAGGATGAACACGATTTTATGAAGCTGGAGAGCAATGATGCTTTCCACTTTTTTTATTTCCATTTTAAAACCACTCACAAAAATGACTTTTTTTACATAAAATTATTATAGAAAAGTATTGAAGTTTAATAAATGGAAAATTGTATATTTCAATCGTTTCCCTATATGCAATAAAATAATACAAGCATAATAATTCCATTTTTTCTCCATACTAAGAAGAAAAAAGATGAGGTGAATAAAATGGGACTACTCAACTCTTTTAACCAGTGGAAAGAGACTAAATACCAAAATCATGTCTCGAATATGAAAGACCAGGGCAAATGTCCTGATTGTTATGGTCGAGGCTATACCGTGTACCCTTATAATGAATTTGCATACTTTAATTCGTTTGAATGCCCGGGATGTCAAGGCAGTGGTCAATATACAGATTGGGAGGAAATGAGGTAATACTGTACCCCATTTAAAAGAAACATAAAAAATCCCTTCATCAAATCCGTTTTCTCGGTTCAATGAAGGGATTCTGTCTGTCTTTAATGGCATCTTTTCATGTGCCAAAGTTCACATTCTTACTAGCTAGATACCTTTCTTTACTTGGTCTTGGTAGGCTGTTGATGTCCTTACCTCTATTGTTAGTGACCCATTTCTTACAATCGCCTTTAATATTAAAGGTACACCAGATGTATTTTGAAATCTAAAATCTTTGCCGCCATAGGATACGGTAGCATCTCTTCCCTTTGGCACGTAACCGACCTTTAAGGAATGATGATGTTTTTCTACATAAGTTACAGCTAGTTGATCGATTGCATTATACAAAGTAGAAGAAGTTTGGCAAATGCCTCCGCCATATCCTTCGACTAATTTCCCGTAATTAATCTCTGGTGCTTTTTGGTACCCGTGCTCCGCATCACTCGGGCCAACTGTCGTATTGTATGAGAAGTAATCATTCGTTCCAAGGATGACATTATTTATCGCTTCTGCCGATAGTTCAATATTTTTCGTTCTTCCCACTACACCACTATTAAAATAAGTAGTATATGAGGCAATTACCACTTCATCTAAATGGGCCGCGTCTTTGTTATCATATCCACTCGCAGTAATATATAAAGGAATCTCTACATCGCCGCCTTTTTCAGAAACGTGCATAATCTTTTCAGCCAATTCCTCTTCATCAAGGATTGTTTGAGGTGTTCCTTTGATCACCTGACCATTTCTATCCAACTTATCAAGAACCATTCGTTTATCGTACCCAGGTGTCGATTGAGATCCACGCGCTAATTCTCTGGTCAATTTTGCAATTTCAACTTTATAATTTTCAGGATTCGTTATATACCCTAAATCCTTCGTATTAAAAGTTTTTACCTTATCTTTCGTGTTCGGATCTATAATATTTACATATACAGGCCTTGCTTCTTCCCGTTTTCGTTCTTCTTCACGTTTCTTTGCTTCTGCCAGTTTTTTTTCTTCTTGTAATTTTTTCTCTTTTTCACTCTTTTGTTGCACTTCTGCTGCCTTTGCTTCTTTTTCCTTTGCGGTTTGTTCCGTACATCCAGTTCCAAATAAACAAACTGCTACTAATAGTGAAAGTACCCAATTATGCTTCGCCATTTTATCCTACTTGACCCCTTTTTTTATAGCTCTATGCCCTTTTATAAATAGTTAGACGATACCCATTGAATTTTGTTTCATATGACTCTCCTATTCTATTCCATTTTTAATTACAATTTCCTGCAAAAAAGTTGGAAATTATAATATAAAAATAATAAACAAGATGAAGTTTGTATAAATCGTAGTCTTTTTTAAAGGTGCGTGGCAACTAAGCCCATTTCCTCATATGGTATAATTAAAGCAGAAATCAATTAAATATCAATACCACTTTAGTCCCCTCTTTGACTTCAGCACCAAATTATTCCTTGTACTAAACGATTTCTGCACCCTGGTCAGAACGAAAATAAAGGGGGAATTACCATGACAGAAATCTTATTACTTATTAGCATTCTTTTATTTTCAGTATCTCTTGTTTTAGGAGTAATTTCTCATGCCCATCGAAAAAGCAGAAAAGGAATTTATTATACTCTGGCAACAATCTGTTTGCTATGCGTTGTTTCCCTGTTGTTTTTTCACTGGAACCTGCCTGCCCTTAGGAGTGGAGAAACAATTGATCCTCCTAAAACAGAGATACCTTCAAGTTCCGGACAAAATAATGGAACAGATTCAGGAAATGAAAATCCACCCGACGCTGAAAGTCCTCCATCCGAAGAACCTTCAAAAGAAGAACCTAGTCAACCTAACCCGACTACTCCCGAACAAATTATTGTGGGTGATAATGAAACAGTTGAATACAAGGTCGTTAAAGGCGATACATTATTCTCCATCGCCAAACGAGCAAATGTGACTGTAGAAAAAATTAAGCAATGGAACAGTCTCCCTTCCGATGTCATCAATGTGGGTCAAATATTGAAGCTTTATGGGAAGAATGTAGAGCCGGCACAACCTGCAGATCCACCAAAGCAGGATCCCCCACCTTCATTAGCTTCATCTGTGATAATTTCAAACGGCAGCCTCCATCAGAAAAAAATCGCATTAACCTTTGATGCCGGTAGTGATGCAGTTGGCATTGGGATACTCGATGTGTTGAAAAAGCATAATGTCAAAGCCACCTTCTTCCTTACTGGTAAATGGGTTGTGAAATATCCAAACCTCGCCAAAAGAATTGCCGATGAAGGACATGATATAGGTAACCATTCTTATTCCCATCCGGACGCAGTAAAAACGACAGCTAGTGCTTTTAAAAAGGATATCATCAAAGCTGAAGAAGCAATCAAGAATGCAACGGGAAAATCACCCCAACCGTATTTTCGCTTTCCATTCGGATCATATAATTCATCCGCTCTCAAAACAGCAGGTGAAGCTGGGTACCCGTACAGCATCCAGTGGTCACTTGATACGATAGACTGGCAGCAGCCGGCTACTGGGGTAATCATCTCCCGTATTAAAACTGGAGCAAGCAACGGTGACATCATCCTCATGCATATCGGTGGAATAAACACACCGGAAGCTGTTGATCAAGTAATTCCATGGCTAAAAGCCCAAGGGTACCAACTGGTTCCATTGAGCGACTTATTACAGTAAAAAAAAATGGTGCCTGACACTCCATACATAAATGTACCGGGTGTCAGGCACTCCTTATTTAAAAGAATAATATTTTTGTAAAGGCTGTGTTAGAGGTTATTATTGATTTTATAGCCAAGTTGATTGGAGCGGAAGGCGCGTAGACTCCTGCGGGAGGACGGGGCAGGGGAGACCCCGCAGGCGCGCTTAGCGCCGAGGAGGCTCCCCGGACCGCCCGCGGAAAGCGAAGCGCCTGGAGCGGAAATCAACACCCAAGTATAACCGAGCCTTTGTAAAATGAACTTTAATCTCTATCTAAAAGAGCAGCACCTGCGATTCCAGGTTTGGTCATTTCATATATATTCAAAATAAGATCTAATTCCTCTTCACTTAGGACATCATATTTCAGGCATAATTCACGAACAGACTTGCCAGTTATAGTTGCTTCTCTTGCGATTCTCGCTGCCACTTCATAGCCAAGGTGTGGATTAACCGCTGTAATAATACCTACGCTTTTTTCAACATTCTCTTTTAAGCGAGCCTCGTTAGCCTCAATCCCTACAAGACAATGATCCGTAAACGATCGGAATCCGTTGTTCATAATACTTATAGATTGAAGTAAGTTAAAGACTAATACAGGTTCCATGACGTTCAATTCAAGCTGGCCTGCCTCTGAAGCTAGACAAATGGTATGATCGTTTCCAATCACCTGAAAGGCGATTTGATTAATCAGTTCCGGCATAACAGGGTTTACTTTTCCAGGCATTATCGAAGATCCTGGCTGACGGGCTGGAAGGGAAATCTCAGCAAGGCCAGCACGAGGACCTGATGCCATTAACCGTAGGTCATTGGCGATTTTTGACATGTTCATCATACACACCTTTAATGCTGCTGAAACTTCGGTATAAGCATCCGTATTTTGCGTAGCATCAACCAAATGTTCCGCATTGACTAACGGTAATCCACTGATTTCTGTAAGCTGTTTGACGACATCTATTATATATTTTGGGTCTGCATTTAATCCTGTTCCAACTGCTGTTGCTCCCATGTTCACTTCATATAAATTCCCACGAGAAAGATTGACCCGTTTAATATCCCGTTCAAGCACTCGAGAGTAAGCCTCAAATTCCTGACCTAATCGAATCGGAACTGCATCCTGAAGATGGGTTCGACCCATTTTGATAACGTTTTCAAATTGCTTAGCTTTATCCTTAAAGACCTTAAGCATACTCTGCATAGTCTCTAGCAATTTTTCAAGTAATCTGAGTGTTGCTATATGAATAGCTGTAGGAAATACATCATTCGTTGATTGCGACATATTCACATGTGTATTGGGACTTAAATGCATATAAGCACCTTTTTCATGACCAAGTAACTCTAGTGCACGGTTGGCAATCACTTCATTAGCGTTCATATTCATTGATGTCCCTGCTCCACCTTGGATCGGGTCGACGATAAACTGATTGTTCCATTTACCTTCAATTATTTCATCGGCTGCTTGGCTAATAACGTTGCCAAGTCCACTATACAACCTCTTCGTATTCATATTGGCAACTGCAGCAGCTTTTTTAACCATTGCGAGGGCGATTATTAACTCCTCATGAATTCGATAACCTGTAATTGGAAAATTTTCAACTGCCCTTAATGTTTGAATCCCATAATATGCATCTACAGGGATCTCTTTTTTGCCTAAGAAGTCTTGTTCAATTCTTTTAGTGTCCATGATAATTTGTCTCCCACCCTTTATAGTAAACAGTCGATATTAAAATTTTTTCACACAAAAATAATACCAGTTTAATCAACCAATGTCTCTCTTTTTACAGATATAGCTGAAATTGCTTTATTAATGTTACACCTTTTAAAAAAAACCCCTGCATACGAACTTCCTTTTGAGAGTTTTATAGAGCTTTTATCTCCGCTTAAAGCCCGATAAAAAAAAGAGGTTGATCCAAAAATTGTTTATCACAACTTTTTGGATTACCTCATTTTTCTATAAACTAGAATCTTACTCTTTTTTTCGTTTTATAATCCAATATTAATTAAAGGCCCGATTGAATTTTTCCAAAAGTACTCCGAATACTTCACGTTCCTCATCAGACCAATCTTCCAAAAGTTCGGAAATTCTCTTTAAACGTGCCTGTTTATAATCGAATAATTCCTTTGTCCCCTGCTCTGTTAATTGTAGGGAATATGCTCTCCCATCCAATGGATCGGGAATTCTGTACAAATAACCTTTATGCTCTAAAGCTGCTGCTTGTCTACTGACTGTAGATATATCTAGCTTGAATTCCTCCGCTAAAACTTTAACCCCTGCAGGCCCCTTCGTTTTGATACGATGAAGGATTAAATAGGCTGATCGATCCAGATTACCGAGCTTTTTATTGCTCGAAATTGAAGTGGTTCGGCGGATCAGAATTGCTAATTCTAGTTCTATCGTTTCTAAAGAATCTACATCCATTTCTTTTACCTCACTGTCAACCTTATTTCCACATATTAATTATGATAACATACGGGCTGGCTCTATGATAAGTAATCACGATCTAACGTACATTGCAAAAACACTATTGACGCAGTGAAAATTAATTGTATAATACAATTATATACTTTCATTATACAACTAAATCGAAAAGATGGAAAGTAACAATAGGAGGAGATTATGAAAGCCCACGATATCATGATTACCCAAGTGCAGAAAGTTATGGAAAGTGATACTGTTCAGTCAGTTATTGAAAAATTTATTGACTATCGTATCAGCGGCCTTCCAGTTGTCAACGACAGAAACGAAATTGTTGCATTCGTAAGTGACGGGGACATACTGCGTTATATAGGCAAGCATGAAGAAAGAGTGGTTGACAATTTCTACTATGCTTTTGTAATAAAAATGGATGAAGAGAGTTTTGAAGAAAGAGAACAGCGAATATTGAATTTAAATGTTATGGAAATAGCCAAAAGAAAGGTTTATAAAGTTTCTTGGGATGAGGAACTTGAAAACATTTCTGCAATTTTAGGAAAAAAACAAATTAAAAAAGTTCCAGTTGAGCGAAATGGTGTATTAGTCGGAATCATTAGTCGTGGCGATGTTATCAGGAATTCCTTTAAGTCATTACTCTAACACTTTATTATCGAACACGGTGCCTCAGGAAAAATAAAACATTAGGGGGAAGTTAAATGTCATCAACAACAGAAACTAAAATATCAGCACCACGACAGATATCAGCAGCAACAACTGGTAAGGTAAGTCTACTTAGTCAACCAAAAGCAGTTTGGGCCGTTTTTTTTGCAAGTATTATCGCATTCATGGGGCTTGGACTTGTTGACCCTATTTTGCCGGCAATTGCCGAACAATTAAAAGCCTCACATAGTGAAGTAACTCTACTTTTCACTAGCTATAATGCAGTTATGGCGGTTGCCATGCTTATTACTGGGGTGATATCGTCAAGGCTTGGCATCAAATGGACATTACTTACTGGAATCGTGATCATTGCAGTATTCTCGGCACTTGGCGGATTTTCAAACGGGATTTGGACACTTGTTGGGCTTAGAGGCGGCTGGGGCCTTGGAAATGCACTATTTGTGGCTACGGCTTTATCCGCGATCGTGTCGCTTTCAAATAGTGGGACGGCAAAAGCGATTATTTTGTATGAAGCAGCAATCGGTCTTGGAATTTCAGTGGGACCTCTGCTAGGCGGTTGGCTTGGCGCTATGTCATGGCGGGGGCCGTTTCTTGGGGTTGCTACTTTAATGGTAATTGCCTTTATTGGCCTCTTAATCCTGATGCCAAAATCAACTACTGCAAATGTTAAAATAGCTCGAACTTCTTTATTGGATCCGTTCCGCGCATTAAAGCATCGTTCACTTTTAGTTTTCGGTATTGCAGCCGCACTCTACAACTTTGGCTTCTTCACCTTGCTGGCTTATGCACCATTTGTCATGGGCTTAGATGAACACGGTCTAGGCTACGTATTCCTTGGATGGGGAATCTTACTGGCTGTCACCTCTGTTTTTATGGCGCCAAAACTTACCGAATGGTTTGGAACCATAAAATCAATGTGTATTATGTTAATTTTGTTTGCTCTCCTTTTAGTCGTAATGGGGATGTGGACGTCGACACAATGGGTGTTAATCGCCGCTGTTATTCTAGCAGGTGCATTATTAGGCAATAACAATACCCTGATCACCACAGCTGTGATGAATGCAGCCCCGGTTGAGCGTTCAACAGCATCTGCTGCATACAGCTTCCTACGTTTTATTGGAGGAGCCATTGCACCCTATACTGCCGGAAAACTTGCGGAAATTTACAATCCAAGTGTTCCATTTCTTGTTGGAGCTGGTTTTGTAATAGTTTCGGTATTATTTATCTGGGTTAATAATAAACATGTGAAGCATGTGGATGATATTGGTTTAGGCCACTAATGATAGTTGAAGGATCTGTGATTCATTTGCAGATCCTTTTATTTATTGTTAATGAATATCCTTTTTCTTAAATCGGCCTCCACGGACTTCTGAAATGTCTGCTATGGCTAAAAAGGCTGACGGATCAATATCCTCTACAATTGTGGTTAATTTAGATTCTTCCAACCTCGTGATAATACTGAAAATGACCTTCTTGCTATCTCCAGTAAAGGCACCTTGACCCTTAATGTAAGTAACCCCTCTTCCCAGTCTGGCATTGATAGCATTTCCAATTTCTTCTGCCTCATCACTAATAATCCAAACAGATTTGGACTCTTCTAATCCTGCAACAACAGCATCTATCGCTTTAGATGCAATAACATAGGCTAACAGAGAGTACATCGCCCGGTCCCAACTAAACACAAAACCGGCAGCTCCTAAGATAAAGATATTGATAAACATGATGATCTGGCCAACTGAAAATGGGACCTTTTTAGTGATCACAAGTGCCAATATTTCTGTCCCGTCTAACGCTCCGCCATTTCGGATGACGATTCCTACGCCCATACCCAGAATCATCCCCCCAAAAACAGTAGCAAGGAGAATATCATCTGTAAATGCAGGAATCGGGTGGAAAAATGATACAAAAATAGATAAAACGATTATTCCATAAACAGTAGAAAATGCAAAGGTTTTCCCCATCTGTTTATATCCCATATAAACAAAAGGCAAGTTTAAAATGAAGATGAAAATCCCTAATTTCCATCCAATTATATGGGCAAGCATAATTGAAATACCTGTAATGCCGCCATCAATAACATGGTTAGGAACTAGAAAAATCTCTAACCCGGTAGCCATAAGAATGGCTCCAATTGTAATAGCAATGGTTCGAAGAATAACTTTTCGAAGTGGTAACTTGCGGTGTTGAATTTTTTCATTTATAAGTTCTGTCACATAATCACATCTTTTCGTTAGATTTTACCATTTTATTATCCCCTGCTTTAGCCTCTCTTCTAATAGATTTATTTATGTAAGAGATATTTACATTTACACCTTTATTATAACATTTATCCTATTGAAAAGTGAACTTAAGTTCAGGTTTAAAGATCATTTATATAATATAATTCCAAATAAATAGCTAATAATCCATTGGACTATTAGCTAATGTGCTTTAATAATACTTAGAGTATTTTTAACATCCTGCAACCCGTTCAATGATGATATCCTCAATGACTCGATGTTTGCTAAGCGAACCTGTGTGGATAATTTGCTGACCAAGATTTTGTCTCATGCTGACCTTTTGATCGACTTCCTTTAAAAGTAGACCGGAAAATAATAAATAAGGAACAACGATTATTTTTCCAGTTGATTTTTCGGAAATAGCCTCAAGACCTACTGGGAACTTGGGCTCAGTTGCAGCCAAATAACAAACAGAAACAAGTTTAGTTCTGAGGCGTTCCTGAATCCCTTCAGATATCTGTGCGAAGGCAGTGTGAATGCTCAGGTCACTGCTTCCTCTTCCAACAATTAAAATGGAATCCTCCGAAGATAAATCTACGACAGTATTCCTAACGAGTTCAGCAATTCCATCGAGAATCCGCCCCTGGACACCAAAAGGATTCCTTATTTTCACTTCGATTTTCGGAAACCGCTTCTGAAGAGAAATAAGTGCACGAGGAATATCTTCTTTAATGTGACCTGCTGCCAACAAGAACAGGGGAATGACTGTAATTTCAGTCGCTCCCCTAATCACACAGCTCCGAAAGCCTTCCTCAATACTTGGTTCGGTCAACTCAAGAAAGCTCATTTCCTGAATAGAAACATCAATTCGTTCCATTACTCTATTTATGAAGGAATTTGCTTCCGCTGCTCCTTCTTTTGAGCGTGTGCCGTGGCCAATGTAAAGAATCCCTCTCATTCTCGCTGCCCCTTTATTAATTCATCATTTAGATAATTTTTTTCTCTTTTAAATAAGCAAAGACTTGTTCTACTGCCTCTTCCACACTTACCTGATCAGAACGCAGTGTGATTTCCGGTTGTTCTGGCGCTTCATAAGGTGAATCGATTCCCGTGAAATCTTTAATTTCGCCACGACGCGCTTTCGCATAGAGTTGCTTAGGATCGCGACGTTCACATTCCTCGATTGGGCATTGGACAAAAACTTCAATAAATTCACCGTCTTCAAATAAAGCCCGCACTTGCTCACGATCAGAGCGAAATGGTGAAATAAAGGCGGTGGTCACCACTTTGCCGCTGTCGACAAACAACTTGGCAACTTCGCCAATTCTTCGGATATTTTCAGTTCGGTCATAATCGGAAAAACCAAGATCCTTGTTTAAACCGTGGCGAATATTATCACCATCGAGGACATATTCATTGATTCCCTGACGGAACAATTCGTTCGATACAGCATTTGCGATAGTTGATTTTCCCGATCCTGAGAGTCCCGTAAACCAGAGTACACAGCTTCCGTGACCATTTTTTTCACGCCGAATTTTTTTGGAAATAGATGTTTCATGCCAAGTAATATTCGTTGGTTTAGACATTGATTTATTTTCCTCCTTACACTGTTGCTATTTCTTTCATTCCCTCAATTAACACTTCAACAACTTCTTTGCGGCTAAAGGTGGACGGTGGAAGTACTCCTGCTCGTAGCATCTCTCTCACCTTTGTTCCAGAAAGAATCACTCTGTCTTCCTTGCTATGCGGACAAGTTTTATCTGAAGCCATTCCTTCGCATTTATTGCAATAGAAGCTATGTTCAAAGAACAAAGGCTTGATACCAAGTTCTTCTTCTGTAAAATTACTGAAAATATGCTGGGCATCGTAAGTTCCGTAATAATTTCCAACTCCTGCATGGTCACGACCAACAATAAAATGGGTGCAACCAAAGTTTTTACGGGCAAGTGCATGGAAAATGGCTTCCCTTGGTCCTGCATATCGCATAGCTGCTGGATACACACCAAGTTGGACTCGTTCGCTAGGATAATAATTCTCTAGTAAAACACGGTAACTTTTCAAACGGACATCCGCAGGGACATCATCTGACTTTGTTTCGCCAACAAGCGGGTTGACGAACAAGCCATCGACCGTTTCAAGGGCAGCTTTTTGAATGTACTCATGTGCACGATGAATAGGATTTCTTGTTTGGAAACCTACAACAGTCTTCCAGCCCTTTTCTTCAAAAATGGCCCGTGTTTCCTTCGGTTCAAACCACACATCACCGAATACTCCTTTTTCGGCTTTTTTTACGAGTACAACTTCCCCAGCAACGTAAACAGGTCCTCTTTCGTAAAGACGTTTCACACCAGGGTGGGCAAGTTCTTCTGTTTTATATACTTCAAGTGCTTCTTTGTCCAAATCAGGTTCATACCATTCTGAAACCCTAATAACACCATAGACTTCCTTGTTAAATGAAAGTTTGTACTCTTCTCCTTCCACAAGTGTTTCAGCAACACCGTAAGATACGGGCAATGTTACAGGGATAGACCAGATGGTATTGTCTGATAATCGCATATTGCTTACGACAGATTCATAGTCTTTTTTGCCGAGAAAGCCCTTTAAAGGACTGAATAATCCGATACCAATTAGTTCTAGGTCACTTAATGCAATTGCATCAATTTCAATTTCCTTTTCGATTGTGGTAAGATCGTAATTTGGGTCGAACGCTTGAATAAGTTTTCCCCCATGAGGTTTAGGTAAGTATGACATTTTGATCAACCTTTCTCTACAAATTTTAATTTATTCGCTACCTTCGTATTCGTGACTCCTACCTTTGAAGGTGATTTCTTCATTAGGAACAATACGCCAAATACGGAGATTAAAACACCTATCATTGCAATAATTGGATAGAAGTTCTGTTCAATCACCAATTGAATAATGGTGTATGAAAGTACCATCGATAAAACAGGAGATACAATCCAAACAGTTAATAGCTGAACCACAATATCTTTTTTTAGAACTGCTTTTCCATATTTGGCAAAGCCAATACCGATAATGGAGGAAGTCGTAATTTGCGTTAATGGGACAGGAATACCAAACAGCGAAGCAGCAGTAACAATACTTGCTCCAGTACCTGAAATTACACAACCTTCTTCTATCCTGAGAGTCGTTATTTTTTTTCCATTGGTTTCAATCACCCGGTTACCTAGAAAGAAGGCACCTAGTGCAACGGCTAGACCGCCCCAGATGACCGCATCTCCCTTATGCATTAATCCTGCGGCAACAAGTGGTCCAACTGCATTTGCTACATTATTCATTCCAGCGGAGAAGGCTTCAAACAAGCCCATAAGTACAACAATGATTGCTAATATAGGACCAGCTTTTGACTTCTCCATCCATGTTTTAATGAATGGTCGCCTCAATAGTGATGCAGCCAAAATGGCAATAACAAATGCAGCAAAAGGAGTCAGCAGCCAAAACATTGCTATCCACAAAACCTTGCCTACAAAAACCGATTGATATACCACACCAGCTCCAATAACTGATCCTACAGCCACTTCGCTGGTCGAAAGAGGAATCCCAAAAATGTTGGCTAGGAATAATGATAATGCTGCTGAGGCAAGCACAATTAAGGCAATCGCCGTAGTAAAAGTACTGCTAGGGACAATCCCGCTCCCAATAGTCTTTACGACTTCCTCTCCACCTAGCCAAGCACCTAGGAAAACTGCAATGGCACATAGAGCCAATGCCTTTCTTTTTGCTATTACACCGGCTCCATAGGATATACCCATCGACGCTGCAGCACCACTAGCACCAATATTTACTGCAAAAAATAATCCTATTGAAACCGCAATTATGGTAAGCGTAGGAATGACCTCCTTTACTTAGAGTGCAAACCGCACTCCGTTTTACTGCTGCCCGTCCAACGCCCATCTCGGGAATCACCATTTGTTCCGACGGCCTGTGTACATGGGAAACAGCCAATACTTGGATAGTTTTGATCATGTAATTGGTTATAAGGGAGGTCTCTTTCCCTGATGTACGACCAAACCTCATCCCACGTCCAATGAATTAATGGACAGATTTTTATATTTTTAAATTTATCATCTTTGTTAACGAATTGCGTATCCTTCCTTGTTGGCGACTGTTCTCTCCGAAGACCTGAAATCCATGCATCTTTTGGAGTCAATGCCTCGCGCAGAGGGATGACCTTTCTGATTTGGCAGCATTGGTTTGGATCACGTTTCCATAATGCCGAGCCATATTCTGCTGCTTGTTGGTCTAAACTCAAATCAGGGGTTTTTCGCTCGATTTGTAACTCTGGAAAACGAGCTTCAATCTTATCAATCACTTCGTACGTTTCAGGAAAGTGGAGCCCTGTATCTAAAAAAACAATCTGAGCATCTTTTTTTACCTGATAAATCAAATCGATTAATACAATTGCTTCAGCACCAAAACTGGATGCATAGATAATTTTCCCTTCAGGATAATTGCTATATGCCCACTCTAAAACAGACCTGGCACCCTTTGTCTCATCCTGAATAGAGAAGTTTTCCGAGATTTCACTCCAATTATTATAAGTCACTGCTTTTGTCATCCTCTATGGACCCCCTTTGTCAAAATACAAAGGCTGTCTCCCACCACAAAAAGGTGTAGACCGCCTCAAGTTTTTCTAGTCAGCGAATTTTATTTGATTGAAGACGAACCTTTTCATTTTTCTCAATTTGTACTATTTTTCCATCCTGAACTACTAGTGTAATAGATCCATATTTTAATGTGTCCAGCATACGTTCAATATGTTCCTTTACTTCTTGCCACTCTGTACCTTCCAGTTGATTCGCCTCCCTTTCAAAAACCGCCAATCCACTCAGGAAATGCGATTTAAACCTTATCTCCCACCAGGTTGCCTGGCTTAATTGGACCAGTCTCCTCAGCCAAACTTGATAAGAATATTTAATATTAAAATTAATCCTACCATACACATAGGAATTGTCAATATGATTTATTATAATATTTAAAAAATCCTAGAGTGATCACATATAAAAAAAGAGGCAGACAATTGTCCACCTCTATTGCACTAACTAAGGAATAATCTTACTCGTCCTCGCTTTTTCTGCTGTTTGTTGAATCCGTTTGCTTAATGGTTTTTTTAATATCAATGCTACAAGAAAACTAATGAAGACAAAGACAATTAATGAAAGGATATCTTTAATAACCACCTCTTTGATCATTCCACCGACCGTTTCACGGAGCATGCTTACCGCATACGTAAACGGCATAAAGGGGTTTAACTTTTGGAAAAAGGAAGAGGTCAAACTAACCGGAAACGTAGCTCCCGAACTAGATATTTGCAGGACTAAGAAAAGGATTGCTAAACCTTTTCCAATATTTCCGAACACCGAACATAAGGAATACGTAATCGTAACAAACACGATACTGATAAAAATACTTAAAAGTACAAACCAAAGTTTGTCCACTGCATACGTGTGAATTAAAAACAAATCACCCAGGGCTACAATGGCTGCTTGGAAGATGCCGATCGTCAGAAATGTTAGCAGCCTCCCTAAATAGATTTGGTAGCTTTTGTATTTATTCTCAGGGTCATCGACATCTACTTTTAAGGAAGCGATCAGGAGAGTGGCTCCGACCCATAGTGCCAGCATCGTATAAAAAGGGGTCATCGCCGATCCATAATTCGGGATAGGAAATAACCTTTTCGTTTTCAATAGGATTGGACTTGATAAAAAGTTACTTTCCTTCTGAGGATCATGTTTAAGAAATTGGATTAAATCATTTATATTCACACTGCCTTCAAACTTACGGATTTTATCGGCCGCACTTCTAATTTTAGTTTCAAATCCTGGTAAATCATTTCGAGCTAAGTCCGCTGCTTTATGAACAACTTTTACAAGTTCGGGAAGCCTAGTTTGAACAAGGTTCCTTGCTCTCCGAATGTCTTCCTCCACTTTTGGCAAATCATTCCGGACAAAATCAGCCGCCTTATGTAGTTTCAGTTCAACCTTGGGCAAATCATTTTTAAAAAATAAGGCTGCTGAATTTATACCCCGAGTTGCTTCGTCCACTTTCTGTTGAATGCCAGTCCGAGTTTCATGGATGCTACTATGGATTTTTACTAACTCCTCGTACAATTGGTCTAATTGCTCTTGATTTGCTGTAGTATCTACCTGTTTTGTATCTTTAACGCTTTGGATTGCTTGTTTAAGTTTCGTTTCTATTTCATTTAAATTCGAGACTACTTCTGAAATGATATCGGTGGTACGCTGCATGTCAGTAAGTTTCCCTTGTAGTACGATCACTTTGTCCCCGGCGTCCTTTATAAGTGGCAAACTAGCTTCAACTTTCAAGATACTGCTGCCTGCCTGCTGGATTTCGGGAATTCTTTGTTCAAGCTCAATAATTTTCTGTCCCTTTGCTTGTATTTCAGGCAGCCTATTCTCCAGTTCAATCGCCTTTTTTCCCATTTCCTCTATCTGCGGTAATGCTTTTTCTAATTCAAAAATTTGTTTCTCAACATTATGAATGGAAGGCAATGCTTGCTCAAGCTCAATACCTGCTCTATAAAATGCAGAGAATAACTCATTTCCCACTGTTTTAATAAACGCCTGACTAATTTGCGCCGTAACACTCGATGCCCCTGAGTTTGCAATTTTCGGCGCCACGGCATTGATTTTTTCGTTAACAGCGAACTCTATGTTTGGTTTTTGAGGGTTCACTTCTAAAATACTCGTAAGTTTCTTTGAAAAATCCTTTGGGATAATGAGATATGCATAGTAGTGCCCTTTCTCTACGCCACTCTGTGCATCCCTCCGATTCACAAAAACCCAACCAAGCTGGTGATTTTTTTTTAGGCTTTTTACAGTATCATTTCCAACATTAAATTTCTTCCCACGAATTTCCGCTCCTTCATCCTCGTTGCTAACGGCCACCCGAATCCCCGATGTATTACCGTAAGGGTCCCACATCGATTTGATATTAACCCATGCATAGGCAGAAGGCAGGATCATTAGTGCCCCAATTAACAAAACTACAGTTGGAACCCTAAATATATTTCTCCAATCTGTTTGGTAAATATGAAAAATCTTCCCCACTATTTCCTCCACCTTTCACTAGTAGTCAATGATCTTATCTTCCTACTATTTACAGGAAAAGATTCAGGAAATAGAAACGAAATGCACAAAGAGGGCTGCCTAAGAAAATTTACTTAGGCAGCCCTCTTGGTTTTACTTACTTATTGGGTTCCACATCAGTCGTGGGATTATAGTTATATTTTGAACGGTCGACAGGAATAAACGTTTCAGGTTTGTAGAAACGTAATAAATCTCCATTTACAACTTTATCTGATAGCTTTAATTTATATTCGACGATTTTCTGATCTTTCTTAGCTTCTTCGGTTTTAGCTTTATCTAATTTCATTCCCGTTTTGGAATCATAGAACTTACCATCAATAGAGGTGATAGTTGAACTTACAAAGCCTCCATTTCTGAAAGGAACTACATCATCATGCTGCTCAGATAATAGGTCGGTACCAAATTGGACATATTCTTTTGTGTCAGTTCCAAGCAAGTGAAGAAGTGTTGGAAGAAGATCGATTTGACCACCGTATTCGTGGTTTACTCCACCTTCCATTCCTGGGACACGAATAAATAATGGCACGCGCTGTAATCCACTATTTTCAAATGGTGTAATTTCTTTTCCCATTACCTGTGCCATTGCTTTATTATGATTTTCTGAAATACCATAATGGTCCCCGTACATCACAATAATGGAACGATCATATAAACCTGATTTTTTCAGATAGTCAAAGAATTGCTTCAATGCTTCGTCCGCATATCGTGCAGTTTGAAAATACCCATCAACCGATTTATCACCTGTTGTACCTGGTGCAATCGTTGCGTCTTCTTCATTAATCGGGTACGGATAATGATTCGAGACGGTAATAAATTTTGTATAGAATGGCTCTGGTAAAGATTCCAAAAGTGGAATCGATTGTTCATAAAATGGCTTATCCATCAGTCCATACTCAGCTAGATCTTTAGAATCTATTTGATAATAGTTTGAATCAAAGAACTTGTTAAAACCAAATGATTTATAAATTTCATTACGATTCCAGAAGCTTCCTGAATTCCCGTGAAATACTGCAGAAGTATAGCCTTGCTGACCGAGTATTGCGGGAGCAGCCTCATAGGTGTTTAAACCTTTTGTCGTATACGCTGACCCTTGAGGTAATCCATATAATGAATTTTCTAACATAAATTCAGCATCCGACGTTTTACCTTGTCCTGTTTGATGGAAGAAATTATCAAAGTAAAGTGTATTTTGATCTTTCGTTAATGAATTTAAAAATGGTGTTACTTCTTCCCCATTCAACTTGTAATTAATAAGGAAGTTTTGCATTGATTCAAGATGAAGATAGATTACATTCATTCCTTTTCCAGCACCAAAGTAAGCTGGATTTGGCTTTGCATAATTCGATTTTGTATAGTTAACGACTTCAGTAATATCATCACTGCTCGCCATAACCCTTTGAGCGGATGCTTTCGTACTTTGAACGGCATCATAAATCGTGTAATTGTACATACCTAAATATTTCACGATATAGTTTCGGTCAAATCCTCTTGTTAATAATTGAGGACGGTCCGTTTCAGCTAAGGCTAGATTCGCACTAGAAATCGCAAGAGCCATTGAGAATAATGCTGCGACTTTCCCACGATTCATGTCATTAGCCTCTATTTTCACAAAACGTAAAACAAGTAAGGCAGCCAAAATAATGATATCAATGAAGAATAAAAAATCATACGGTTTTAATAGGGACGTCACACTTCCGCTTACATCGCCAAAATTTTGTGTCTGCGTTAATGTTGGTAAAGTAATAAAATCATTAAAGAAACGGTAAAATATGATATTCGCATATAATAAAATCGATAAAAGAAAATCGATGACAATCAGCCCGATATACTTTTTTCTCCCTTTTAAAAAGAAAGAAAGTCCTAAGAAAAGTAAGGCAGATCCGAGCGGATTGATAAATAATAGAAACTTCTGAAGTGAATTTTCTATTCCTAAGTCAAATTGCGTTAACTGAACGATATATGTTTTTATCCATAGGAAAAACACAGTCAAAAAGAAAAAGCCAACATATTTATTAAAAATACTTTGACCTCTTTGCAATAAGTTATTCATATAGCACCTGCCTAGTAGTCTATTATTATATAATTTTAGTCATTATTTTAAATATAATGGGTGGATACTGTTCCCAATAGTCTATCATCTATATTAGCATTTAATTATGAACAATCCATGAATATTTAAGAAATAATCAAATCGGGCAACACAAGAATACTACTATACTCCATTTTTTTTAAATGTCAAGGAATCGGTAAAAAATAAGAAACTGACCCTACCGTGAATGTTGCGTTAACGGAGAATCAGTTTCTATTCATTTTATTTTACTTATAGGCACCGTGAAACTTGCCTGTTGATTTCCGTTCCAGGCGCTTCGCTTTCCGCGGGCGGTCCGGGGAGCCTCCTCGTCGCTGCGCTCCTGCGGGGGTCTCCCCTGCCCCGTCCTCCCGCAGGAGTCTTCGCGCCTTCCACTCCAATCAACAGGGTGCCAAAATCAACAATAAGTTTACCATTGCTTACTTATAAAACTTTCTCTACTTGCTTCTTATCTTTTCGCTTCATTTTCATCAGCGTTTCATACACAATCGGTACAATCACTAATGTAAGCAGCGTCGAACTTGTCAGTCCACCGATGACAGTGACACCTAATCCCTTTGAAATAAGCCCACTTCCCTCCATACCGACTGCTAGTGGTATAAGTGCACCAATTGTCGCTATGGCTGTCATAAGAATAGGACGAAGGCGTGTTCCAGCTGCTTCAAGAATGGCCTCTCTTGTTGAAAGTCCATCATTCTCTTTATGAATAACACGGTCGATTAATACAATTGCATTCGTTACAACAATACCAATTAACATTAAGGCACCAATCATAGCAGAAACACTTAAGGTTTCACCAGAGATCAATAACCCTAAAAGACCGCCGATAATCGTAAATGGTAAAGAGAATAGAATCGCTAACGGTGCTAACCCTCCACCAAATGTAATAACGAGAACTAAATAGACAATCGCAATGGCTGCAAGCATAGCTAAGCCTAACTGTGTAAAGGATTCTGCAATATCTTCCGAAACCCCGCCTACTGAAATATCGACAGCTGATGGAAGTTTTAGTTTGTCTACTTTCTTTTGAACCGCAGCTGAAACTTTAGAGACATCTTTGGTAGTAATTTCAGCACTAACACTTGCATAGATACGACCATCTCGTCTTGTAATCGTATCAGATGTATTTCCCTGTTTTATATCGATGACATCCTTAATAGGGACTGCTATACCCATAGGGGATAGAATTGTCTTATCAGTAAGTTCATTAATATCTTCAAAATCATCTTTCTCAACTTCTAAATAAACATTCATTTCTTTGCCGTCTTTTTTAATTGTTGTCAATACTTGACGCTGTCCATTACCAGCTAGTTCCATGCCAACTTGCGCAGCAGTAAGTCCTAATTGACTTAACTTTTTCTGATCAGCTACTAAGGTATACTCTTCATAAGTATCCGCAATACTAGTTTTCACATTTCTAAGTGAATCATTTTGTTTTAAAATTTTTGAAATATTGTTTACGACTGGTTCAATATCATTCATATTGTCCCCAAATACATTAAACGACAGAGCATTGGATGAACCCATACCTGAAAAATCCTGACTAGCCCATTCGCCTTTATCTTTTCTTTTGTTCAAATCTTTGATCACATTTTCAGTTTCTTGTGAAAAGTCTTTTGTATCTTTATTATATTCAACAAAAAACATCGCCGAATTACTTTGACCTGGATTCATTGGATTTTCTCCACCAACGGAAAACTGAATTGTTTTAACTCCTGCTCTGTTCTTGAAAAATCCCTCTGCTTCGGTTGCAATCCGTTCAACCTCATCCAATGTTTGACCTGGTGCTGGTTTATAAGTGGCAACAACCATTTTTTGTTCATCAGACGGAAGGAAACTTACCCCGATTACTGGTACAAGGAACAAACTGCCTACTAATAACAGAATAGCTAAACCGAAAGTAATGATTTTATGGTTTAATGACCAATTGAGAACCTTTTTATATCCCAATGCTAATTTACCTGGTTTATTTTCCACATGTTCTTGTTTCATTGATATGCCCTTTTTAAATAAGGAATGGGCCATCATCGGAACAATCGTAATGGCTACTAATAGAGATGCCATTAATGCGAATACGATGGTTAATGCAAAAGGTAAAAACATTTCCCCTACAGGACCTTTTACTAAGCCTAATGGAAGGAACACAGCAATTGTTACTATTGTGGATGAAAAAATGGGCATAAACATTTCTCTAGTGGCGGCGACAATTAATTCTTTACCACTTAATGTTTCATTTTTAAGTGACATCCGTCTAAAAATGTTTTCGATGACAACAATCGAATCATCAATCACTCGACCGATCGCTACTGTCATTGCTCCAAGTGTCATCATATTAAGCGTAATATCCATTTGTTTTAGCAGTAATATCGCAATTAATATGGATAATGGAATCGATATAACTGAAATTATCGTTGTGCGGAAATTTCTTAAGAAAAGCAAAATTATAATCATGGCGAAAATTGCACCAAATATGGCTTTATTCAGCATTGTTGAAACTGATTCTTCGATCGGTTTCCCCTGATCAAAAATGGTAGTCACCTTTAAGCCATCAATCTTACCTTCAAAATCACTTAATTTTTCTTTGACGGCGTTCACAACGTCCACTGTATTTGCGTCTTGTGCACTTGTAATCTGCACTCCGATGGACTCTTCTCCATTTGTCCTAGAAATAGATTCCGCTTTCCCAATTACCTCAATTGTGGCAATATCTTTTAGTTCTATAGTAGGGATAGCTGCAGGTGCTTGTGCAGATTGTTTGCCTTGGGTAACTTGGCCTCCAGTCATACCTTCTTGTTGTCCCTGGTTTTGTTGACTGCCCGTCATTCCTTGTTGGGTGCCACCTACCGATGGAATGACGGGAATTTTAATTGCTTTTAAGTCGTCTATTGTAGTAACATTACCATCCATAACAACGGACTTTTGCGTATCTTTAAACGTGTATAATCCTAATGGAATGGTTACATCAGAAGCTTTGATCAAATTCTTTACCGTCTCTTCAGATAAGCCATATTCCTTTAATTTAGTCTGATTAAATTTCAATTGAACTTCGTCAACCTGTTGACCTGAAATTTGAACGGTAGATACCCCTTCAATACCTTCAAGTTCTGGAACAATCTCTTCTTCAGCTGTTTTTGTTAATTCTGCCAAAGATTGTTTGGAATTTGTAATACTTAATGACATGACTGGGAATGCAGAAAAACTCATCCGGGAAACTTTAGGTTCCTCTACTCCGTCCGGAAGTTCCAGATTGCTCAATGCTTCCTTCACTTCATTTTGTGCTTTTTCCATGTCTTTATCAAAATTGTATTCTATTTGTATAGATGAAGCGTTTTGAAACGAAGAAGAACTTACAACCGAAACCCCATCTAAATTTTCGACTCGTTTTTCAATCGGTTCTGTAACTTTTTCAGCTACTTGTTCTGGCGTCGCACCAGGATATACCGCCAAAACTGAAACAAGTGGTGTGTTGATATTTGGAATAGTTTCGAGTTTCATGTTCATCCCCGAATACAATCCAGCAATTGTAATAATAATAGTTAACAGCCATACGGCAAATTTGTTCTTCAATGAAAACTGAATGATTTTCTTCATATTTCTCTCCTTCTTATACATTGTTGACATTTTTGTCTGATTCGAATAGGATTGACTATACGGTCATAACAAATTTAATCATACTGACCAACCGGTCATAAGTCAAGAAATATTATAATGGCATAGGAACATCAATTAATGGAGGGTTTATTTTGACAGAAAAGGAGAAAGTTATTATAAAATCAGGGATGAAGCTTTTTGCTCAAAAAGGTTTTTCCTCGACATCTATACAAGAAATTGCTACAGAAAGTAATATTTCTAAAGGAGCTTTCTATTTACATTTTAAGTCTAAAGATGATTTATTACTCGCAATTCTGGAATATATATTTGAGACGATTGAATCAAGTAGATTAGTTTTTGAAAACCAAGATTTATCCCCACGAGAAAAATTCATTAAGCAAATCACTGCTTTTTTCGGAACCTTTATCGGACATAAAGAGTTTTTAACAATGCTCTCCAAAGAACAAGCTATCCCAAGGAATGAAGAAATTAAAAAGCTATTTTTTAAAAAGCGCTTTGAATTCAATTTATTATACCGCAAAGGATTAGTTTCTATTTATGGATCAAACACAGAGCCTTACTCAATTGATCTGGCATTTATTCTTGAAGGGTTGTTTCAATCGTATGTAGGCTTATTGATTATGGAACCAGCGGAGTTTGAGATTGAAGAGTTATCCCACTTTTTGATGAGAAGGATGGATAGTATCGTAAAAGAGATTTCAAGTGAAGCCCCCTTCTTAACTGAAGAAAAGTTGGGGAAAATAATTAAAAACTCTAAGCAATGTTTTGAACCAGCAAATGTAAATAATATTGTCCAAAAAATAAGAAATGAAATCGATCAATTAGAAAGTAGAGAAGCGTTAGAAATCTCACTAGAGGTCCTTGAAGAGGAGATTAACAAACATAGCCCTCGCCTTCCTGTCATTAAAGGGATGCTTTCTAACTTTAAAGGAATTCCAACACTTGAAAAATACACCAAGGAAATTGCTGATTTTTATGACTTTGACATATAGAGGATATGTTTCAACTATCCTTTACTATAAAAATGATTGACTGACCAGCCAGTTTTATTGTATATTTTATGACGGTACTTAATTAATAACATCCAGTTAGGAGAAAAAGATATGAATATAGAAGAAAAACAGATAAATACAAAATTAATCATTACCGGCTTAATTATTGGTATGTTTTTCAGTGCTTTAGAACAAACCATTGTAGGAACAGCCATGCCTACGATTATTTCGGAATTAAATGGCTTTACCATTTTTGCATGGGTTACTACTGCCTATATGATTACATCGACAACGGTTGTCCCGATCGTTGGTAAACTATCTGACTTGTACGGTAGAAGGTTCCTCTATTTAATCGGAACGATTATCTTTATTATTGGTTCAGGTCTGTGTGCAACTGCAACATCTATGGAACAACTAGTCATCTATAGAGGTCTTCAGGGTATCGGCGGCGGGATGATTATGCCCCTTTCTCAGACAATCATTGGGGACATCTTTACAGCTGAACAACGGGCTAAATGGCAAGGGATTTTTGGTGGGCTGTTTGGGTTAAGTTCAGTTATCGGTCCTTTCTTAGGCGGACTTATTGTTGATAGCATTAGCTGGCACTGGATTTTCCTGATTAACGTTCCCTTTGGACTTCTTTCCGCTATCTTAATCTTTATGGGATTCAAACACGAAACAGTTGCAAGTAAAGGCAAAGTTAATATTGATTATTTAGGGATTATCACATTAATTCCTGCCATTGTCCTATTATTGCTAGGTTTGACATTCGGCGGGGATAAATTTGAATGGGCCTCAACCACATCTTTCCTTATTTTCGGTGGTTCCATTATACTGCTTATCATTTTCGGTTTCATTGAACGAAAAGCAATTGAACCAATCTTGGATCTTTCATTTTTTAAAAACCGAACATTTGCAACGATGAATGCTTTAGGATTTTTACTTGGGCTTGGTATGTTTGGGGCCATTATGTTCGTACCTATGTACATGCAAGGTATTCTTGGCGTTTCACCAACCCAGGCTGGTTCTACTATGACTCCAATGATGATTGCTTTGATTGCTGCAAGTATAATTGGCGGGCAACTATTACTAAGATTTAGCTTTCGCTCAGTACTAACAGCAGGTATGCTGCTTGGTGCTTTAGGATTCTATTTAATGAGTACAATGGGGATCGATTCAAACGAATACACTGCTTATGCATATATGGTTGTTCTTGGTTTAGGGATGGGCTTAGTTATGCCTACATTAATGATTGCGATTCAAAATGAATTTCCAAAATCCCAACTGGGGACTGTTACATCAGCTTCCACCTTCTTTCGCTCCATAGGTGGAACAATTGGGATTACCGTTTTAAATTCAATCATGAATCACACACTTAAAGGAGAAATGGTTACTGCAGCTAATGGTGCTGAAAATCCAATTGCACACCAAGCATTAACAGCTCTTTCAGAAAAAACGGATTCATTATTTAGTTTACTACTCAAACCGAGTCTTTTAAAAATGCCTGAAGATATACAAAATAGCGTGATTCATGCTATTCAAATTGCCTGGTCCGATTCTTTTTCTACGGTTTTCTTGACAGGGCTCATCTTTATTGCAGTCGGGGTTTTTGTGGCTCTTGCTGTTGGCAAAGGTCGTATAAAACGAGATAGCGAACTTAATGAGGGCGGCGAACAACAAGTGACATCGTTTAATCGAGATGCAACTGAATCATAAGAAGAAGAAGAGGAAGAGGGATTCAAATTGAATCCCTCTTTTTCTATGTGAAATATTCTATTTTTGCTTGCGGAAAATAGGTGTTAATATATCTGCCAAGAGTATCTTTTATATCTTCTTGCTCTTCATTCGTATAGACGAATTTTCCAATCCCGTAGCGTCCCCATTTCCATTTACGTTTGGTCTCATCTAATTCAAGTTTTGTCATCGGGTAGTTTTTTTGAATCACACGCTTAGCTGGTTTTGTAAAACGATGCTGAATCATTTCAAAGGTTAAATCCTGTTTAGCCGACTCCGGAAGTTCCGCCTCCAGCTTTTCTAACATTTCTTTATATCCTTCCTTCCATCCCTCGTGCAGATATATCGGGGCAATAATGAAACCTAAAGGAAACCCAGCGCCTGCCACTTTACCTGCTGCCACTATTCGATCGGGCAGTCTTGATGTTCCCGGTTCAAAGTTCTTGATAATATAATCGTCATTGACACTAAAGCGAAAACGAGTTTTTCCATTGTGTTTAGCATCAAGTAAATGGTCTACATGGGCAAATTTAGTGACAAAGCGGAGCTTGCCATATTCAGACTGTCCGAAAAACTCTATGGCCTTTTTTAATGTATGGGTCAAATGGTCAACGCCTACGATATCGGATGTACAGGAGGCTTCAAACCTGGTTGGTTCAGGTGCACGTTCTTTCATGTAATTCTCTGCAGCCTCAAAAATATCTTCAAGATTGACATAGGTACGAATATAAGGTTTACTGCCCATAGTTGTCTGTAAATAGCAATAATGGCAATGGCCCATACATCCTGTCACAAACGGGATGGCATATTCTGCAGATGGTTTGGAGGTATCAAACTTTAATGTTTTCCTTACCCCAATGACCAACGTGGATTTAGCGGTGCGGTATTTTTGAAAATCATTATCTCCAGGTAAATTTCTTATTTGATTGTGTGAAGTTGTTTCCCTTATTTCAATGCCCATATGTTCAAATTTGGCAATTAACTCTTTCCCAAGTGGATATTCCAGTGCACTTGGTTCAACGTAAACGAGTTGAGGAACAAAAGGCTTAACCATAATAATCCCCTATCTCTGCCATTCCAAAAGCCTCCTGATAAGCAGATTCCGCCTCATGTGCCGACGAATAGACAGCAATTTCATCTGTTAAAGGGTAATAGGTTTCGTAGACAAAAAGTGCTAGTTGATCAGGGTTCTCAGGATTCTGCACAACTGCGGCTTCTTGGATATTGGCTACATCCTGTGCATGCGGGTTCCGAATAATTATATGAACGATTTGTCCTGGTTGGTATGATTCCATTTTTCCACCTAATCCTTTCATATCTAGGTTTTCTATTGATATTATTCTCCAGAGGAGATTTTTAAGTGGAACGAAATATTTCCATTTCAAACGTGGAACCTACTGCTTTAATGGAAGAACATTGATTGAAGAATAAATTTAGTATCTGAGGGAAATGTAATGATAGGTTTGTAAAATATCATCTAGGGGATGCTGCAAGTGGCAATTTTTGTGTATCAGACATTTGAGATCAAACAGGATAAATTTAAAGAAGGTATTGAAAATTTAAAGGAACTAAAAACATTCAGAAATGAGAATTATGATCAAAATGTCGAGATTTTAACACCCGTTTCAGGTGAGGATCATACATATGCACTACTTACCAAATATGAAGGCTTAGCTGAAATGGAATTACAAAACAAAAAAATGTTTGAGGATGAGGAATACTTAAATCTTATTGGAGACTTTTTCCTACAAAATATTGTTCAAGGCAGTATGTATACGCAAATTTACCGCGCTCTAAGTGAGAAAAAAGCCGACAAAAAACACGGTTAGAATCAGCCGTGTTTTTTAATGTTCATTATTATCTTCTATTACCTCGAATGGTTTTTGTTTTCTGATGAGGTACCACTTAACCTCCCAATAAGATACCCCACTATTAATCCAATTAGTGCTGGGACTACCCAACCAAGTCCTTCCGAATATAAAGGAAAAATTTCTAGTACCCCACTCCATTTATTTGCGAGGAAAGTTTTATTAATCGTATCTATGATACTAAAAAGGGCAACAAAACTTACAACATAGATATAAATCTGCGGATATCTTTTAATAAAATCATCGATCAGGCCTAAAAAGATAATTACGATTGCCAACGGGTAGATCATCCCAAGTATCGGAACGGAAATCTGTAATATTTGCGTTAATCCTAAATTTGCAATAGCGGTACTCAGAACAGATAAGATAATAACCCACTTCTTATAATCTATTTTTGGTATGGCATTTGCGAAAAATTGACTGCAGGAAGTAACTAAACCAATGGACACGCAGAAACATGCAATTGTAAAGACTAAGCCTAAAATAAAGGTGCCGCTTTGACCAAATAAGTGTGTCATTACATTGGACAATATTTGTGCCCCATTTTCCGTTTGTCCTAGAGACGAACTTGCCGCCCCTAAATACCCCAATATTAGATAAATCACGGTTAGCAGCAATCCAGCACCTAATCCTGCGTACATCATGTATAAAGATCTTTTTTTGTTGTCGTGGACACCTTGAGCTTTTAATGTGTTTGCTATCACGATACCAAAAGCTAAAGCAGCCAGTGCATCCATAGTTAAATAACCATCTAATACCCCTTGAAATACAGGGTTTGTCTCATAATTCCCCTTCGGTACTGCAAATGTACCTATTGGGTCAATTAAGCTCTTTATAAAAATAATCGTAATTAAAGCCAAAAGAATAGGAGTCAATAATTTCCCAAAAAGGTCAATAAGTTTCGACGGAAACATACACAACCATGCCACAAATCCAAAAAAGATGATGCTATACACTAACAAAGAAACAGGGTTGCCTACTAAATGTCCTGGCAAAAAAGGAGCTAACCCCATTTCAAACGCAAGACTCCCTGCACGAGGAATAGCTAGTCCAGGTCCGATAGCTATATAAATCAAAAATGGGAAAATGAATGCAAAAAAAGGATGAACCCTTTGGTTTAGCTCGTTAAAGCTTCCTGCCTTTGCAACCGCTATAACGCCTAAAATAGGTAGTCCAACAGCTGAAACTATAAAACCAGCAAGAGCTGTCCAAAGATGATCACCCGCTGATTGCCCCAGAAAAGGTGGAAATATAAGGTTACCTGCACCGAAAAACATTGAAAAAAGCATAAAACTAATAAAGACAATTTGTTTGGCAGAAAAATTCATTAAAAATCTCCTTTAAGATAAAAATATTATTCCATAATAATAAACTATATTTGCCCTTTGTTGGTATATTTATTTTTAACAACTAATTAATAAAAATCCTCTTCCTTATTTTTTCGAAAGAGGAAATTAACTGTTTCTTTATCTAATTCAAAAATAATCTGAGAAATAGGGAGTCTGTCGTTCAATTAAATTCTCCAATATTTCCACGGTTTGGTCATTGCTGGTTAATCGGCCGATAGCTGCCAAATAGGATGGTCGTTTGTACCCGAGTAACATTGTCGTCAGTGTCTGGATATCAACAACCACTAGAGGCTGATCCTCACTTTGAGTCAGTTCTCCCTGACCTGTGGCGGAAACATGGAGTGTGAATAATCCCTCGTTCCACTCAAGTAGTGGATCATTAAGCAATATTGTCAGGTTTATATCTATGCCTAGTGCTCTAAACGGGTATTGATTTATAAACTGTTTAACATCCACAATTCTTGCCATAAAATAGGGTGCAATTGTTTCTTTAATATCCCCGTCTTCCAGCCAAAATGCCAAGGGTTCATCTGTATAGATAGCTCCGACAACTTTTGATACCATAGAAAAATGGGCACTGATGAAATTCCAGAGTCCGATCCGCGTCTCTTCATTCATATAGACCATTTCTTTGATATGAAGCACATCATGAGATATCCAGTACAACAGATACCCTTGCGGCTGGTGGGAACTATCATAATAAACAGCTGCTGTTAATTCCTCCAAATCCCATCTCCAATACTCCTCCCAAGCTAAATTATTTCGAATCATGGCTACATGTCGTTTACTAGAAAAGAGCTTGTAAACCGTTTTAATGTCTGGATGATCTGTAGTTAGCCTATCAACATAGCCAGAGACTTTTTTTACCCTCGGCAATTGATAATCTTTTATTTCAAAGGTCATCTTATCGGAAATAATCTCCCAACCTCTTTTCCGATAAAAAGGTAATGAATATGGATATAAATAGGTAATCGATTGTTTTCTTTCTTTCATATCTGCGAGCGCTTGCCAAATCAACTTATTCATTAATCCCAAATTTGCGTATTCCGGATAGGTGCCTACACCTGTCAAGCCTCCCATTTCAAATGTTCGTCCAAAAATATTTACTTGAAAGGGATAGACAGCTACTTGGGAGATCAATTTTTCACCATCAAACCAACCCAACACATCTGCCTGTTCCAAAACAGGCAGTTTTGCTAATGCTATTTCACGTTCCTCCCAACCCACAGTTTGTAAGTCTTTTTTGGTCACTTGGAACACATAACGCAATAACTCGTTGAACTGACGCCAATGCTTTGGTTCCACTTTCTCCATCTTGAGCCTGTCCAATCGACTCATACCATTACCTCCAAAAATTTAGAATCTTACTCTATGTAAAGGTTTTTATATTAAATTTGTGTAAGTTTCTTCTTTTTCATCCGTTTTATTTTTGGTAATAATAAAGTGTTTTTGTTTTTATTGTCTATACAAAAAAAAGTTGCTCATCAATTGGAGCAACTAGTTTATATTTAATATTTAGGCTCTGTTAAACTGGGCTGTTGATTTCCGCTCCAGGCGCTTCGCTTTCCGCGGGCTGTCCGTGGAGCCTCCTCGGCGCTAAGCGCCTGCGAGGTCTGCCCCGTCCTCCCGCAGGAGTCTCGCGCCTTCCGCTCCAATCAACTTGGCTATAAAATCACAGTGACCTTTAACACAGCCATTATTTAATTCCGAGCGCTTTTTTCGTGGCTGGCCCCACAACCCCATCAACTGTTATTTTACGGGCCTGTTGAAATTTGCGGACGGCGCTATCTGTGTTTGCTCCAAAGACACCATCTACACCTTTCGTACTATATCCTAATGAGGTCAGCTTGCGCTGAAGCTCTTGGACGGCAGGACCCCGACTGCCTTTTTTAAGGATTTCTCCACTGGAACTATCAGGAACAGATGGTGCACTAGACCCGCCATTAACTTTATACCCATTGGCTGCCGCAATTGCATTGAAAGATTTACCTGACGATGTGATGATAACTGTGGTACCTGTTGGCACCTGATTAAACAGCCATTCAACCTCATTATCATACATCCGAATACAGCCACTGCTGACGTACCCTCCAATGGAGGCTGGATTGTTGTTGCCATGAATTGCATATGTCGTTCCCCATGTTCCCCGGGCGTTCAAACCAAGCCAGCGGTTACCTAGAGGATTACGTGGATCTCCACCAGGAATGTGTCCCTTATAGTAAGGCCTGTTCTTAATCTTAACTACAATCTTGAACCTGCCTTCTGGTGTATACGATTTTTGTCTCCCTGTTCCTACTTTGAACTGTTTTATAAACTTACCATTTTCAAAGTATGCGAGCCGATTGATAGTCTTGTTAATGATAATAAATTTTCCACTGGAAGCTGCAGAACCTGTCGGGACACCAACAAACAAACTAGACAACATAAAAAAAGCAAATACAAAAAGAAGCAACCACTTTTTTGGCAATTGAACCCCTCCTATACGACATAAATACTCATCCGTGTATCCTATGTCGGAGGGGCATGTACACATTACAATTTTGTTAAAGATACTACAATTTGGGCGTAAAGTAGGTAATACTACCTCTTCGGTTTCAATATCCTTTATGGATATATAGTAATTTATCATCAAATAATAAGATAAAGAGGAAAGTAGGTGTACTCATGAAAAGGATATCCATTTTCTTTCTTATATTTTCCCTCGTGATAACCCTTGCTATATTAATGGATTTGCTTCAGGGCCTTGGTTTTTATGAAGCTTTATATGGCTTTATAAAAATGAAGCAAAAGTTAACAGGAGAAGATATTGTTGTGATATTTTTTTCTTCCTTCCTCTCATTATTTCAAAGTCCAACCATTTTTTTAAAAATAACAAAGAGGCCTAAACCGATACTGATTTCACCTTATTTTTAATCCAGGCAATAACTATTAATAAAATAGGGATACCAATTTGCAAAGGAAGGTACAGGTAGTATGGTACTACCTTTAATCCTTCATTAATGTGCTCAATATAGCCATGAGCAATTATGATCGAACTAATTAATACAATTATGCCCATTGGATAAATTAATTTTTTGTACCAATACATCATTGCTCCAGAAAATAAAACCAATATTCCTCGTTTGAAATAAAAAAATCGACCATTATGGTCGACTCATTTTACACTGCTCTCACCTGTCATTGATGGCATTTGCCCTTTAATACCTTCGTCATGCCTATCCAAGGGGTGGAGGCCAGTTATGCTAACCTGATGGGTCAGTGTCCTTTTGTTTTTTGTCTATGAACTTCTTTCGTATTATAGCGATGAGTAGAAGGAGCATCGGAATGAACGTCATCAAAAATGGTATATAAAAAGGAATAATGGTTCCTAGAAAATGGCTTAGTTCTTGCCCGCTGGAGGAGGACCATATACTAAATAGAGTCACAAGAACACCAAGTGGAAATACAAGGGATCTGTAGTCTGATAGATGCATCCATTGGGCAGTTCCGAGAACAAATGCATAAAAAAACACGGCAACTTTGATGAATGCTCCTAACAACCAATTAGCAATGACAAAAGACTCAAGGTGTTGAAAAAAATCTGCTATGGAAATATACCTGAAAGCAGTAAAAAGGGGATAGCTAAGACTGGTTACTGTTTCCCCAAACAAAAAAATGCAAACAAAATTAGTGAAAACTAGGAGGAGCATGGAAAATAACAATGCGATGTTTCCCCATTTCCCCCCCTTTTCTCGATCGGTTACAAAAGGAAGGAGCATCGATATGAGGAAAACTTCGCTGAACCAAGCCTGGGGAACAACTGCACCAAGGATTGAGGGCATTAATCCATACTCCATAATCGGAAACATATTCTCTGTTTTCAAGTCCGGAATGAGAAGAAAAAACATTAAGGGTGGAAGCAAAAATAGTGGAACGAACAATTGAGCTAATCTTCCCAGTACTTCCACTCCACCTCGAACAGCAAATGCACAGACTAGAACCAAGCCGCCAATGACTACGATTTTCGGAGTTTTTGGGAGAAAGGAAGTAATAACGAAATCTGCGGACTCCCGACATATTATTCCGCATATATGTAAAAAAAAGAGCAAGTAGACAAACCCAAGCACTTTTCCTAGAAGACGGCCGATAATATGTTCACTGTATTGGATAAACGATTCTTTTGGAAAGTATTTATGTAATCGAAATACGATAAACATCGTAAAATATCCATTAAGGGACGCCCAAATTGGTGAAATCCACATATCACGTCCTGCGTGCTTCCCTGTAATGGCTGGAACAATGAGAACAGCAGTTGCAATTACCGTTGGTACGATCATAACTGCCATTTGAAATGAAGAAATTTTCCCCTTCTCAATCATTCACTTACCTCCTACTTTTTACTAACATCCCATGACCATGCTATTTCTCTATAATCTGACCAAGCGGTTTGAAAAGCTTATCAATCAACTGCGTAGGACCCGGCATATCTGGAAAGAAAAGGAGAAGGATGGCGAGCAACCATCCCATCGCTGTTATGGTTACAAATGCCGCTTTCTCCTTTTTCTGATTCCGAGACATTTTTGGCCATTCGAACAAAGCGATTAGAATCATGCAAATTGTTATTCCTAGTACCATTATCCATTTCATTTCTTTTCTACCTCATCTTCCCTTTAACACTGCAGGTGTAGTAGACAAACCAGGCAGGCGTACCTTCGTATTAATATTAATTTTCACTTCTACCTGCGGAAGGATTTCACCCCAATGATTTTTAACTTTTTCCCATTCTTTCGGGTATTTGCGATGAAATGCTTCTGCGAAACCGAACGCATCCACATTCATCCCTTTCTTCACTTGTTTCACGGACAGGTTAATGCGTTGTTTGATGTCTTTTTCTATGTCTTTTTCTATCCTCTTTGTAATGGTATGACTCATAACATCAAGATTGGTTCCATTTTGTATAATTGTACCTTCTGATGTGATTTTTGCCAGGATTATCCATTTCCCATTCTTGATTGTAGGAAGGAGTTTCGTTCTTGCCTGAAGGGGATCTAAGGTTATAGTTTCCCCTTTTTTGGTGCTTACTGTAACTCCTGTCGCTTCGATTTCATTTCTTAACCACATCAATCCTCTTGTAACATTGATATCAATTTGACCAACCATTTTATCTTTCTTAAAAATAGCGGTCCCGGTTATACTAGTAATCATTTCTTCTCTTTTCATACCAAGCATTGACGGTACCTTTTTAATCAAAGGCAGCAGAGCTGCTCCCGAATCACTTATTAGCATCTGTTCAAAATCTTTCACTGTGACATTCGCTCCAAAACGCATCTCAGATAACTTTCGGAGTGATTCTCCCTCGTTTGTCTCTAAAGCATCAGTATTTGATTGCTTTTTTTCCAGAAGTTCTTCTGCTTTTCCATTACTAACATACAAATGAGCACGTTCCCGAGGTTCTGGGTGGCGAAGTAAAAAGTCAATTTGCTTATGTATACCTCCTGCTTTAGCGAGCTTTTCCCCGATAATGTACGTTTCGCAGTGTCCCCAGAAGATTTTGCGTGTAAGTTTCATCTGGAGCTTTGAAGCAGCATCTGCCATATTTTCTCCAATCGCTGATCTCGCCAAGACCTCATATGCTCCACCGCCTCCCTGCTGTCCACTGCTTGCAGAGCGAGGAATCAAAACTTGAACGGTAAGCCTGATGTTTTTTCCTTTTTCTTTGTCAATGGCGGCACTTAGCACCAGCGCCGTACCATTCACTTCCCTTCTGTCCCAGCAACCAGAAAGCAGGAAGCTAGCCAATAAAAAGAGAAGAATGGTAAACGTTTTCATGAAGTGTACTAGAAGTGGAATCATTTTCTGTTCACATCCTCATCAGGTCTTTCCTCTACTATTCGCCTCCTTGGGTTGGGTCCGGTTTTTGCCCAGATGACTGTCGGTAAGGGTTGAATTCACCAGTTAAATGCGGCCGTTTGTTCATCTTCCACCACGGAGCACGAATCAAGGCATCTTTTAATTCATCACCCTTCATCGGAGCGATTGGCGTGAGGTAAGGAACCCCAAAAGAACGCAGCGTACATAAGTGAATGACGATTGTAATCACGGCAAGCATAATCCCAAATAACCCTAGAAAGCCGGCAAGAAGCATTATAGGAAAGCGCAGCATCCTTAGCGCGATTCCTTGTGAATAGTGCGGTACCATAAAGGAAGCAATACCTGTAATTGCAACAACAATGACCATTGGAGCAGAAACCAAACCTGCTTGAACGGCAGCTTGACCGATGACCAAAGCGCCGACAATACTAATAGCGGCTCCGACTTGTTTCGGAAGCCGAACCCCTGCTTCACGTAACGCTTCAAACGAAATCTCCATCATTAATGCTTCTACCAGCGCTGGAAAGGGAACGCTTTCCCTTGAAGAAAATATACTAATCAGCAAGGTGGTCGGCACCATCTCGTGATGGAAGGTAAGAAGTGCTACATAAATTGAAGGCAAAACGAGAGATAACACAATAAACACAAAACGTAGCAAGCGGATGATTGAACTAGTCATGTAACGCTGATAATAATCTTCCGGCGATTGAAGTAAGGAAAAAAAGGTAATAGGAGCTATTAAGACAAAAGGGGTACCATCAACTAGAATCACCACACGTCCCTCCAGGAGATTTCCGGCAGCTACATCAGGCCGTTCTGTATTGACGAGTTGAGGAAAAGGCGAAAGGGGATTGTCTTCAATCAATTCCTCAATATACCCACTTTCTAATACACTATCAATTTCAATTCGCCGCAAGCGATTTTCGACTTCCTTAATGAGGGTTTGATCGGCAAGTCCATCCATGTATACAATGACAACAAGCGTGTCAGTATAGCGTCCAATTTTTATCGATTTCATTTTGAGGGCAGGGCTTTTAATCTTTCGCCGCAGCAGAGAGGTATTGATTGCTATTGTTTCCACAAAACCTTCTCGCGGTCCACGTACGACACCCTCTGCAGACGGTTCTTCAACTGATCGCTTTTCCCAACTAGACAACCCCAAGGCAAGTCCACATTCTTCTTGATTCACTAAAAGTACTGGATTACCAATGGAGATATTTTCTATACACTCTACAATTGTCTTGATTTCTTTTGTTTTTGAAATATGAATTTTTTTCAGCAATTCATGTAAACTACGAACCCTTCCTTCTGTTTCAGACATTAGCGGTTTGAGCACATGATCATCAATTTCCACGATATTAGATAATCCATCTATATAAACAAGCACAGCGTTTGTTTGTCCACCAATCAAAAACGTCTTGAATACCACATCAAAGCAATCCTGATACATGGAGCGAAGAACATGTAAGTTTTCATCTAAGTCAGATGAAAGCTGCGCTTGTTGTCCAGGAACTTGCAGTTGTTGTTTTTTTTTATGTAAATTTTTTCGAACTTTTCGAAACAATATACGCAGCTCCTTCCTTATATTCAGGTCGTATGGAAATTCGTGATGAAACTAATAGTTAATTTGTGATATATCCATCAAAATTATTCCATAATATTGGAAATTTATGTATTGGTGTACATGAGGATCATTGCTCCAGCGAGATAGGTGATTTTGTCAATATAAAAAGCCAGTTGCAAAAGTAAACCTAATGAATTAGGAATCTACTTTATACAACTGACTTATATTCACATCACTGCTCTATGGAAATAGAGTCACAGGAAATATTACAATAAAGTCTTCTTATATTTTCTTTGTTCTAATTCATGATTTTAAATGTTCCCGTAGCTTTAGCCAGCAATTTTCCCGTACTGTCCCTTACCTCACCTTCCGCTGTCACTAGACTTGACCCATGGCGGATAATGTTTGCTTTAGCCACCATTTTTTCTCCCTCTTGTGTCGGTTCCAAATAATTAATATTTAAATTAACAGTGACTAGAGAACAGTCAGTAAATGTACGTGCTGTTATACCCATAACAGTATCAAGAAGTACCGCATAAACTCCTCCATGTACCGTATTAATGGGGTTTAACAGGTAGGGTGTAACGGGAAGTTCTAGAACGTTATTCCCTTCTTCAAATTGGTTAATCTGAACACCGATCTTACGGTCAAAGCTGTTTCTTTGTTCAAGTTGTTTTTTCAAATCATCTATGGACATTTTATCTCCTCGCTTTTACACATTTTTGTTGTACTCTGCACTCCGACAACTAATTCACCTACAATTATATCCCATAGAAAATCTTTAAAAAGGCTTTATAAAAAGGTACCTGTATCTTTTGGTATTGATGAAGAAATTTCATGCGGTCGTATTGGACTTCTTGTAGTTCTATAGAAATACTACCTGAATCGAAGTTAACAATACTGTACTTGGCGAAGGGTTCATTATTACAACCTAATGATCCAGGATTTAAAAAAGCTTTTTCGTCTGTTTGAAATAAATGAACGGGATGATGATGACCAAAACAAATTAGTTTTTCATCAAAATCATTGAATAAGTGATTAAGATGTTTATAGGATGGATCAACAATTTGGCTAAACGGTTCTTTACTTATATGTTCAGTTAGTTTGTCTTTTTTTATATGATAATGAATTAATGCAATCGGTATCTGTTCAATGTTGGTATGAAGATATCTTGGGAGTTTCTCGAGCTTAGGAATAAAAGAAGAATCTAAGTCAGCTGCAATCCATTCATGATGTTTACGCATCTCTCCTACGTTGTGACTTTCAGGGTATACTTCACCCTTTATCAATCCTAGAACAGCCTCATCATGATTACCTGTAATCATTGAAATGTCTTGGCGTGAAAACAACATATCTAACACTTCATTCGTTTGATGACCAATTCCAATCATATCTCCAAGGCAATAAATATGCTCTATATTTTCTCTATTGTCAATTTCATGTAGAGCTGCTTTTAAGGCATCAGCATTTCCATGAATATCTGTAATAAATGCTATATTTTTCCCCATTTAAATTCCCCTTTCATTAAAGCAAAAACCTTTTTTACAATGGTTTATCATAAGAAATTGAATATACTTTATCAGCTTTAGGGGCTCCCTCCTAAACTGGATGGTGCCCACTCTTCTCGTCTATTCTTAAATCGCCAACGGTATCGAAATCTCAATTAATGTTCCTTCGTTTACTATACTTTGATACGTTATACTGCCTTTGTGCTGCTTAATAATTTTATGACAGATCATTAATCCGAGCCCGGTTCCCTTTTCTTTTAAAGTGTAAAAGGGCTCGCCTAAACGAGGAAGCAGTTCTTCAGGTATGCCACAACCCTGATCTTGAAAAGAAATAATACACTTACCATCTGCGCTTTTTCGTATGTTAATATGAATCTTCCCACTATTATTCATGGCCTCTATAGCGTTCTTTATCACATTAAGGAATACCTGCTTTAATTGGTTCTTCTCACAAGTTATAAAAATAGGAGATTCTTCAACACTCAGGATAAATTGTATATCATTCATAATGCCTTGAAGAGATAATAAATCAAGCGTATTTTCAATTAATTCTCTTATATTCATACGGTTTAGATGGGTCGCTTGAGGTTTTCCCAAAGAAAGCAGTTCGCTCGTAATCATTTCGATGCGTTCCATTTCACTGAGGAGCAAATCACAATACTCTTCAGAATTATGTTCCTTCTTATAAAGTTGAACAAACCCTTTTATGGTTGTGAGAGGATTTCTTATTTCATGTGCCACTCCGGCTGCTAATTCACCGACAATTGCTAGCTTTTCAGATTGCAAGAGAAGTTCTTCTGATTTTTTACGTGCAGTGATATCTCGGCTAATTATGACGATATGTTCGATCGAATTGTCTTCACCCAATACTGGCATGCAACGGGACTCTACATCAATCCAATCCCCATTTTTGTGTTGAAAACGGAATTCAAACGATTGAGATTCTTGGTTTTCAAACAACCCATTTAATGTATTTCTAACCGTACAAACATCATCAGGATGAATAAACGCTGAAAATTTGTTCCCTTCCATTTCCGATTCTTCATATCCTAAAACAAACTTATGGGAAGGAGAAAAGTAACGAATAAAATTCTCATTATCCATAACCACAATTAGGTCTAAGGTATTTTCTGTAATTAGTCGATAGTTTGCTTCACTTTCCTCCACCTTTTTATACATGGAGGACAACTTACTATTTAATCTATACAGCTTGACATAAGACTCTATTAGAAAGGTAGCAATAATAACTCCTAGGACCACAAATAGTAAATATTCAAGATGAACGGAAGGATTACCCTTTATTTTGTGAAAAATTGATACAAATATAATATAAATACTCACATAAATTCCAGATAGAATTAAAACTCTTTTTATCGGAGTAATACGTGAAATATATAAATGCATGATTATAAAACACAACATGACGAATGTCCAACCTAATACGTCAGGATACCAATTTCCACCAATATACAGTCTCGCAAGCAGAGGAATGGCCCCGGTAATTAACCCTGCTACTGGTCCAAGGTAAGCAAACACAATGATGACTGGTGCAAATCTTAGATCCAAAGAATACCCTAGTTGTTTGATTGATAACACAACGAAGATGATAGTAAAAATTCCAGCATATAATCCTACCCAAAATCGAACCTTATTAACTGGTTTATAATTGAAGAATGAATGGATAACTAATGGAATAATAACAAATATTGAAAAAACCGAGAGATTAACGATATATTTTAATAAAAACAACCTAATTCCCACCAATACTTTAACGTTAAAAATAGTTTTCTATAGATTTGAACCAACTACTATAGCTACTAAGGCTACAAAGCTTTATTAAAAATGCATCTGCAATACTTAGTAAAGTCAAATCGCATAATCTGACAAGATTGAACATAGATGTGTAAAAAAGAAAGGTTTATTTTTCTTTTTTTAACTTACTGTTAGTTTTATTGACACCGAAATATCGAGTGCATAGATCATCTAATTGATTTTGATATTCGGTAACAAGGTGATGATGATTTCCGAAATTCATTCGGGCTTCATTCAAATTTCCTTTTATTATTTCATATTCATCAACTATTTTTTTCAGAATCATAATAGAACCTCCCATCTTCATTGTTTCCTTCCTAACCTGTTAATCACAAAAAATCTGGTTCTACCTATTTTTAAAGGAAGAACCAGACTTTTTGGCTTTTAAGCCTCCATTAATGGAATAACTATATGAAATTATTCGAATTTCGTCACAATAAATGTACCTGTCAGGGCGTTTTGAGTCATACCTTCAAACAGGCTGTTCACCTCTGAAAGGGATACTTCACGATTCACCATTTTACCTGGAGTTAGTTTCCCTTGTGCAACTAGCGGAAGCAAAGACGAAAAACGATGAACAGGCATGCCAAAGGTAGAAATGAATCGAATCTCTTTATTAAGCATCTCATTGACTGGAATCGAAACCTTCCCACCTTCATTTGAAATGATACCGCCTTGCAAATGACGTCCATCCTTTTTTAAACTGCGAATCGAGTTGACACATGTCTCGGAATACCCTAGTGCATCCACGGACACGTCTGCCCCTCCTTTAGTGATTTCCATTATTGCCTTAACTGGATTCGTTTCTCGGCTGTTTATGGTATAAATTGCACCCATCTGCTTTGCTAATTCAAGGTTGGAATCATTGATGTCTACTCCGATTACATTAGCGCCCATAGCCGTTGCAATGTTGATTAAGGACAGACCAAGGCCTCCACACCCATAAACGGCCACCCACTCTCCTGGCAGAACCTGTACTCGATCGACTAAACCGTGGTAAGCAGTCATGAACCGACATCCTAAGGCTGAGGCATCAAGGAAATTCATTTCCTCAGGAAGGTGTATTACATTTCGATCTCCTTTTGGAACAGCCACATATTCTGCGTAACCTCCATCATAGTTTGAACCTGGTGAGGTGCGAGAGTCACATAGGTGGGATTTACCGCCGAGACAATGTGGACAAGTTCCATCACTGCCCGTAAAGGGCACAATTACCCGATCGCCCTTTTTAAAGTGAGTAACATCCTTGCCCACTTCTTCTACTACACCACTAAATTCATGCCCCAAAATACGATTTGCCGGCTGTCCATGCATCCACATATGCCAGTCACTTCTACATACACCATTTGCCATTACTTTAATAAGGATACCGTCTTTATCAGGTGTAGGATCTTGCACATTCTTAACCTCACACCTCTGCTTATCTACTAGTACTAATGCTTTCATTAAACATCCCTCCTCGAAATTTACCGTTTGAGTTTAATCCAGATTAATTACAACACTTTTCGTTTTGGTGTATGCTTCAATACCTGGATAACCCATTTCTGATCCTATCCCACTCTGTTTATATCCAGACAGTGGAATAGCATTATCCGAATGGAGATAATTATTTACCCAGACGGTTCCAGCTTCTAATGCATTAATTACCTTAAAAGCTTTTGAAATATCTTTCGTCCAAACACCAGATGCCAGTCCAAATTCGGTTAAATTTGCTCTTCCAATTACTTCATCAATATCCTCAAATGGCATGACACATAATACTGGTCCAAATATCTCCTCTTTTACAGCCGTACAATTTTCATCCAGATCAATAAGTATCGTAGGCTGGAAGTAATTCCCACCTGCTAACTCGCCATCTTGAAGAGTATTTCCGCCTGTTAATACTTTTGCCCCTTCTTTTATAGCTGTTTCAATATAATTTTTAACCGTTTCAAGATGCTGCTTGGAGACCAGCGGCCCCATCTGTGACGTAGGATCTAACGGATTGCCCACTCTCATTTTTTGTGCCATTGTAACTAGTTTTTCTGTGACTTGGTTATAAACTTCCTTTTCCACATAGAGTCGAGAACCCGCCATACATACTTGACCTTGATTGGTAAACATCCCCATAAAGGAACCTTTTATCGCTTTTTCAATGTCTGCATCTGCAAAAATAATATTTGGCGATTTTCCTCCTAATTCCAATGTTACCTTTTTCAAAGTTTCAGCGGAGCTTTTCATGATTCCTTTGCCTACAATCGTTGAACCTGTGAATCCAATTTTATCAATATCGGGATGGCTTGTAATCGCTTCCCCGACTTTCCCACCGGAACCTGTTACAATATTCACCACTCCGTCTGGGAAACCAGCATCCCGTATAAGCTCACCTAATAGCAGTGCCGTTAGGGTAGTTTGCTGGGAAGGCTTTAATATCACCGTATTTCCTGCAGCGAGTGGAGCCGCTAATTTCCAGACTGCCCCAAGCAAAGGGATATTCCAAGATGTAATTTGACCACAAACACCGATAGGCTCTCTTTTTGTGTAGGCATGGAGATTCCCCCCTGTTGTAAACGGTATCGTTTGACCCGTTAATTTGGTCGCCCACCCTGCATAATAGCGAAGGTGCGCAATTGCTGAAGGTACAAATCCGTAGCGTGCAAAATTAATGGTAATGCCGCCATCAATCGATTCCAAATAGGCAAATTCTTCTGAACGTTGTTCAAGTAAATCGGCCAATTTATTGAGTAGTTTTGACCGTTTTGCAGGAGAAGTTGCTGACCATGGGCCATTAAATGCTGCTCTTGCAGCACGAACCGCTCGAGCCACGTCTTCTTTGTCCCCCTCATAAATTTTAGCAATGATTTCCCCATTTGCTGGATTAATAGATTCATAAACTTTACCAGAGATGGAAGGAACCCATACACCGTTGATTAACATTTGCTTTGTGCTAGAAAGGAATTTTGCCACGTTATCTTGATGTACTTCTAATAATTTGGACACTTATTACTCATCCCCTATCATTATTTGAATATCACTATTAGACACCTAATGATATACTCTTTCAGTACTTTAGTTTATTAAGAAACTGTTTCTCTATTGGTACTTAAAGAAAATCCTTCGTAGCCTTTAGCCGCGACCTCGTCACATTTCTTACGGTAATTCCCTACACCACCGACATAAATGAGGAATCCACGCGGCTTCCCTTCGATATTTGCGCCTGTGTACCAGGAGTCACCCTTAGAATAGAGCGTTTTGTCAGCGATCTCTCTGCAATGCTTACTCCAAGCCTCTTCCGCCTCGACATTTGCCTCAATCGTTTCCACACCATTCTCGCGAAGATATTCGATACAATCACCAATCCATTCTACATGCTGCTCAATTGATACTGGTAAGTTGGTTAGTGCGGAAGGGCTTTCAGGTCCGGTAACCATGAACATGTTTGGGAAACCAGCGTTGGCGATTCCTAGATATGTTCTTACATGACCTCCATTTGCCCATTTCTCCTTGAGTGACACCCCTTCTTTACCACGGATATCAATCTTAAACAAGGGTCCTGTCATCCCATCGAATCCAGTTGCAAAAACAATGATATCTAGTTCATACTCTGCTTCTTCGGTTCTGATCCCCTTGGGTGTGATCTCCACAATTGGAGCACGCTTAACATCAACCAAGGAAACGTTTTCACGGTTAAATGTCTCATAATAATTGGTGTCAAGGACCGGCCGTTTCGATCCGTATAAGTACGTTGGCTTCAGTTTCTCAGCCACCTCGGGGTCTTTAACGGTTTCACTTATCTTGGAGCGGATGAATTCTCCTATTGTTTCATTCGCTGCTGGGTTTAGCATCAAGTCATTGTAGGTAAGTCCCATCGCAAATCCCCCACGCTCCCAGACCTTTTGGTATTCTCTCTCTCGTTCTTCCGGTGTATCATCTAAAGCTGATCTATTATTAATTAGTTGATCAAGATAGCCAGTAAGGGAGTGACGAGTTTGATTCCTAATCTCACTGTAATTTGCTTTTGTTTGACGTATGAACTCCGGATCATAGGGATGGTTTCTCGCAGGTGTACAGTACCCAGGTGTACGCTGAAAGACAGTAAGGTGATCGGCTTCTTGGGCAATGATTGGAATGGACTGGATACCGCTTGATCCCGTTCCAATAACACCAACACGCTTCCCCTTAAAATCTACCCCTTCATGCGGCCATTTTCCGGTATGATACCAATCACCCTTGAAGCTATCTAAGCCTTTTATGTTAGGAACGTTTGCGGCATTGAGTAAGCCAACACCTGAGATGAAGTACTTAGCCGATAGGATGGCCCCATCTTCCGTTTGGATCTTCCAGTTTTTATTGACCTCGTCGTAATGTGCAGAAGTTATGCGTGTATTAAACTGGATATCACGACGCAAATCTAATTTATCTGCCACGAAGTTAAGGTAACTTAATATTTCCGCCTGCTCTGGGAATCTTGAAGTCCATGTCCATTCCTGAAGGATTTCTTCAGAAAAAGTGTAATTATAAATGATACTATCTGAGTCGCATTTCGCTCCTGGATAGCGATTCGCATACCATACGCCTCCGACATCACCATTTGCCTCGAAAACACGGATGGAAAATCCGGCCTCTCTTAACCGTTGTAGCATGTATAACCCCGAAAACCCTGCCCCGATTACTATTGCGTCAAAGTTGTTATTCTGAGTAGATTTCATAAAAATTCTTCCCTCCTTCATATATTTAGAAAGTCCTAAACTTTCTCTCCTGATAATAGTTAATAGAGAAAGTTTTCAAAAACTTATATTTTTTTATATAAGGAAAATCCCCGTATATGTAATACATCCATAGTCCATTCCTGGATCACAAACAACTTCGACTTTAACTCAAGCTTAATTTTGGTTCACTAAGTTTTTGTCAATCCAAGATACAACACATTTATGTCTACGTTTTAAAGAATTCAGGCATCCTTTCCTTACATAAAATAAATATTTAATTTGAAAAAACATTTTTTGTAACCCCTTACATATAATCGCTGTCGGTAATCATTTAATCTATTTTTAAAAAAATTGCAGCTTTGCTGGAAATAGACCCTTATTGCTCAAAAAATACCCGCAAATCAGTAAAATTCCCTTATTCCCTTCTTGTTTGTTTTTTACTCAATTTCCGTAATTATACGAATCTTTACACTTATATGATAATTAATTTTTATGATTAAATATATTTAAGAAATTAAAAGGTACGTTAAGGAAATTTTATGGCTAAAAATCAATAGGGAAGATGATAAATATAATTAATCGAGTGTGTTTAAATTATGCAACTAAAAATTAAAAAAACATTTGACCAACATAAAATTTATAAAAAAAATATGGTCAAATGTTAATTCACTTAACTACTTCTATGTTTATAACCAAGACGAGCTGAAATTTGTTTACCAATATATAGCATTAGGGGCTGAAGATGTGTCAGGCGATCCTCCGTCATACGAATTGTTGGCCCTGAGATACTGACTGCTGCCACGACTTTGCCCAAATGGTCAAAGATGGGAACAGCCATGCAGGTGATTCCATATTCATTTTCTTCTAAATCAAGTGCGTACCCCTTTTGTTTCACTTTAGCCAATTCCTCGATAAAAGCGTCTTTGGTCGTGATCGTCTTATCTGTTTGCCTAGCTATTCCTTTACGTTCAAGAATATCCAGGACAACACTGGTTGGCAGGTAGGCGAGGATTGCTTTTCCAACTGAGGTGCAGTGCACGGATGCTCTTTTACCTACTTTAGAATGCATCCTTAGTGTTTCATTACCCTCTAATTTTTCAATATAGACCACTTCACCCTGATCATATACAACAAGATGAATAACCTCATTCGTTTCTTTTTCCAACTGCTGCAGAAAAGGTGTAGCCTCAGCTCTTAGATCAATGGATTCAAGCAGTTTTGAACTGATTTCTAATAATTTGTAACCAAGCTTATAGCGCGTAGTTTCTTCATCTTGCTCAATATATCCATATTTCACAAGTGTTGACAGGATCCGGTAAACAGAGCTTTTATTGATATCTATTTGATTGGCAATCTCTGTAACACCTAAGCCGCCTTTTTTTAAACTTACCAGAGTAATAATATCCAATGCGCGGCTTACAGATTTCACCATATTTTCTCTTTCCATAATTATTCACCTCGAAATGGCTGACCATAATAGCTTTTATTATAGATCATTTACCGGGCCTTATAGGATATTAATAAGGTGTGGCATGTCTTTTTGCAGAAACAAATGTATTGCGAAGAGTACCAATCTCTTTTATTTTGCATTCAATTACGTCACCGGCGCCTACAAACTCTGCTCCAACCGGACTACCCGTCAGGATTACATCTCCCGGCTTAAGAGTCATCACATTTGTCAAAAAAGCTAACATTCTGCGGATCGGTATAATCATTAATTCGGTTGAGCTATTTTGTTTTTCAACTTCATTCAGTTTAGCTTCAACCTTCACGGAAAATGGATCAAGCTCTGTTTCAATAACTGGACCCAGCGGTGTGAAGGTGTCAAATGATTTTCCGATTGTCCAGTGGCCGTCTTGATGAAAAAATTGAGGAGCTGTTACGTCGTTTCCAACTGTGTACCCAAACACGTAATCCAACACTTCTGATTCAGAAACATTTTTGGCTTCTTTTCCAATGATAATGGCTAATTCAGATTCAAACTTAACCTGCTCGATTCCTTCTGGGATCATTATTTCTTCTTCGGGCCCAATAACTGAAGAGGTTGGTTTAAAGAAGAAAACCGGAATCTCTGGAAGCTCTGTGGGTCTTTCTTCAATTTTTGAGACATAGTTAGCTCCAATTCCAATGATTTGGTTTGGCTTTAATGGAGCAAGCAGGGTCACATCAGAAATGGAGAAAGTATTGCCTGAAAACTCCCATTCTCCAAAAATATCTCCCTTAATTTCCTTGATAATATCTTCTGTTATGACACCTAAGTGGGTGGAAGCATCATGAGTAAATCTAGTAAATTTCATCGTTACATCTCCTTCAAATGATGATTTTTGTTTCCTTTTCCAGCAGGCAACAACCGTTTCGAAAGTGGCTCCCCATCAGCTTTCAATATTATTTTTCCTATAATTGTATTAATAGACTCAATAAAATAATTAGGTTTGACTTAGGCATTCTATTGATTAGAATGCCCCTGATCATCACAACTCCAAATATTATCGTTTAACCGCATACTTTGCTTTCGCTTCTATACGTCTACGATGAAGAATTGGCTCAGTGTAGCCATTTGGCTGATCAATGCCTTTGAAAATCAAATCGCAAGCTGCCTGGAATGCTACCGAGTCGTCGAAGTTTGGCGCCATGGAACGATAATAAGGATCTCCAGCATTTTGCTGATCTACTACCTTGGCCATGCGCTGCAATGTCTCTAGGACCTGCTCAGTTGTGCAAATGCCGTGGTGAAGCCAATTAGCCAAATGCTGACTGGAAATCCGTAATGTGGCTCGGTCTTCCATGAGACCCACATTATTGATATCCAATACTTTAGAGCAGCCAACTCCCTGGTCCACCCAGCGAACAACATAACCTAGTAGAGTTTGACAATTGTTGTCAAGCTCTTCCTGGATATCCTCAGGGGTCCAGTCAGGGTTTTTAGAGACTGGAATTTCTAAAATTTCTTCAAGTAAGTCTGCCGTCTGATTGAGCTTTTCATTCTGTACTTTTCGTACATCCACTTCGTGATAGTGTAAGGCATGCAATGTTGCTGCAGTTGGTGATGGTACCCAGGCTGTATTAGCTCCGGTTTTAACATGGCCGATTTTTTGCTTTAGCATTTCATCCATTAAATCCGGCATTGCCCACATTCCTTTACCAATCTGCGCCCGGCCCATGAAGCCACTTGCAAGCCCTGTAATTACGTTCGATTGTTCATATCCCTGCAGCCATTTTGAAGATTTCATATTATTTTTACGAATCATTGGACCAGCTTCCATAGAAGAATGAATTTCATCCCCTGTTCGGTCAAGGAACCCAGTATTAATGAAAACTACGCGGTCTTTAACTTGTTTAATGCATGCCTTTAAGTTCAAAGTGGTTCTGCGTTCCTCATCCATAACACCGATTTTAAGTGTATTACGTTCAAGTCCAAGCAAATCTTCAACCCTGTCAAAAAGCTGATTCGCAAAAGCGACCTCTTCAGATCCATGCATTTTGGGTTTTACAATATATACAGAGCCTTTTGCCGTGTTTTGATAGGGGCCATTTCCTAGTAACGTATGTTTAGCAGCAAGGGCCGTGATGACTGCATCCAAAATCCCTTCCTGAATTTCATTGCCGTTTTGATCCAGAATCGCGCTATTAGTCATCAAATGGCCTACATTTCGCACAAATAAAAGGGAGCGGCCATTTAAAGTAATTTCTTCTCCAGCAGGAGATAAGTAGGTGCGATCAGGATTGAGTGTGCGTGTTATCAATTTATCGCCTTTTTTGAAAGTGGATGATAAGTCTCCAATCATTAAACCTAACCAGTTTCGATACACAAGCACCTTGTCTTCTGCATCTACCGCCGCAACAGAGTCTTCGCAGTCCATAATAGTTGTAACAGCTGATTCTAGCAGGACATCTTTAACGCCAGCCTTATCCGTTCTACCAATATGATCGTCACGGTCAATTTGTATTTCAATATGGAGTCCGTTATTTTTTAGCAAAATAGCGGTTGGGTCTTCCGGATTTCCGAGATAGCCGACAAACTTTTCTTCATCCTTCAAACCTGTCGCAGAACCGTTGCTTAGAGACACGATAAGTTTGCCATCGGCAATCGTATAGCGAACTGCTTCCCTGTGAGAATAAGTTAGTAAGGGTGCTGCTTGATCAAGAAAATCCCTGGCAAATGCGATTACTTTTGTGCCGCGGACAGGATTGTAATCACCTTCACGATATGCATCATCTTCCTCACTGATTGCATCAGTGCCGTATAGTGCATCATACAGGCTTCCCCAACGGGCGTTAGCTGCGTTAATCGCATATCGTTCATTATTTACCGGTACAACTAATTGCGGGCCGGCCTGAAGAGTGATCTCATCATCCACTCCAGCTGTAGTAATCTCAAAATCTTCTACTCCCACTTCTAGATATCCAATCTCGGATAAAAAGGACTTATACGTATTGATGTCAAAGTTTTCATTGTGTTCGCGGTACCATGAGTTAAGTTTGGCTTGAATGTCGTCACGAACAGCTAATAACTCTTTGTTTTTATGTGTTAAATCGTGGATTAACGCTTCGAAATCAGACCAAAACTTCTCATGATCCAAGCCGCTCCCTGGAAGAGCTTCAGAATTAATAAATTCATAGAGTTCCTCGTCCACTTGGAGTTTCCCTTTTGTTACATAGTTTGTCATAGTACAATTCCTCCTATAATTTCATTGAGAGCTATGGTTAGAAAAAATTTGTGCAAAAATGCATTGTTTGTTATTACGAAACACCGTTTCAGTGTTTACTAAAAAAAATGATGGTATTGTTATTCATTATCAAGATTATAATGAACGTGCCGTTTCTTTTCCTTTTAAGTCACTCTTGATTTCCACGCAACGTCCCGGCATCGGGAATAGTTTTCCTCCATTTAATAGATTATGAGGATTAAAAACTTCACGAATATCTGTTTGAGCCATAATTTCATCATCTGTGAATACGAAACGCATTTCTTCTTTTTTCTCAATACCGACACCATGTTCACCGGTAATGGTACCCCCCACATCAGCACAAACTTGCAGACAGGCACTTCCAGCTTCTAAAGCCTTTTCACTTTGGCCAGGAATTCTAGCATCGAAAAGCACTAACGGGTGAAGGTTTCCGTCACCTGCATGAAAAATATTCGCGATCCGGAGTCCAGATTCTTCGCTAATTTTATTAATTTTGCTGAGAACTTCCGGCAGCCTGCTTCGAGGAATAACACCGTCCTGTACTAAATAATCTGGAGAAATCGCCCCCATTGCACCAAATCCCGTTTTACGGTTCGCCCACCATCTGCCTCGCTCAGCCTCATTCTGGGCCGCTCTGACCTCACGGACGTTTCTGTTTTTGCAGACATCCAAGATTTGATTTATTTGCTCATCCAATCCTGCTGCTATCCCATCCACTTCAATAAGCAGTACTGCTTCAATATCTCTTGGGTGACCTACTGGGAACGCTGCCGCCTCCACTCCCTCTATCGCTGTTTTATCCATCATTTCCAGTGCTGCAGGCACAATTCCAGCTGAAATGATATCAGAAACGGCTTGACTGCCATCTTCCACTTTATCGAAATAAGCCAACACCGTTTGTTTTGCTTCTGGGTTCTTCAGAATTCGGACCGTTATTTTGGTCACAATCCCCAATGTCCCCTCAGAACCTGTTAACAGACCAAGCAAATCATATCCCGGTGCATCAGGAATGCCATTATCTCCAATTTCAACGATTTCACCATTTGGTAAAACAACCTCAAGGCCAAGGATATGGTTCGTTGTCACACCATACTTAAGACAGTGAGCACCTCCAGCATTTTCGGCGACATTTCCACCGATGGTACAACAGTACTGGCTTGAAGGGTCCGGAGCATAATAATAGCCTTTATCAGCAATTGAGTTCGTCAGCTTCAGATTGACAAAACCAGGTTCTACAACCGCACGTCTATTCTCGAGATCCACACTTAACAATTTCTTCATTCTAACTAAGCTGATAACAACCTCTTCATTTATAGGAATAGCCCCTCCGCTCAGGCCCGTCCCAGCACCACGGGCCAGAAAAGGCAATTGATTGTCAGCACAATATTTAACTAGCGCTGCCACTTCCTTTGTGTTTTTCGGGAATACAACAGCTTTTGGCAAATGCTTATGTAATGTGAAGCCATCACAATCATAAGCGATTAAGTCTTCCTTATGGTAAACGATGGAACAGGCATCCCCTACAATGTTTGCAAGATTAATAATATGCCGATCCTTTGTTTTGATTCCTTTGACCGCCATTATTGCCCCTCCTTACCGTCCTCTTTTTGATAAGCCCAATCCAGGAGTTGAATGGTATGCACTATTTTTTGGTTTCTGCCGTGCTTTTGCACGCCCATAGCCATCTGGAGCATACACCCAGGGTTACCCATCGAGATCATTTCAACATCCTCAGGGACATTTTCCATTTTGCTATCGAGTATAGCTGAGGCCATTTCCGGATTTGTTATATTGTAAATTCCTGCACTTCCACAGCATCTGTCCGAATTTGGCATATGCACCATCTCTACTCCAGGTATATCAAGCAAGATATCGCGGGGTTCCTGGCGTACACCCTGTCCGTGTGCCAAATGGCATGCATCATGGTAGGTAATACGTGTGTTTAATTCAGCTTTTGGTTTTTCGTATCCTGTGTCATGGAGGTATTTCGAAATGTCTTCGACCTTTGCCGCGAACTTTTCTGCTTTTTCATGCCACTCAGGATCTTCTCGGAACAATTCCGGATATTCTTTTAGTGCACACCCACATCCAGCTGCATTGACAATAACCTTTTCGGCATCTTTAAATGCTTCAATATTTTGCTTTGCCAGTTTTCTACCTGTTTCACGGTCACCTGCATGTATATGCAGTGCTCCACAGCAGGTTTGGTTTTTCGGAATGATCACGTCATTTCCGTTTCGAGTTAATACATTAATCGTTGCTTCATTAATATCACTGAACATAACATCCATGACACAACCGGTTAAGAATGAAACCTCATTCCTTGTTTTACTTTTTGCTTTAATGATGTTTTGATTTTTGTACTTTTTACGAACCGGCTCGTTCACCTCTGGCATAATCGCTTCCATGTCCACTAAATGCTGGGGCATGATATTGATTAGCTTAGTTTTTCGGACAACCTTTTGTATACCGCTCTTTTGATAGAATCTTAGCATGCTTCCTAGTGAATTCAGCCGGTTTTGATGTGGGAACAATCCTTTCAGGAACACCTTGCTTACCATTCCTTTCAGTCCTGTAAGCGGTATAGCCTGACGAATCTGGCCACGCGCTTCCTCGATTAGTCCGCCAACGTCAACATCTGCCGGACAAGCGGTTGTACAGGCACGACAGTCAAGGCAAGCGAAAACAGGATCCATAAATTGCTCGTTGACAGCGATTTTACCCTCTGCCACTGATTTAATTAAATGAACCCTTCCGCGGGGGGAATGCTGTTCTTGGCCTGTCAGCTCATACGTCGGGCATGATTCCAGGCACATGCCGCAGTGAACACAATCTGCCCATTTGTTTTCATCCGGGTGATCTTTCATGAGAAAATTACTTATACTAGGAGTACACGCCGCCTCTTGCTTTAAATCGGCTACCTTTATCCCCATCATTAAATTCCCCCTATAAATCTTTTAGGATTTAGGACTCTATTTGGGTCCACCTTGTTTTTAATTCCTTCTATCAGGAAGAAATACGATGGCTTTTCACCCCAAACGTCTACATTCTGTCGTAAAGCAAAAGGCAAATGGTTTACTACGGCGTATCCCCCCAACCTTGTATCCGTTTCTCTAACTTTTTGGATGGCGGAAACGATATCCTCTTTTGCTCCCTTCAGGTTTAGCTGACACAAACCATGTCCTAATCCACCGTGGGCTTCTACCACTAAATTATGAGATTCGCCCAGGAGATGGATATCTTTTATTACATGCGTTACATCAAGGTTTACTACGCCAATTTTCAAAGAAGCCGAAGTTACATCGCTTCCATCTTCCAAGGAATTCAAGCTATTGGAATAAAATTGGTTCCAAAACGTCTGCGTTTCTTGTGGGGCGAGTATTCTCATTTCTGCCTGTTCTGGCAGAATACTTTTTATAAAATTCTCTTGATACCGTACAGAGGTTTCAACATCCTCGAGTCCGATTGCTAAAGTGAAGAAGCTTTGACCTGTCAATTTTTCTGAAAGTGTTGGACTTAGCAATTCAAGAGTGACTGGTTCCATCATGGAATCCAAAAGATTAGTGGAAAACGCCCGGATTTTCTCAATATTTCCTTGCGGGAACATTAGTAATAATAGACTTTCATACTTAGGCAGTGGACGAAGCTTTAAAGTTACTTCAGATATAATTCCCAAAGTACCCATTGAACCTATAAATAATTTGTTCATATCATAGCCCGCCACATTTTTTACAACTCTTCCACCGGATCGAATGATTTTACCATCGGGGTACACTATTCTTAGCCCAATGACTGTATCTCTGGAAGATCCATAGCCCAGCCGCTTGGGGCCGCTTTCATTGGATGCGATAACGCCGCCTATCGTAGCTGAATCCGGCATGAATGGGTCGAGTGAAATCTTTTGTTTATACTTTTCAAGGTAATCCTGTAATTCTTTAAAGGTTGTTCCAGCTTTTACGGTTAACGTCATGTCACCTACAACATGTTCCACGATGCCCTTATAGTTAGTAAGAGAGAGTAATATATCGGCTGACTCGGTCAAGCCGCCATACCCTCTTTTCGTTCCATTGCCTTCAACAAATACACTTTTCCCTTTTTCGTTGGCATATTTAAGAACGGCTGCTATTTCTTCCTCTGATCGCGGATAAACGTTCACACTGCTTGTGTTACCCAGCGGATGATTTTGCTCACCTTCTTTGATTCGCTCTACAGGTACAATTGCCTTTAATTCTGTTAATAGTTCTGCAGTAATCAAACCCAACACTCCTTAAATGTTGCGCAATAAGAAATAGCGTTTCAACTTTAATACAAAAAAATCACATTAGTCGAATTTTCAGTTCAGATGATTCCTGAATGACATAACTCTATTAAATAGATCTTTTTTTCTACAAAATTTAAGTGCACCTCATATTTGTTCCACTCTCTGAGGTTTTGCTAATTAATTTTACTTATAGAATAAACTACGATCATGAAAAAGCTGATATTCCTAAAATTTCTCTACCTATGATTAATTTTTGCATTTCATTTGTTCCTTCTGCGATTGTAAAATATCGAATATCGCGGTAATATCGTTCAACAGGGAATTCTTTCGTGTATCCATACCCACCGTGTATTTGTAAAGCTTCTTCAGCTACTTTTAATACCTGATCAGTGGAGAAGTATTTGGCCATTGAGCATTCCACTTTGCAGGATTTCCCTTGATCCAACAAATGGCTGGCTTGAAGACCAAGTAAACGCATAGCGCTTGTCAGGGTTACCATTTCACTGATTTTTGCTTGGATTAGTTGAAACCCTCCAATTGGTTTTCCAAATTGAACCCGTTCCTTCGCATACTTTACCGAAGCATCCACACATGCTTGGGCAATTCCAGTAGAAATGAACGCAACCATTGCCCTTGCGCTATTCAAGAATTTAAGACCCTGCCTTAATCCATCTCCTACTTTTCCAAGCAAATTTTCTGCTGGTATCTCGCAATCTTCAAAAATTAACTCTGCAAATGGACAGCTGGTGGTTCCCATTTTTTCAATCGGTTTCGTTTCATAATGAGAGACTCCTTTTTCAACTATAAAAGCTGCAATTCCTTCATTTCCTTTGGATTTATCTGTTTGCGCGATGACGATACCGATTTCACCTTCTATCCCGTTGGTGATAAACATTTTCGACCCATTGATAATCCACTTATCTCCTCTTAACTCTGCCCGTGTTTGAATGCTGGAAGTATCCGATCCAACATTAGGCTCAGTCAGGGCAAAGAAGCCAAATTTTTCTCCTTTAAGTAAAGAGTCTAAGAATTTTCTTCGCTGATTTTCAGTACCATATTCATAGATATGTGTCAGTACCGAATTGGTAAGTCCAACAGTTGCACGTAAGGATGGCCAAACTCTGGATAATTCTTCAATCATGGTAAAATAGGTGGTGTAATCTAGCCCAAAACCTCCTGCCTCTTCTGGAAGAAGTCCTCCTAAATAGCCAAATGGCACTAATTGTTGAACAATTTCCTTCGAAACAGCTTTTCCTGATTTCTCATAGCTATCAACCATAGGTAAGATTTCCTTATCTAAAAATCTTCTAACGGTATCCTTTATCATTATTTGCTCATCAGATAATACTAGAGACATTTCATTTCCTCCTTTATATTTTTTGTTTTGGATTATTTCTTAAAATCAACATGGGAGTAGTCCCTTCTTGGATAACCTTTCCCCTTTGGTTGATCACTTTCCGTTTAAAATAAACAATTCCTCTATCAAGCTTACTTGTTTCTTCTTTTCCTACAATTTCAATTTCAAGATGTATGGTATCTCCGAATTTAAGAGGACCTAGAAATCTCCAGGAATTAATCCCCAAAAGGGTTATTAAGGACTCCGCCATACGCCTATTCAGGTCCGTCCTTGTGAATAACCCAGAGGATACCGTCAATCCAAGGAGACCATGCGCAATGCGTTCTCCAAAAATGGAATCTTTAGCATACTCACTATCAACATGAAGGGCATTGTAGTCACCAGATAAGCCAGCAAAATTTACAACATCTGTTTCCGTGATTGTTCTAGCAGGAGATAAAAATCTTTCTCCTACTTCAAAATCCTCAAAATATAAGGTCTCCTTTGACATCGTTATCCTCCTCATTACCTGTTTCAAATATTCCGCTTATTAAGATGCTTCCACTAACACTTGATCAACCAAATCTCCCACCGGAGACGTGTAAAATATCCCCCGAGATATAAGCTGCATCATCAGATGCAAAAAACAAAACGGCATTCGCTACATCTTCAGGTAATCCAATTCGTTGAATTGGTGTATCTTTCTTTTGCAGCTCTTTAATTTTTTCATATTTGGGATGATTCTTTAGCGCATCCGTTTCAATCAGACCGGGTGCTACCGCATTGACATTAATATTGTTCTTACCTAATTCTTTTGCCAGTGATCGTGTTAGACCTACAATTCCTGCCTTGGCAGAAGAGTAGTTTGCTTGACCTGGATTTCCTAGATAGGCTCGTGATGAAATATTTATAATTTTCCCGTAATTTTGTTCAACCATATGTGCAGAAGCATATTTGGAACAGAGAAATGCACCTTTTAGGCAAACATCGATTACTTTATCCCAATCGTCCTCTTCCATGTCTTTGATGCGCGAATCTTTCAAAACACCAGCATTATTAACGAGAATATCAATTTTCCCATATGCTTCTATTGTCTTTTCAACAATATTTCTTGCATCCTCTGCTTTTGATACATCTCCTGCCACAGCGATTGCCTTTCCACCGCCCTGGAGGATTTCCCTAGCAGTCTCTTCACATGTTTCCTTATTCAAATCAGTTACGGTAACTAAAGCACCTTCTTGAACCAATTTTTGAATAATTGACTTACCAATCCCTTTTCCTGAACCTGTAACAATGGCCACTTTACCTTGAAATCTCATAAATTCCCTCCTCAATTTATTAAGCTTCTTCCTTCCGGTCGAAAGATTATTATTTTTTCAATAGTTTAATTTCATTCTTATAATCCAAGAGTCATAGATTACAGTCCAAATTCCTTCTATTGCTTAACTACTAGTTGTATATACTCTATTCTTTGAGCAAATATCCCCCAATAACAAGACGCTGAATCTCATTCGTCCCTTCATAGATTTGTGTGATCTTGGCATCTCTCATATATCGTTCAACTGGATAGTCCTTTGTGTATCCATATCCGCCAAATACTTGCACGGCCTCAATAGCTACTTCCATTGCGGTATCACCTGCAAACAGTTTGGACATGGCCGACTGCAGCCCATAAGATATTCCTTGATCCTCACGCCAAGCAGCTTGATACGTAAGCAAACGAGATGCTTCGATTTTTGTCGCCATATCGGCTAACTTGAATTGGATGGCTTGAAGATTGCTAATCGGTTTGCCAAATTGGACGCGTTCCTTCGCATATGCGACTGCTTTATCAAATGCTCCTTGAGCGATTCCCAACGCTTGGGAAGCGATCCCGTTCCGTCCACCGTCTAGAGTCTTCATCGCAATCATGAATCCTTCTCCCACTTTACCCAAAAGATTGTCCTTCGGAACCCGACAGTCCTCCATAATCACTTCCGTGGTGGAGGAAGAACGAATGCCCAGCTTTTTCTCTTTCTTTCCTATGGAAAAACCAGGGAAGCTCTTTTCTACAATAAACGCCGTAATGCCTTTATGCTTTAGCTCCGAGTTGGTCTGTGCGAATACGATATAGGTGTCGGCATAGCCTCCATTTGTGATAAAAATCTTCGATCCGTTCAAGACCCACTCATCACCTTCTAAAACGGCCCTTGTTTTCATCCCTCCGGCATCTGATCCTGAACCGGGTTCCGTCAAGCAATATGCCCCCATACTTCTGCCTTCTGCCATCGCCCTCAAATATTTTTGCTTTTGTTGTTCTGTTCCAAACTTGTACACAGGCCATCCGGCTAATGATGTATGTGCGGAAAGTGTTACCCCGATGGAAGCATCAACTCTCGACAATTCTTCTACCGCGATTACATAACTCAAGTAATCAGCACCTGCTCCTCCGTACTCTTCCGGCCAAGGAATCCCGCATAAGCCAAGGTCAGCCATCTTGTGCCAAATCTCCATGTCAAAGGTTTCTTCTTCATCACGCTGTGCAGCAGTAGGCTCACATTCGTTTAATGCAAAATCGCGCACCATTTTTTGCATCATTTTATGTTCTTCAGATAATTGAAAATTCATCTTTGTTACCCCTTATTAATAAATTTTTTTAAAAAAAATAGTATTTTAAAAATTTGACAGAAAAACTTGGAATTCTATTAGACCTAGTGAAAAAATCAAGTAATTTGCGTTCATTCAGTAATCAACCAATTGCCACTCAGAAAATTTCTTTGAGCTATTTACAAGTAATCTAACGCTAAAATGATAGGCATTGTCGAATAACAGGGATTGGTGCAGCACTACGGTTACCTTTTGAAGTAATTATATATTCGAACCTAATTTCCCCATCCAGCTCAATTTTCTCCCCTTCTTTGTAATTAGACGAGCTCTCACTTATGATTGGCAAGAGTTTGATCATAGTCCCGTTTACTTTTATTAATTCATCTGTTTCAATAAATGAAATATTTACATTTTTCTGTAATTTATCATCAAAATAGGATCTTATCTTATAAATTTCTCCTATTATCTTCATCGCTCTTCACTCCTAAAAACTGATTAAGAAAAGACCTTCTAGCGAATTTGCTCCAATTGTTTTAATCTAGGATATTTTATTCTCATGATTTCGTTGAGCACAGAATCTAATTTTTGGCTGATTTCAAGGGTTTTTCGATTAGTTAATCCGTATTTTTTTTCTGATATTTCCAATTCATGTATTAATAGATTGTATTCATTTTCATAATAAAATTCTCTCGGATCCATGATGCCTCTCCTATTGCTACTTAATTTTGATACATGTCACCAACCATTTCCATCTCTATGTTTTTCATATATATAATAGAAGGAAAAAATCCTTACACTTAGAATCTATTAATCTCTTGTTGTTTGAACTTTAATTGGGACCTACATTAAGAAAGTACTTAATATTATTAAAAATAATGGAGTATCACATTATTTGAATGTTCTGTTTAAGCATTGGAAAGTACTTTTTTGAATTCTTCTGTAAGTAACGGAACCACTTCAAACAAGTCTCCAACAATTCCGTAGTCAGCCACCTGAAAAATAGGCGCTTCTGGATCTTTATTAATCGCAACAACAATTTTCGCGTTTGACATTCCTGCTAAATGTTGTATTGCACCAGAAATCCCACATGCAATATATAAATCAGGTGTAACAACCTTACCAGTCTGTCCAATTTGCAAAGAGTAGTCACAATATTCTGCATCACATGCTCCTCGTGATGCACCTACAGCACCATCAAGGATATCTGCAAGTTCTTGAAGTGGTTTAAAACCCTCTGCTGATTTAACGCCGCGACCACCAGAGATGACTACTTTTGCTTCTGATAGATCTACATGGCCTGTCGTTTTGCGCACAACCTCTTTAATAATCGTCCGCAAGTTTTTGATAACTACATTAAAATGTACAATCTCAATCGTTCCGATAATTTCTTCCACAGGTATATTATTCGGCCTTATTGTTGCAAATGGGATGCCGGATACTACTCTCTTTTTCTCAAACGCTTTTCCAGAGTAAATAGGACGAGTAAAGATAACATCACCGTTTTCAACCTGAACATCGATGACGTCGGATACCAGGCCAAGTCCATAACGCGCCGCAATGCGCGGTGCAAGATCCTTTCCAATTGCGGTGTGCGGCATTAGAATCGCATCTGGCTCTACAGCATCAATTACCTGACGCAATGCTTGTGAAAAAGCATCTGTTGTATACACATCTAAGTCTTTGTTGTCTATAATATATATTTTATTTGCCCCATGTTTCCCCAAAACGTTTGCATAATGAGTAGCTTCACTACCAATAGCTACTGCTACGATTTCCCCACCCTCTGCAATAAGGTGTGCAGCGGTCAATGTTTCGAGTGACACGCTTCGTAAGTTTCCAGCTTTAGCTTCTGTCAATACAAGTACTTTTCTCATCATCATTCGTCCTCCAAAATTGGTTAAAGTACCTTCGCTTCACTACGGAGAAGATTAGCTAGTTCCATTACTTGATCCATTAATTCTCCATTCAAGATACGGCCAGCATTTTTTTTTGGTGGAAAATACGTTCCCGTCACAGTCGTTTTTGCTTCTATATCATCTTCAATATCCAAATCTTCAATCTCTAATCGTTCTATTGGTTTTTTCTTCGCTTTCATGATACCGGGTAATGAAGGATAACGTGGTTCATTTAACCCTTGTTGCGCTGTTACAAGTACAGGGAGTGAAACTTCCACTAGCTCTTTATCCCCTTCCACATCGCGCTCGATTAAGGCTGTAACTCCATTAATCTCCATATAAGTAATGGTTGTTATTTGTGGAATATCAAGTTCTTCAGCAAGACGAGGTCCTACTTGTCCAGAACCATAATCAACACCTAAATTACCGCTTAAAATAAGATCAAATTCCAGATCTTTAATTACGGCGGCCAGAACTTTGGCAATGCTGTACTCATCCAATACCTGGTCTTCATTGTCTACAATGATTGCTTTATCTGCCCCCATTGCAAGGGCTGTTCGGAGAGCATTTTCAGCATGTTCTGGTGCGATTGTGATAACCGTTACTTCGCCACCATGTAAATCACGTAATTTTATAGCTTCTTCAATCGCAAATTCATCATAAGGATTGATAATGAAATTGACGCCATCTTCGCAAATGTTGCCGTTTTGAAGAATTATTTTCTCTTCTGTATCAAACGTTTGTTTAATTAATACTATAATGTTCATTTTCTCTGATTCCTTTCTCAACAAACTTTTTAACAACCAATTAATATATGAAAATTAGCTTGACTAAGAAATGTGAGATTCGCCAAGTATCGAAATAGTATGAATCTTTATATTTATATTAATTTTATAGAGTAATTTTTAAAAGTTCAGAAATTAAAAGGTGCGTTAAGTAAATATTAATTGTTAGACATGGGAGGAATATCATAAGAGAAAAAAAATGAAAGGAGCAACGAAAAAAACCTCGTTACTCCTTTCATTTATCTTTCCTTAATCGAAAGTTTAACATGAAAATATAGTTACTTCTTTTACATCGCGATCATGCTCAACTATTCCCACTGAAATTAAACAGAATCCAATTTTTAGAAATACCTGTTCAAATACAACTTATCCTTACTGATTAATCTGCGTTTCATCTTCATCCCTTAATTGCCGGCGCAGTATTTTTCCAACGGCTGTTTTCGGCAGAGACTCTCTGAAGTCAATGATGCGAGGAACTTTATATCTAGTTAATCGTTCTCTGCACCAGTTTTGGATTCCTTCTTCTGTTAACGTAGCTCCTTTTTTAAGAACGATGGCTGCTTTAATCGTTTCTCCGCGATACGAGTCTGGAATACCGTATACACCCGCTTCTAATACTGCCGGATGCTGATAGATTACTTCTTCCACTTCTGCAGGATAAACATTAAAGCCTCCCGTGATGATCATCTCTTTCTTTCTGCCTACAATATAGAAATAGCCATCACTGTCCATTTTTCCGATATCACCCGTATGCAGCCAGCCATCACGAATGGTATTTTCCGTTTCTTCTGGATTTTTCCAGTATCCCTTGGTAACGATTGGTCCCTTAACCAGGATCTCACCGGGCTCACCAATTGGCATTTCCATCGTTCCTGTTGCGATATCCACAATTTTCACTTCTAAATTTGCCATTGGAATACCCGTACTTCCTACTTTTCTTATTCCTGTTATTGGGTTTCGCGTTACCCCGGCTGTCGCTTCCGATAATCCCCATGTTTCCACCATCGGAGCTCCCGTGATTTCTTCAAACTTTTTAATCACTTCAATTGGTAATGGGGCTGAACCACAAATACAATATTGAAAACAGGTTAAGTCATCCTTCTTTAAGTCGGGGTGATTTAGTAACGCTATATACATCGTAGGGGAACCGTAGAAAATGGTCGGTCGCTGTTTACGAATCATTTCTAAAATGTAATTCATATCAAATTTATCAATGAGATATAAACGTGCACCAATAAAAATTGCTTCCAGTAAACTGTACAACCCCATGGTATGATAGAGTGGAGCAAAACCAAGGTTGCAATGTTCCCCTTTCTCAAACACCCTATAAAGACCTGAACCATACCCTATATACTGCATGGAGACCATGTTGGAGTGTGAAATCATAACTCCCTTTGGCCGGCCTGTTGTACCACTTGTAAACGCTAAAAATGCAATGTCTTCCGGTTCAACGTCTCTAAATAGAAGTTCGGTGGTCTCAGTAGCGATCCAATGATGTAAATTATCTTCTTCTTTTATTTCCTGATCTGCCGTAATAAAGATAACTTCATCCGACAACTCGATTTTCTCTAGCTTCTCCTTTTGATCTCGGAAGGACACTATACCTTTTGACTCTGAATTTCGTAGGATATGATCCAATTCTGCCGGCTGATAATTAGGATTGACCTGAACAACGACACCGCCTAAGCGTTGAATGGAAAAGAAGGCAATGACATATTCAAGACAATTCGGCAACATGATCGAGATGCGATCTCCCTTGCGAAATCCCTGCTTATAGAGAGCTATGGAAACACGTTCGCAATTATTTTTCAACTCGGCAAAGGTAAGTTCTCTCTCTCCATCCACGACAGAAATTTTATTAGGATACTTGTATGCTGACTTTTCCAGGATGTCGAATATCGTACTAGACGGTACTTCAACACGATGCGGATCTCCTTCTGGATAAGAAGCAAGCCAAGGTTTACTTAAATAAATTGAGCCTTTATTCTGAATTTCTTTATTCATATATACACCTCAATATCTTATTATTTTTCATTCATATGGGTTTAAGAGTTCTAAATTTTGTAAGCGCTATCATTTTCTAACCAAGAACGATACCTTTTTACTCCTAAACTTCCCCCTCTTTTTCTAAATTGAAAAGATTGTTTAATTAGATTCAGAATTAAATGAATCTTTATAATAGTATGATATTTTTATTTTATAATTTAATAAAGATTTAAAATCCAAAGGTACGTTTAGAAAATATTAAGGATCATTTTTCAGCATGGAAAAATTTATAAAAAATTAAAATGATTTGGATGTATCTAACTAAATAATCTTACAAACTAATCTAACTATCTTTATATATTAAAAAAGATGAATAAAAGCTAGTAACGTTATCCATTACTAGCTTAAGTCTTGTATAATATAGTCCTCAGATTTGTGTATAGTGCCATACTCCATCTCTTAGCTCTTTCTTCACTTTGTTTGACACTTCCAAATAGTCCACATGACCAATTATTTCGGACATAACTAATTCGAACTCTTTTTGATACTTATCCTTATAATAGGTTCGTGCCAGTTGGTCAGCTGATGAAATTCCACTTACGATTAAGTTCAAAATTTGATCTGATTTTTGATTGATTTTCTTTAGTCTTGTTGTAATTAAGTCTTTAGGATTGGAGATAAGTTGTCCATGTCCTGAGAATATTGTCTCTATATCGAGATTCAGACATTTTTCAAGTGATTCGATATATTGAACTAAGGTTAATAACCGTGTACCTTCTTTATCAGGTTCAACGAGTGCGTTACTAGACATATGGCCAATAAGAAGGTCCCCTCCAAATAGCCATTTTTCCTTTTGATTATAAAAAACCAAGTGATCAGGTGAATGTCCTGGTGTTTCTATAACTTGTAATCCAGCTTTGGTATCTGATTCATTAAGCGGGATAATATCAGTATGAATTGTATAATTTTCTCTTGCCTTTAACGATTTTTTTATTCTTTCAATATTTTGTATTCCCGTATCACCACATCCCATTTCATGATAAAGTTGTTTATAGAACTCTATCCATAATGAAAGAGTTTCTTTGTCCCGTTTCAACCATGGGATGGAGTCTGAATGTGCATAGACAGGGATTTCCCTTATTGAAAGTATACGGTTTATTAATCCAATATGATCCTCGTGCGAATGGGTGAGAATGATTTGGGTTATATCATTTAGAGAAAATCCATACTCAGATAAAGTGTTGTTAAATTGTTCCCAACACTCATTTGAATCCAGACCTGCATCAATTAAGGAAAGGGAATTGCCATCCTCCCATAAATAAAAATTAAAACTCTTAACGCTGTACTTTGTAGGAACTGTAATCGGATAAACTGAAACTCCTTTTTGTAAACTATTCAATGGACTCACTTCCCTTGTTAAAATAGGTTTATGGGGCTTAGAAAAAAATAATTTGGATTTATATCGCATTACTAACATTCATTTTGACAGTAAATAGTAGGAATCTTTATAATAATGATAATTTTATGATTTATTTTAATAAAGCATAGAAAACAAAAGGTGTGTTAAGAAAATATTAATGGTAGAGATAATTTGAGAAAATCCTGAAGAATTGTAAAAACAATTCTAAAGCAAGATATAAGCTCACGTTTCCATCTACTTTCCACATTAAAATACATAATGAAGGCATCCACTTAATAGTGGATGCCTTCATTTGTTTTTTTCGTCCTATTTAAAAGATGCATATCCATCATCAGCCAAAATCGTGCTTCCGTTAATCGCAAGTGCTTCTTCTGACGCCAAAAATGCTACAACATTTGCGATGTGTGATGGCGGAGTGAATGCTTTCGTCATTTGTTTATGTGTGAATTCGTCCTCACGACCTATTGCTCTGACAGGGTCGTAAATTGGCGTGTCAACTACACCAGGAGCGACACCGACTACACGAATACCATATGGTGCCAATTCTAACGCAGCAGTTTGCGTCATTAATCTCACTGCACCCTTCGATGCATTGTAACTAAAGGTGTAGGCATTCGCTAAAAATCCAAATACGGAGGATGAATTAATAATCGTCCCCTGAATCCCTAACTCACGCATTTTCCTGCCTGCAAGTGTAATTCCGTAATAGACTCCATCTTGGTTCACTTTGATAATCTTTTCATACGTTTCTGGATTTAGCTCAAGTAAAGGTTTACCAAATGCTATACCCGCGTTATTAAAAATGGTATCGATACGGCCAAAGGTTTCAACTGTAAAATTAATCATATCTTCGACTTGTTGGAAGTCGGTAACATCTACTTTTTTAAATACCGCATCTCCGCCTATTTCTATAAGCATTTCAACCGTTTCATTTCCTGCAGTTTCATTAAAATCTGCTACAACAACTTTGGCACCCTCTTCGACAAATTTTAGACATGTTGCCCGGCCAATTCCACTTCCTCCACCCGTAATTACTGCAACTTTATCCTTTAATCTCATTTTGACCACTCCTTAAACCAAATTTTCATTAGAAATATATTCTTATAAGACATGTAGTCTGAAGGAAAATTCATAAAATTCAAATTGATATCCACCTTTACATATATGATAATTTTATAATATACTTTTTTAAAGTTAAGATATTAAAAGTTACCTTAAGTAATTATTATGTTTGGAATTAAGCAGCACTGTTCGTAACAGAATAGTATACAAATCAAATTCAGAATAAAGAACAGAGTATTAGGGGTGAATCTTTGCGTATCGAGCAATTCTTATACATAACGGAAATAGCAAAAACTGGCTCAATTGCAACTGCGGCTGAACGACTTTATGTATCTTCACCAGGTATAAGTCTTGCAATCAGCAGTTTAGAGGAAGAACTCGGAAAAAAGATATTTGAACGCTCTAGAACTGGATTAGAACCAACCGAAACCGGAAAAAAATTAATAATAAAAGCACAAGAGATATTAAATTGTATAGAGGAATTTAAACAGGAGGCAAAAGGTGATTCTACGGATATCGAAGGACAGTTATCCATTTCAGCAGATCCAGCCATTTGCAGGAGTATCATCCCTAAAACATCGGCTGAGCTTAATGCAAAATTCCCAGGAATTACTCTTCAAATTAAAGAATCAACATCTCCTCAAGTTCGAAAAGACGTTTTGAATGGTGATGCGGATATAGGACTAGTCTTTAATCTTTCCTTTTTTCATGAAGAAAATCAACTGCTTACATCAACACAGATTATTGATAGCTCAATGATGCTGTGTTTTAGAAATGATTCTGAATTGGCTAGTAAAGACATTCTTACCTTGGAGGATATACATAAATATCCAATTGTTGCCAACTACTTAAGTGATAATGACAGAAAAAACTTTCTCACTCAAGTGTTTGGAGAATATAGCAATCTTAACATTCTTGTTTCTTCCCAAAATTCTGAAACTAAAAAATATTTTATTTCACAGGGATTGGCAATCGGATTTGAACCGGACATAGTGATTAAATCCGATCCGTTTTATCAAAGAGAAGATATTATCGTTAAACCTGTAAAAGGAATTGATTTGAAACTTTCCTATTATTCTATTCGATTAAAAAGCAAATTTCTTTCTGCTGCAGGTAAGGAATTTTTAAAAGAACTTCAAGTTCAAGCTAAAAATATCAAAGAATAAAAGTAAAATTAAGAATAATTAACTTATATTTCTTAATTTAAAGAAGGGATTCACGTTAAAGAACCCCTTCTTTTTATTTAGTTATCCATGATCGTTCAATCAATTTTATAATTCAAATACGTTAAAAAAGCTAACGAGTTCCTTTTCATCTTCATTTGATATTACTTAACACCATTTCTAACATGTAACCCGAATTCTTCATTTAAGACGGTAAACTTAATCCTCCCACTTAAGAATTTTCCCTATCATATTAACAATTTAATATATCGGATATGCAGGTCTTACTCCTCTGACTGTTCTAATTCCCTAATTAATTTTCAAAAAACTCTATTAAAAGCTCATTTAATTTTTCTGATTGATCAAGCGGCACCCAATGACCGCCAGACAATCTTTCATATCGCCATGGTCCATCAATCATTTCACTGGATTGAAGCATTTTTGCTTCTGTTAAAAAAGGATCAAAGCTACTCCAAATTCCAAGTGTTGGTGACTTAATCTTTGGTTGGACCCCCTTATGTAAAAAGGCTTTCATTGAGCTGTTTGCTCTGTACCAATTAAGTGCTGCTCTTAATGCACCCGGTCTGGCTAACTCATTAATCCATTTTTCTTGTTCACTATGATTTCGGCACCATTCTCTGAAAAGTTCCCAATTATTTCTAGTTAAAAATTCCTCGGCGTAGTGTTCTGCCTGAAACATAAACACATACCATGATTTTTCTAACTGATCAATTTGTATTTGGAATCTTCCACCTGGATGGCCAACAGAAATGGGAACATATTTTTCAACTACATCCGGAAATAGGGAAGTAAATGCCCAGCCCAGCAATGCCCCCCAATCATGGCCAACTAATCGTATACGATCAACGTTTAATTCTTTTAAGATTCCTATAACATCTGAAACAAGTAACTTCAAATTATAGGCTTCAATCTCTTGTGGCTTGTCCGATTCACCAAAACCCCGTAAGTCTGGAGCGATAACTCTGTAACCGGCATTAACCAAGGTTTGAATTTGATTTCTCCATAAGAAGGAGGAGTCGGGAAATCCGTGGAGTAGTAGTACAGCCGGTCCCTCGCCTTCGTCCACTACATGAAACTGAAGGCCATTTACATGTATCTTTTTTCCTTCTAATGCATAACTCATCCCTAATTCCTCCATTAATTATCGATTATTATTTCATCAAACATAGCTATGAAATTAGTCACTTCTACTTTACTGCCTGTTATTATCGTAATATTGCCCATCGTTAATGCATTCTCAAGTGTAATTTCGCAAGTTAATAGTTGAGCCAAATCTTTACCTGTTGTTTGAATCGTAAAATCAGGAGTAATAGAGCTCGTATTGAAATTTACGACTTCGGCTAAACCTTTTCGAACTTGTAGTCCAATATCAACGTTCGAATCTGTTAAGCTAACTCGTAACACTTGATTTACATTTTCACTCTTCACTGCGTCTAATTTCACTCTAAGGAAATGCATAAAAGCTTCAGGTGTAAAATTACTTAGGTTTACAGATTTAACCACTCTTACATTTGGGCTAATTTTTCCTTCTAGTTCATACACTTGAGTTAAATAAAAGTTTCTTGTTATGGCAGAAGTAGTTGTTTCAGCAAGCTTCCTTAATGCAAGTGCTTTTATTTGACGAGCTTCCTTATGATCTGGATCTAATTTTAATACATAAGTAATTAATTGGGCCGACCATGCAAATTCATGATTATCATATGCTTGTTGAGCTTCTGCTAATACTTTTTCGAGCCCGCCAAAGCCCTTTATGATTTTCTCCGCTTCTACTTTTTTCGAAACTGGATGAATCGTTGCTGTATCATTCCCATACCACCCGATTAAATAAGCATAAGTCCCTCTCACATAGTTTGCCAATTCACCATAAAATGGTTGTAAAATCGGACTATTCTTTAAGTGAGAAGGCAATTTAACAAACTCCACAATCTCTTCTGGAGAAAGTCCTAGATTGATTCCACGAACCGTTTGATCGTATACGAATTGCATTCCATCGTGGTATTCTTCTATTGCTTTTTCTGATTCTTTTAATCCAAAAATAGGCACCCCATGAACTCCAATAATATGCGTTGGTTTTAGGGCGCGCAGTTCCTTTATACTATTAATCCAGTTTTTCGGATCGCGAGTATCTCCTCTTAAAGCTCCAATGTTAGGAAACGCCCCCCAAAGAACATTATTAATAGCAACACCCTTATCAGGTAACCAGACGATCAGTCCATCATTTGTATCTGTAATGGTAGGGATTAATTCAATATTAATTCCGTCAATTTCAATTTTACTTGCCTTTGAAACGGTACGATTCGGTTTTACGTATCCCCTTGTTTTTCCTTTTTCAAAATCAACAAAATAGGCACCAATCCCTAAATTCGGAAAAGCATCAGGACTTTTTGGCGGAAGAAACAGTCCAAATTGGGTATATGCTTTTTTAGTCTGGATTTGCTTAAGATCCGCATTATTAGCGGTAAAATTGTGATCAACTAGGTCATGGCCCCAAATTTCAAGTGAATCTTCTTGGCCTTCAGGAACATAAGCTCTTGTACCCACTGTATAATGCCAATGTGTGTAAATAATGGCTGATACTGGTTTATCTGTTATTTTTCTAAACTCTGCTAAATGCTCTTCTGCTTCTTCAATTCCATCCCCTGTATCAACAATAATCATCCCATTTTTGCCTTCGATCATGGTTGTATTCGCAAGGCCGATTCCGATAACTTGATACACGCCATCCGTAATTTTCACTATCCGTTTTTCAAAATTTTTCGAATGATCAATTAGCTTCGAATTGGCCACCTCACCTTTTGGGCCGATCTTTGTTGCAACTTCATTAATATTGCTTAATTGATTTTTAGTCATTTCCACAATTAGACACCCCTTTATTGAAATTAAAAAATGATATTAAAGTGAAACAGCATTATCGGTTGTTTGAGCCACTTCAGCAACAGTCTCATCTGGCCTGCAAAAGAGAATAAATAGTAGTCCAGCCAAAAGCATCAATCCAGCAATATAAAATAATGCATAATGGAAGCCAAGAACTTTATTGGGACCCGCCAGGTTAATAAGAAGTCCAATAACGATTGGTCCAATGATCCCTGCTATATTTTGAAAGGATGTTCCTAAACTAATTCCGAATCCTCTCCTCGATGGGAAAAGCTTAATCATAATTTGTGGAACAATAGAAACTATTGTTGCTACACAACCAGCTGATAGGACAAATAATCCTAATATCAATAGGTTAGATTGGGCGATTGTAGAAAGTAAATAGCCGAGTGCTGCAACTATTAAACTAATTCCACCGACAACAACACGAGATGTATAGTAACTCTGACTTTTTTTGAAAAGATAATCAGAAAATCTAAGAATAACTATACTTATAATCAGACCGCCTACTCCTACTGCAACGGATGCAAGGCCAATTTGTTTATTGGTTAATCCGAGTATTTGCCCAAAATATAAAGGTTGAAAAACTGATGTCCATGCAAGTCCCCCGAATGCAGAGAAGCCCAAGAATAAAGATAATAAACAAGAACGTGAGAATATGGTCGATGATACTTCAGACCACTTGAACTTACTTTGAGTGGGAATCGGCTCGTCCCAATCTACTTTTGCTGGTTTCTCTTTTCCTAGCCACATCCATAAAACCGCCCAAACAATACTCAAAATACCAGTTGAGGCGAATGCTCCACGCCAGCCAAAATCTTCTATTAATACTACGAAAAGTGGTGCAAATACTACTGCTCCAACTATGGCACCACCATTAAAGATGGATAGGGCCAATCCACGAGAATTCGGATGAAACCATTTGCTTAATTGACTCATGGATATCGGTCCATGTGGCCCTTCACCTACACCTAACAAAACTCTGTAAAGAATAAGTAATGGTAATCCAGATATCGCAAAAGCTCCAAATTGAAGAACAGTCCAAGAAAATAATAAAATGGATAATGCCTTCTTAGTCCCAATTCGATCTGACCATGCACCGCCTAATACACCAGCAATACTAAATAACCAAAAAAAGCTGCTACCCACAATACCCCATTGTGAATAAGATAAATTAAATTCTTTCATAATTGGCTCAGCTGCAAAGCCAAGAATCGACTTATCTGCAAAATTAATCATTACACCAAAAAACATAAACAAAAGTATTAGCCATCTCATTAAGAATTCCAGCCCCTTTTCGTTGTTGAAAACATTTTGTTTCTCCTTAATTTCCAATTCTTATTAACGATGATGTTGAATGCACCCCAGAATACCTACAATCATTTTGATAATTATCGATTTTTTCATTCACATGCACTAAACATTAGAAAACTACTACTTCTTTATTTGTATTTGCGGGCTTTTTAATAGTAAATTCAATACAACCTCCTCTAGCATGCAGCCCATAGCACATATGATTACCAAGATTCTAAATTATAAGAATCTTTACATTTGAATAATAATTTATTAACCAAATTTTATAAAGTTTAGAAATTTAAAGGTATGTTAAGTAAATTTTATGGATAGACATTGGCAGGACTTCATTCCTATAATTTCCCCGATAGATAAGGCATTGTACTATAAATAGGCAGTAGATTATATTACTCCACTGCCTTTAAATGACATTGATATCGTATAATATATTAAATAAAATAAATATTATTAATATATTTTACATGAGTTTTATTTATGTAAGGGGTCGATAGCATGAATATTGAACAACTTGAGTACATAGTTGAGGTTGCCAAATGTAATTCACTAACAAAAGCTGCTGAATTACATAATATTACACAATCTGGAATTAGTCTTTCTATTACCGCATTAGAAAAAGAGCTTGGACTTAAAATATTTGAGCGTTCTAGGCGAGGAGTATTTCCTACTGAGGAAGGAAAAAAAATTATAAATAAAACGTTGGAAGCATTAAATAAAATTCAGGAAATCAAGGATGAAGCGTATTTTCAAACTAATTTAATGAAAGGAGGAATAAAAATAGAGGGTATTCCCGGGTTCATGCCTTCTATCATTCGTACGAAAACCTTTCTAAAAGGTAAGTATCCTAATCTTAATATCGAAATTACTGAAAAAGGATCATTTGAAATCATTGAGGACTTCCGTCAAAATAAAATTGATGCGGGATTTATTGCAGTGAGGAAAGATGCCCTACAGGGAGATATCGGTATCGCGTTTGAACCTTTGTTTGAAGGAAAATTGGTCGTTTGCATAAATAAAAATTCTCCACTTGCAAAGGGGGGGAAAATTCATCCTTTAGAACTAAAAAAGCAAACTTTTATTTTATATAACGATGATTATGTAACTGGGTTTATGAAGGACTTTACAGAAAAATTCGGAGATGTACATGTATTATTCAAAACAAATAACGCCATATCTATTGAAGAAGCTTTGACAGAAGGCTTAGCACTTACGATTGGACATGATTATTCATTTTTGAACTATCCTCCTGTTTTAAGTGGGGATTTAGTTATATTAGAAGTAGATCCATATCCACAAGAACCGATTTATTTTGGATGGGTGAAAACTGAAAGCGATAAGCTATCTTTAATATCTAAACAGGTTATTCATTTATTTAATCAGGAATATAAAATGAATTTAAAAAATGGGACTTCTTAAGTTAGAGGTTTCTTTTTTTTTTTTAATATAGATTGCAAATCTAGTAAAAGGAATTGTTTACTTTTGATTATAGAGCAAATACGAACTACCATTTATTGGCTATTTTTTCAGAAAATTTAGAATTTTATTAATTCTAACTTGCTATCCCTTAAAACTTAATATACAATTACCAATATATCTGTTTTTCACATATATGATTTTTTTAAGTTGTATGATTAATAATGCATCTATGCCTCAAATACTTATAAAAATCTCACCTCTGAATTAACAATGTTTTAAATTTTTGCAAAAAGGCATAAAATGAAACAGCTCAAAATCAGGAGGTAATAAGTATGAAAGAAACTGTAATTAGTCATCATATTGATTTAGGTAGTGGCGAGCCGTTGGTTTTTATTCATGGATTTGCAAGCAAAAAAGAATCATGGACTCATCAGTTTTCGTTAGCAGAAAAATACCGAATCATCGCAGTGGATTTACGAGGTCATGGAGAATCGAACATTACAGAAGGAATTTCAATAAACCAATTTGCTAAGGATGTCATTGACTTATTGGACCATTTAAACATCGAGAAAGCCCATTTTTGCGGTTTATCCATGGGCGGAGTGATCACACAGGAGATTTATAAACAATTTCCAAAACGGGTAAAATCAATGATTTTGTCAAATACAACTTCTGTATCACTACCTTCCAGTCTTAAGTTTTTATCACCTAATAGTTTCAAAAATATTGAAACGATTGATGAAAGCTTCCCAATCAAGGAATATCAAAAAGCAGTTGCTACTAAATGTGTTTATAACAAAAGCAACACGGGGCTTGTTGAAGAAGTAGTGAAAATAGGCATTGATATAAAGCCTGAGACAGCAACAAAAACCATTAAACAGATTTATGATGTTAATTATCTGCCGATGTTAGCTTGTGCAAAAGTTCCAATACTAGTTATTGGCGGCGCATATGATGAGGCACTACCAGTTTTATTCGCAAAACAGACCTATTTAGCCACACTTAAAAAAGCAGACTTTGTAATCATTGATAAAGCTGGTCACATGCCGCACATTGAATGTAAAGAAAAATATAATGAAATATTAGAAAGATTTTTAAGTAAAGTTAGTTAAATTAAAATTGTAAAACGTATCCAACTTGGGTACGTTTTTTGATGCCTAAGCAAGAAATTTTTAATTAAGTACCCAATTGAATCCAAAAGTTAGTAATAAAGGAGAATGAGCATTCACCCGTCCTCCTATTTTTTGTTTATTACTTAGTTAGTTCGTGTGAGCGTTCAATAAATTTATTAAAAGGAAAAATTACATTTCTAACTGGTTTTGTTATTAAATTAAGTAATGCACTTTGATTTACTTGGATATTTAAAGCTGTATCTTTCACTTTTTTCACATATAAATTTCTATTATTTCGTCTGAATTCAATATATTTTTCAACTACAGATACATAATTTTCTACAAATTTAGCATTACCGATATGATCGAAAGGTTTTAACACCAACTCTGAGGTTTTATTCTTTAGATTATCTAGTTGATTATTAATTTCCTCATATGATTTAATAGGAAATAAACTTTGTAAGCTGATTGTGGATAGTAAAAGTCCTTCTCTGGATTTATTTTCCAATTCAAATAATTCCTTAGTAAATTGTTTAGAAAGTTCTTTAAAATTTGTTTGATTTTTTTTCACATTTTCTGCTAAATTCTTTGTAGATTGAAGAAGATGATCTTCACGAACTTCCTCTCTTTCAACCCATGCATCTAAATTTAAGAATGCTTGATTCCAAAGAAGATCTAGACTTGAAACTTTTTTTTCTACTTTTTTAGTATTTACCATTATTATTTTCCCTCCAAAAAGTTATTAACTCTAGTACATACATTGTTACTTTGTTCATTTCTTTGAAAAACAATTTTCGAAGATAGTATTTTCTATTTCCCCTTATTATTTAATTATAATTTTAATTTAAATTTTTGGAAAGTTCAGAAACTAAAAGGTACGTTAAGTAAATTTTATGGCTGGATATTAGTATGATGTTCATAAAAAAATGAATAACATACTTGTGAAATCAAAAAGAAAGTCATTCCCCTTCTTTATGAAAAGGAATGACTTATTTATCCCTTATGTTAATTGCTGGCGAAGTATTTTTCCAACGGCTGTTTTTGGAAGTGACTCTTTAAATTCAATGATGCGTGGAACCTTATATCTAGTTATTCGTTCTCTGCACCAATCCTGGATTTCTTCTGCTGTTAGAATGGCATCATTTTTTAGAACAATGGCTGCTTTAATCGTTTCCCCGCGATATGCGTCTGGAACTCCATAGACACAAGCCTCTAGGACTGCCGAATGCTGATAAATGACTTGCTCCACTTCCGCAGGATAAACATTAAATCCTCCAGTGATGATCAATTCTTTCTTTCTACTTACTATATAGAAATAGCCATCACTATCCATCGTTCCGATATCACCCGTATACAACCAGCCATCACGGATGGAATTTTCCGTTTCGTCTGGATTCTTCCAGTATCCCTTTGTGACCGTCGGGCCCTTTACAATGATCTCTCCGGGCTCACCAATTGGCATTTCCTTCGTTCCTGTGGCGATATCAACAATTTTCACGTCTATATTCGGCATTGGAACACCTGTACTTCCAACTTTCCTTAGACCTGTAATTGGGTTTCGAGTTACACCCGCAGTCGCTTCCGATAAACCCCATGCTTCCACCATCGGCGCCCCCGTAATATCTTCAAACTTTTTAATCACTTCAATTGGTAATGGGGATGATCCACAAATACAAAATTGAAAACAGGTTAAGTCGTCTTTCTTTAATTCTGGATGGTTTAGTAATGCTATATACATCGTAGGGGAACCGTAGAAAATGGTCGGTCTCTGTATACGAATCATTTGTAAAATGTAATCCATATCAAATTTATCAATGAGATAAAAACGTCCGCCAATAAAAATAGATTCTATTAAACTATACAAGCCCATGCCATGATAAAGTGGAGCAAAACCAAGGTTGCAGTGTTCCCCTTTCTCAAACACTCTATATAGACCTCCAGCATACCCAATATATTGCATGGAGACCAAATTGGAGTGAGTAATCATAACTCCCTTTGGAAATCCTGTTGTTCCACTTGTAAATGCTAAATAGGCAACGTCTTCTGGTTGAACGTCCCTAAACAGAAGTTCAGAAGTCTCAGTGGCTATCCAGCGATGTAAATTATCTTCTTCATTTATTTCCTGATCAGCCGAAATAAAAATTACATCATTGGACAACCCAATTTTCTCAAGCTTCTCCTTCTGATCTCGGAAGGCAACTATACCTTTTGAGTCCGAATTTCGTAAGATATGATCCAATTCTGCCGGCTGATAATTAGGATTGACTTGAACTACCACACCGCCTAAGCGTTGAATGGAAAAGAAAGCAATGACATATTCAAGAGAATTTGGCACCATGATAGAGATGCAATCACCCTTGCGAAATCCGCGCTTATAAAGAGATGAGGCTACACGTTCACAAATATTTTTCAACTCTGAAAAGGTTAGTTCTCTCTCTCCATCCACAAGGGCGATTTTATTTGGATGCTTATTTGCTGACTTTTCCAGGATGTCAAATATAGTGATAGACGGTATGTCAATCTGATGTGCATCTCCTTCTGGATAAGATGCTAGCCATGGTTTACTTAAATAAATTGACCCTTTATTCTGAATTTCTGTACTCATAAATATAGACACCCCATTATCGAATTATTTAATAAATTTTATAATAAACTTTTTGTTTTCAGTCTCTAACTGAAAGGGTCTCGGTATGGAGGATGCTCAATCAGAGAGAATACAAAAAGTATTATTTTATTCGTTGATCTCTAGGCTACATTTAAATTATTTTTTAAAATCCTGAAAATTATACTAATGTAGATATTTCAGCCAATTCAAACTGGATGTTTTGATAGAACTAATTTGCTTACTGAATATCTGTCTTTCTTTTACATCAGTCATCGTTGACCTTAATAATTTCATGTTTAATAATTTTTAATAATTCCTTAGTTGCCTCTGATAAAGGTTTATCCTTAGAGAAGACCCAGCTTAATGAAACATTTATTTTGTCAAAATCGATAAGAGGAATTGTAACTATCTTACCTGCAAGCCGATAAGGATCGTATTTTTGAATAAAATCAAAACCAAGATAAATACCCACCCCTTCGGAAATTGCCTTTAGAAGTGAGGAATTATCATAAGAAGTAAAAGCGATTTTCATTTTACCTTCTTTATCAAAATAATTGTTTAAAAAATTCTTCCAGTGGGAATCCCCGTGTAATACAAAAGGTTCATTCAGAACATCCTCGATGGTTAAATAGGCATTATTGGCTAATTTACTATCCTTACTAGCGCATACAACAAATTTCCCATCCACTATTTTTTCAAATGCTAAATGTTTATTTGCTTTAAATTTCTCATTTATGGGATCATCAATATGTATGATTAACCCTAAATCACTTTCACCATTTTTTATCTCTAATAAAAGATTCTTATAACTTCTTTCTTTAAATTCTAGAAATACATTAGGAAACTTCATTTTAAAGGTCGATAATGCTGAAGGCGGAATCCCTAGATAAGAAATAGAAGTTGCTGAAATTTTAATATGATCCTTATGTTTATGTAAGGAACAGTTTGAATCTTCTTTTAACTCCTTCACTTTCTCTACAATTTCAATTGCTTTTTTGATTACTTTTTTCCCATCTTCAGTAGGATTTGTTCCCACACGTGAACGATTAAAAATTTGAACACCCAATTCTTGCTCCAAATTATTGATGGACTTGCTAATCGCTGCTTGGGAAACATGTAAGTTATTAGCAGCATTGGTAATCGAGCCTGTTTTGGTCACTTCAATAATATATTCAAGTTGTTCAAAATTCATAGTAATCTACCTTTTTAATAAAAAAGTATTGTATATTTTGAGAAAGAGTATTTTACGGTTGCTCATTTCACGTAAGCCAAGGAGCATGTATATCCCAGAAACTCCTCCCCCGATTTCAATCGTGTCGGAGATGGTAATCTGATTTTTTGGTAATGATGTTGAATAAATGTCATGATAAATCTTTCCTACATACATTAATCAAAAAATTAATTAATAAAACCTATCATTTTAATTCCCTACTTGTTACCAATTGATCTATGTTATTTAAAAATTCAGCTATTCTAGAAATAGACTCTTTTATTCGCTCTGGAAATATCGCCATATTTGTAAAATATCCGTGAACTAATCCTTGCTCGCATATCATATCAACCATAACACCTGCTTTCTTCAGGCGTTCGGCATATGCCAATCCTTCATCCCTCAAAACATCATTTTCTGCAGTAAGCACAAAAGCTGGAGGTAGTTCGCTTAAATCTGCAGCATTTAATGGAGCTACATATTTATCATGCTTTTCCTCGTCATTGTTCGTATAATGATTCCCGAACCAAATCATAAGGTCTCTATCCATTCCAAAACCATTCTGGAATTCTAGGTAAGACTTAGTGTCAAAACTAAGGCTAGTTACTGGGTAAATGAGAACTTGTGCCGCAATCGCTGGTCCGTTTCGTTCCTTAGATATTAGCGATACAACAGTGGAAAGATTTCCTCCTGCACTATCACCGCCGACTACCAAATTTGAAACATTGCCATTAAAAGCCGACGCATTTTCACTAACCCACTTTAATGCTGCATAAGAATCTTCTACTGGAACTGGAAACTTATACTCTGGAGCTAACCTATAATCCACGGAAACTACAATCCTGCCAGTTCGATTAGCAAGCATCCTACACGTCGCATCCGATGTTTCAAGATCACCTAAAACCCAGCCGCCTCCGTGATAGTACACAAAGATAGGAAAAGGCCCGTCTCCCTTGGGTGTGTAAATTCTGGCATTAATTTCGCAATCCTGTCCAATCGGAATTAGTCGGTTTTCAATTTTCGAGAGTGGTGCTAGCTCTACCTCCACACTTGGAGCCAATGCTAATAATTGTCTCACTGCTTGCGGCTCCATCATTTGAAAGGCCGGGAGTTTACTATACAATTTTAAATAAACTGTAGCCATTGGATCTAAATTTGCCAAAAAACTTCCTCCTTCCTTATGTGGGTAATTTTTTCACTTAAGTAAACATAGTATCTACTCTACTAGTTTTTTTTAAGTTTCAAAACAGAAAGAATCTTCACATTTATATAATAATTTCTTTTTAACATTTTATTAAGTCTAGAAATATAAAGGTACGTTTGGGAAATTTAATGGCAAATGGAAAATTATATTAAAATTGCAATACAAGTAAAATATCCTTCATAATAAATTATGAGTTAGCCCTGTAATAATCTATTTAATTTATAAAATCCCCCTAAATAAGTAATACACTAGAGGCTAAAAAAAGTATTTGTTACACACACTTCGCTTTCCGCGGGCGTGCCTAGAGCGGAAATCAATAGGACCATTAGCAGGTACAATGAATAATTAAATGCTGAGAATAAAAAATTGCCGAGAAAAATACCCTTTCTCGACAATCTGATTAATATAATAATAATATTAATATAATTTCTACACTCTACTAGTTTATTGGTCAACATCTTAATCTACTTACTATTTCCAACCAATTCAAAATATTTATCAATAAACTCGGGATAAATACTATATAAATCCGTAATTGGTTCCGACCTTTTTGGAATTGTGATGATACGGACTGGATTTATTGCTAGTTTATAAATTTCTTCAGCTACGTATTCTGGTTCCATACTTGCCTCACGAATAGCTTTAGAATATTTTGTATTTAAGATCCCACCATCTTGTTGCATTTGTGTTTTAACAGCTCCAAGTAATACTGTTGTTACATTTACATTTGTATGCTTAGTTTCTAGATACAATCCTTCAGACAAACTCGTTAATGCAGCTTTTGTTGCAGCATATCCAGCTGTATATTCACGAGTAATTCTAGCAGCACCTGAAGTAATATTTATGATGTGTCCAGAGTTATTTTCTAGCATTTTATCTAAAACAGCTTTGATTGTAAAAAATGATCCATAAAAGTTTACTTCAGTTGCCAATTTTAATTGATCAAAAGGCAAATTTTTAATGTATTCATGACAAGGAACCCCAGCATTATTAATAAGAATATCAATATTGCCCGAATCATTATAAATTCTTTCAAATGTTTGAGAAACATCACCTTGATTACTGATATTTAAAGGATAGGCCCTAACGCATACATTGTATTTTTCACTTAGCTCTTTTCTAGTTTCCTCTAACAGTACTGGATTTGAAGCGATCAATGCGAGATTTGCACCTTCTGCTGCAAATTTTAAAGCCATTGCTTTACCTATCCCTCTAGAACCACCTGTAATGACAATATTCTTACCTTTTACATTCTCCATTCAAATAACACTACCTTTCGCTCTAAATTATTACATAACAATCATTCTACTTCTCTATCTGAAAGGAAAACCGTGGAGTCCTGTCCCACTTCCTTCATCCACAACGTGAAATTGAAGATCCTAGATAGAAAGAGAAAGGAACTCGTCCTTTCTCTTTTTTAATGTTGATAGATATGTCACAACTTTTTATGTCTAAATACCGGTTTAATTACTTGATGAGAAAAGAACAATTTACCTAGCAGAAATTCCGCCATCTACTACCATTTCAGTTCCAGTAATGTAAGATGATTCATCGGAAGCTAGGAACATTACTAGATTTGCTACATCTTCTGGTGTACCCATTCGTCTGATAGGAACAGATTGTGCTAATTGATCTGTTGTAACATGGGCGCCAGCTGCAACTGCATCACCCATTGAAGTTTGAATAAGACCTGGATGAATCGAATTGACACGTATTTGATCTTTGGCTGCTTCAATTGCCATATCCTTTGACATGATTCGAACAGCTCCTTTACTGGCGCCATATAGGGCAAGGTTTGCTGAACCTCTTAATCCAGCAAGTGAGGAAGCATTAATAATGGAACCGTTTTTTTGTTGACGCATGTAAGGTATTACATGTTTCATCCCAAGAAAAACTCCTGTCACATTGACTCCCATCACCAAATTCCACTCTTCAACGGTATAATCCGTTACAGGCTTAGATCGATAAAGTCCCGCATTATTGAACAAAATATCAATAGTACCAAATGTTTCTTTTGTTTTAAGCACTACTTGTCTCCAATCATTTTCATCTTGGACATTGTGTTTAATAAACAGAACATGATCACTTATTTTTTTCATTTCTTCAAGTGTTTCAGTACCTACTTCTTCGTTAATATCAGTAAATACTACTTTTGCACCTTGCTCCAAAAACTTTTGCATGGTCGCTTTACCAATCCCACTTGCGCCTCCAGTAATAATGGCTGTTTTCCCTTGAAGTCTCAATTAATACATCTCCTTCAGTAATTCATTAATGTTATTAAAATTTGAGTTAACCTATCAGCGATTTTTGTTTTGGAGAGTCTCTACTATCTGAATGGAAATCCCCCATCACCTACACCCTTAAAACTAAAAACTAATCAAGATCATAATAAACCTTACTTCGATTCCACCTTTTTAAAATGAAGCTCGACTAATTTATTTACTTCTTCGGCTCCTTCATAAGGTGCAAAATGCCCTACATTTGGAATCGTATGGATGGAAGCCTGAGGCATTTCATTGTCACGAATTTTATGTGCATCATGTATTGGGCAAAACTTATCACTTTCACCCCATACAATCGTTGCAGGTTTCTGTATTTGCAACAACTTCCCTTTTTCAATTTTTTCAAAATCACCTGAACGATACAGCTCAAGAGGTATTTTTTCACCTTCTGGAGTCAGGAACGTAGAATAAAATTCATCTAATAACTCCTCAGTTATATTAGGAATGGCCGTTCTCATAAGAGTTGCAAAACTTTCTCTTGTAGCAAATAATTTTTCAACCGTCTTTTCTCCGATTTGTGGTGTTCTAAACAGTTTGGCAACATCATGCCATTCTGCATCAGGTGAATAAAAAGTATCGGAAACGAACAGGCTTAGAATTTTTTCTGGATGTTCACCCGCCCAAAATAAACTAATAATTGCTCCCCAATCATGGCAAAACAAATGAAAGCGATCGACATTTAATTTATCAAGAAAATCACTAAGAAATTGCTGGTAATTCTCCCATGTTGACGAAACTTCCAAGCGGTCACTCTGACCAAATCCCGGTAAATCCGGGGCAATTGCACGATACCCAAGATATGCAATCTTTGGAACGATCTCATTCCATATTAATGAAGATTCAGGAAACCCATGAACTAGTAAAACTACAGGAGAAGATGTATTTCCTTCATCGATATATGACACACTCAGTTTTCCATTAAGCTTCAATCTCTTCTTTTCTAACATATTAAAAGCCTCCATGAAAAATATTTAAATCAATTCTGACTGATATCATTCAAATACGCTAAAAAAGGCAGCAATTTCTTTCACATCATCATTTGTTTTTACCTTGCCGCTTTCAAAGGCAGCTTCTATTGTAATTTTTCCAAATATAATATCCGACAAAATTTCACTAGGCAGTTCAATTCGTAAATCAGCACGATTTGGCTTTTGATTGATAAATTCTGCTAAGCCTTTTCTTATATGCAACCCGAATTCTTGGTTTAAATCGGTCGTTGAAATAGAAAGTATCTGATCGATTTCTTTTGAATTATTCGGATTGATTTTGAATTCTAAAAGTTTAATAGATTTATCGACATGTTTCCTCATTTCCTTTTCATCTAACGTTCCTGGAAAACCTGGTGGAATATAATTAAGATCAACTTTTCCTTCCAAAACCAAAGCCTGAGTAAGATAAAAAGCTCTTGATGATACAGCCGGAGTAACATATCCCATTTGACGTAATGCATTTGCTTTAATTTGTTTAGCTTGTGCATTTGTAGGATCAATATTTATAAGATGTGTAATTAGTTCTGCAGCCCAAGCATATTCCTTATTCTCGAAAGCTTGGTTTGAGGCATCAATTACAAATTCAGGTCCTCCAAACCCTTCTACGATTCTTTTCGATCTAAAAGAAATTGGAACAGGGTTTATATCTGCAGCATCCAAGCTAAACCATCCAATTAGACCACTGTAAATTCCTTTAACATGGTGTTTTAGTTCTCCGTACGCTTCCTTTAATTGAGGAAAATTCGCCAAATGCTCAGGGAGCTCGATGCTATCAGCAATATCATCCGGTTTCATTCCTTTATTAATTCCACGAATCGTTTGGCTATAGACAAAGGCTATACCGTCTCTATAATAAGTCGCAAGCTCATAACTTTTCTCTCTTGTCAACATTGGCATCCCATGCTCAGGAACCAAGTATTGTGGATTTTTACTTCTAATCATGTCTATCCCATTAATCCATTCAACCGGATTTCGATAAGGCTGACCACGCAATGTATAAAGATTCGGATAAAGATGCCAAATACTATTCGTAACGACTACATCATGATCCGGCAGCCAAATGGTTAAAGAATCATTCGTGTCTGCTGGTGTATGATAAAATTGAATTCGGACACCATCAATTATCATCTCTTCTCCATCTTTTACTCCATAGGTTGGTTGTATATAACCGGATGACTTATCTGTATCCAAAACGTTTTCTACAGCTGCTAAACCAGCGTCTGGACCTGTTCGAGGTAAGTAATAGCCAAAATGTTGTCCTCCATTTCTTAGTAAAGAAGGACCAAGTTCTGTCATACCCTGGGTTACATTTCTATGTAAATCAGGATGAGAAATAATCTCAACTCCTTTTCCATCACCAACAAACGCTGTCGTTCCCATTGCGTAGTGATTATGAGAATAAATTATTGCTTTCACTGGTTTATCCGATATCTGAAGGAGTGCTTCATATTTACGTTTTCCAACTGAGGTATAGGAACCAGTATCCCAAATAATGACACCTTCATTTCCTTCAATAATGACTGTGTTTTCTACCGAAAAATTAACTAATGCCGTAACCCCATTTGTAATTGGAATAATTTGTTGTTCTTTAGAACCCGCATACGCCAAATTTTTATTTAATTTAGCTCCATTTGGCAATTGTGCAATTTCAACTTCTGCACCTAAGTAAGGTGACTTTCTAAGCTCTTGAATATTCATACGCCCCTCCTAAAATAGTAAAATATTAAAAAGAAAAACAATTCTGATTATTATTGTAATAAAATTAAATACATTTGTATAAAACATATAAGTTATATAAAAACGTTTTCCATAACTACTAGTCATGTCACTTGAAAATGAGCTCTATGTGTTTAGGATGTTTTTGAATATTTAAATATAAAGAACAAAAAAAACAGTAGAATTATACTGCTTTTTTAATCCCCCGATATTTTCTTAGCTTAAAGATTATTTTCTTTTGGGGTTACAAGGATCTTACATTGTGATTTATCGTTTTTCAGTGTTTCAAATCCTTTTTTTACAATATCATCAATATAAATTTTAGAGGTAATCAATTTATTACCATCAATTTTTCCACTAGCTAATAAATTAATGACTTCTTGGAAATTATGCCGATATCCTAAAGATGAATTAATTTTCTTTTCTCCCGTCACTAACATATTCGGTGTGAATGAAACATTTTTCTCCCAAAGCGAAACGATCATAAGTTCTCCTGTATATTTTAAACTTGCTAAGGCAGCTATGAAAGATGCTTCTACACCAGCAGCGTCAAATGCGACATGGACTCCCCCTGGTACAATCCTATTGATAGCTTTAACAGGTTTTTCTATTTCTGGATTAATGACGTGCGTAGCCCCAATTTCAAGAGCTTTTTTCCGACGTTCTTCTGACAATTCCACCACTATTATTTCTTTTGCGCCGATAACTTTTGCTACCTGAACTAATAAAAGTCCTATCGGTCCAGCTCCAAATATTGCACAACAGTCACCACTTTTTAATTGACTTTTCCGAATTGCATGAAGTGCTACTGCTGTAGGCTCGACTAATGCTGCCACCTCAAAGCTTAATTCGTCTGGAATTTTAAAAATCCTAGATTCACGCACCGTAACAAATTCAGCGAAACCGCCATCATTAGAAAACCCATAACATTCTATTTTTTTACACAAATTGTATAATCCCTCAGTACAAGCATCACAATCCCCACAGCTATAAAAAGGTTCCACTACAACTCGATCACCAACCAAAACTTTTGTAACCCCTGAGCCCACTTCAACAACAGTACCAGAAAATTCATGTCCTAAAGTTACTTTTGGTGTAGCAAAAAAGGGGCCTGCCAAGAATTCATGCATATCACTTCCACAAATACCAGCCCATTCCACCGCGATTTTTACTAAGCCATCGTCTATCTTAGATTCTTGTATTTCTTCAATTTGTATATTTAATGTACTATAAAATTTTGCAGCTTTCATGATCTATTCCTCCATCTAAATATTTTCTAACTTTCTTTAGATTACAAAAATCGAACTCACTTGTAAAAAACACATTTGTTATATGAAGTTCCTTTCTATAACAAAAAGTTAACTAACAAACTGAACTCGGGAACTAATTTTTCCAAAAACAATCTTAGCGGCCCAATTTCTAGTATTCTCAAAATGCTAAGTGATAATAAAACTAGACCGTAGAAATATTATTTCAACGGCCTGTCAAAAAGGAATTTACTTCTTTTGTTCAGTTTTAATGATTCCGATCAAAATGAATCATTATATTTCACCTGACCTATGGCCGTGTATTCTCCCTTTTTAAGTTTTACCTTGTCTTGCCAGTTTTTAAAAGAACATAAACTAGCATTCCCGTTAGATTGATTTTTCAATTCTATAAATACATCCATACCACATCCTAAAGCACTGTACCCCGTTACCTCCATAGACTGTCCACAGCTGCCATTAGCATCATCTACAAGATAAATAAGTTCAGAACCTATTGAAGGAACAAAACCTCGGACAAAACGTTTATGCTCTTCTATAACATTTGGATGGTTTGCTTTTACATATTCCTCTAATTTCATAGCTATCACCTCAACTAACGAAATATATCAATCAGTTTAAAAGCAGAAAAATCTATGACCTTTTATTTCACTAGAAAATTATTTGTGTATACCGTATTTTCTTCAATATGATCAAAAAGCTTTTGACCCATACTGTCTTTTCTTCCCGCCTCCATTTCTTCAACAATATGGCCAATTAATCCAACTGCACGTGCTGCGACTGCGAATGCTCTAACAATACTGAAATGCAAATTCATATCCGAGAGAATTGCCCCGATAGCCCCAGCAGCATTCAAAGTAATTTGCTTTCCCTTTTGTTCATTCATTTGGCGATGAATTTCTTTCATTAATGTGATGTATTTCCCACTAAATCCTAATTCATCTGCTAAAGCAAATAACTTAGGTGTACGCGGATCAACTGGCTTATGGATTGGATGTCCAAATCCGATCACTTGTAATTTTTTTGCTTTTCGTTCTTCTAAAATACTAGCTGCGACGAAGGCAGCATCATGATTATGTCCATATTTTCCCAATCCTTCTTGAAGCATTTGTGCCGTATTTTCCATTGCCCCAAGGTAAACGGAACCCGCTCCTAATAAACCAGCTGCAACGGCCGCTTGTACTGCCTCCGGCGCCCCTAAATAAGTTAACCGGGCTGCTACCGAGCTTGGGGTAAAGCCGTGTTCACAAATAGCCACCATACAGGCATTGAGCATTTTAGACTCTTCCTCTGTAGGACGACGATGAAGAGCACCTAATAACGCCATATCTGCCAGAGTTATTTTTCCTATTAAATCATCCGTCAAATTATAGCCATGAACATAAATCGCATCTGGATTAGACATCCCAATTTTCGTTTCGAATTTCATTTCCTCTCATCCCTTACAATAAATTAGATTAAATTTATAATGCTTGTATATATCCTTTTTTTGTATCGCAAAAAGTCTCTTTGATTTTTTCAAAATCTAAATTAATGATTAGATAAAATAACCGCTTTAAGCACCGTGCTACGGTTTAATTATCCGTATTTCACGTTACTCAAAACGGCGTTTTTGGCTTGAACCGTTTTTTAATTAGAGGTCCGTTTCGCTTCAAATGTAAATGAAACGAACGTTATTTTCATAAAAGATAATTTGATAGCCTTACTTACAAACCAATGTTTCTAGCGATAATATTTTTCATGATTTCTGTTGTTCCACCATAAATTGGCATGACTGCAACATCTCGGTAACGACGAGCAATCGGATATTCTTCCATAAAACCGTATCCGCCATATAGCTGTAAGCAACGGGCAGACATCCGTCTTGCCATATCAGTAATGAACCATTTAGCCATAGATATCTGGGTTACGATATTTTCTCCGTTCAAATGTTTACTTGCTAAATCGTCTAGGAAGGTTTGCGCCATTGTCAATTCGGTTGCCATTTCAGCAATTTCAAATTGAGTATTTTGAAATGAACTAATCGGCTTTCCAAACGCTTTTCTTTCTTTTACATAGCCAATAGTTGACTTAAGCATATCTTCAGCAACAACTAATGCACTGTTTGCGATTAAGAGGCGTTCCTGTTGAAGCCGATCCATCAGATAGTAGAAGCCTTTGCCTTCCTCACCAAGTAAATTAGCTGCTGGAACTCGCGCATCATCAAAAACTAATTCAACAGTATCGGTAGAATGCTGCCCTAGTTTTTTCAACGTTTTACCACGTGAAAATCCCGGTGTATCAGCCTCAACCATGATAATGCTAATTCCTTTTCGAGCTGGAATCGCTTTTGGATCTGTTTTGACAGCAACGAAGAAAAGCCCTGCATTGATTCCATTGGAGATAAAGGTTTTCTCCCCATTAAGGATATAGTGGTCTCCATCGCGAACAGCTGAAGTACTCATATTGGCGAGATCAGAGCCAATACCAGGTTCCGTCATAGCCACGGCCGTTGTGATTTCTCCGGTCACACATTTTGGCAAATACTTGCTCTTTTGTTCTTCGTTACCAAATCTCTCCAGATAAGGAACAATAATAGAACTGCTGGTGCTTGCTAAAGTGCCCACTCCAACGCGGAATAACTCTTCCGCTAAGACCAAATTAAACCCAAAATCCAGTTCAAGCCCACCATATTTCGTTTCGATTTGCGGGCAAAGAAAACCTTGTGCACCCAATTTCTCATAGAATTCCCTTGGAGTATATTTTTCTTCTTCCCATTTCTCAATGTATGGGACTGCTTCTTTCTCGAGGAATTTCTGCAAAGATGTTCGAAACATCTCATGTTCATCAGTGAGATAAGATCTTTCTCTCTTAAATAAATCATAGTTTACTTCTTTAGATGATGTAGTTGATTTTGACAAAATGTATCCCTCCAAATAATGTTTATAAATCAAGTACTAGCAAATAATTGTCATTCTATAGAATGGTCATTTTATTCCATAAATTCACCAAGATTCAGTATTGTTCGAATCTTTACATTTATGATAATTTTATATCTTATCTTTTAAAAGGATAGAAATTGAAAGGTACGTTAGGTAAATATTTATGTCTAAGCAGGCTTGAAAAGTCTCGAGTAAATTGAAATTCATTTTAAATCAAATTCATGATTTGGAAAAAATTAATAAAGTTTCTACAGAATACTTCAACCACAAAAGTAGTAAATAAAAGAAGGGATTCAATTCGAATTGAATCCCTTAATTGTCTAATTGTTTTAATACTCGATAATCATCGGGTTTGCAATTTTTCATTACGTTTCAAATTTCTTCATATGTTTCATCAATCATTGACCGATATTTACTTACAAAGTTTTAGCTTCTTAAAATTTTAAAGGTGCCAATTCCCTTAGCCAAGAGCTTCCCCTCGTAATTCCTAATCTCTCCTTCAGCCGAAACAATTTTATAACCTTGTTGAAGTATTTTGGCAGATGCAATAATTTTTTCACCTTCAACAGCAGTGGCGAAATAACTAATATTTAAATTAACTGTTACCAAAGGATGACCTGCAAGATTACGAATATTCACACCCATTACAATATCTAGAAGTGAAGCGTAAACCCCTCCATGTAGTGTTCCATTGGGGTTCAAGTTGGACGAAGAAACAGGCAGCTCCAGTATTATCTCCCCTCCATCTAATTGAATCATGTCAAATCCCAATGAAACATCGAAACTATTACGAAGTTCCGCCCTTTTCATCCAATTATTAACAAACATGGTATCCCCTCACTTTATTCTTTAGTTCTCCTCAATCTGTTTTGATCAACCGTGAAATATACAAGATAAAAATTTCCTGTGCAGCTTTATTTGAAATGAGATTCAACTCATTGATTTCTTAATTCAATTAGGTATCACTAACAATTATCTCTCAATAATTTTCTACTAATATAAAAGGAAAAATATCCAAACGTTTATAGAATCTATAGAATTTATAGAATCTATAAACGTCTGGACATTGAAAGATACATTAGGAAAAAACATAAAATGATACATGGATTTGAGTATTTTAATACATGGACTATTCCTCTTCCTCATCATGCAAAGCATAGTAAAGCATTTCGGTAATTTCACCAACAGCGTTTAAGTGTTCGTACTTTTCCATGATTATCCCTCCTTTTTATTATTTATTTTGTTGTAACCAGTTGCAAGGAGTTAAACCTCGGAAGAAAAAATAATCCATGTGGAACATTGAGGGAAACATTAGGAAAAATATAAAACTATAAAAGGAATTGCAGGTTTTAATGAATCCCATATAATCAGTAATGAATAAAGACCGTAATTGAGTACCGTGAAAGGTCATAGTTGTACCAAATTTCACATTACTCAATACGGTCAATTTAGAAAATTAGATGATTTACTAATTTCTAGACGGTAGTGTCGCTTCAAAAATTCCTGACACTTTTACTTCGCCTTCGCTATTCTTTGCGAATACTTCAGCCACAACAATGTTGTCTGCTTTTTTCTCTAACACCTTCCCCACAATCTGGATCGATTCACCAGGAAAAGTCATTTTACTAAAACGAACTTGTAACTTCTTTAGGTTCTTCCTGGAAACCCATGAAGTAACTCCTTGAGATAACATGCCCATAATTAGCATTCCGTGTGCGAGTATCTTCATGCCGGCTTTCTCAGCAACTTCTTCAACCAGATGAAGTGGATGGAAATCTCCTGAAGCTCCTGCAAACCTTACAAGTTGAACGCGGGTGATTGGTTCCTTTTCAAGAACTGGGAACTCATATCCTTCCTTTACATCCTCATAAAACATCCTGCATTACTCCTTTCTAATTCTATTAAATTAATGTCGATGAATGAGTGTATTTCTCGAAATAGCCACCAATTCGTCTCGTTGATTTCGGTATTGATTCTCTGTTACCACTATATCCATGGCACCTGTGCTTCCTGGCTTTATTTCAGCTTCTACCAATCTACTAGTGACGGAAAGGACATCTCCTGCCACAATATCGCCAAAAAATTCATAGGCTTGCTGACCATGTAATACTCTAGTAAGCTTAAATCCAAGCTTTTCCACTTTTTCCACTGAGCCTAAGCCGCCCCATAAGTCAATCACTTGTAAAAATGTTGGCGGAGCAGGTATATTGTCATATCCTTCTTTTTTTGCTGCTTCTAAATCATTGTAAATTGGATTATCGTCACCAATTGCGAGAGCTAATTCTTTTATTTTTCCTTTTTCCACTGCCAAGCTGTACGGTTGAAACTCAAGCCCGATTAAATCTTTCACGTTTGCCATCTTTTTTCACCTCTTATTATTTGCTCCTTCTATTTTTGAAGATCTTCCTTCCACTATTAAGAGAAATATTACGTTAAAGAGCCTCCGTTTACACCAAGTACTTGGCCATTTACATAATTGGACAATGGTGAAGCAAGGAATAAAATACTTGCAGCGGCTTCCTCAGCGCTACCCACACGTTTTTGTGGAATTTTGTTAATTAAAATATTTCGTACCTTTTCAGGGATACCCACTACTTCTCCATTGATAACTGTCCCTTCTTCTTTTGGACGAGTTAGACGTGTATCAATGAATCCAAATGCTACGGCGTTACTGTTAATGTTAAATTGTCCCCACTCTTGTGCAACAACCTTTGATAGTCCAATGACTCCGGCTTTGGCAGAAGAATAGTTTGCCTGTCCCATATTTCCTCTTTGTCCTGAACCAGAAGAAACGTTGATAATTTTTCGGTGATGAACAATCCCTTGCTCGATTTCCTGCTTCGCCACATCACGCATGTACGGAGATGCTGCACGAATGAGACGGAACGGTGCAACTAAATGGATGTTCATAATTTCCACGAACTGTTCATCTGACATTTTATGAATTAAACCGTCAAGGCAATAGCCTGCATTATTCACAAGAATATCCAGTCGACCAAAGGCAGCTATAGTTGCTTCAACAATTTGCTTCGGAAATTCTGGATCTAAAAGGTTTCCACAGATAGAAACTGCATCGCTTCCAAGTTCCTTAATTTCTGCCACTGTTTCAGCTGCCAGTTTTTCATCAAGATCTGCTATCATAACGCGAGCACCGTTTTCAGCAAACTTTAAGGCAGTTGCTTTCCCAATTCCTGATCCAGATCCTGTAACAATTGCTACTTGATTTTCCAATAATTTAACCATTTAATATCTTCCCCTCTATTTTTAAAATTATAGTTTCTTCATCTCTTCAAAACTAATGAGTTGGGTTTTCTATTACCCCATACGATACATCGTTACGACGCAAGCACCACCGAGACCCAAGTTGTGTTGAAGTGCGACCCTCGCATTTTCTACTTGACGTTTCTGAGCTTGACCTCGAAGCTGCCAAACTAGCTCTGTACACTGAGCAAGTCCAGTTGCCCCAATCGGATGACCCTTTGACATCAACCCACCGGAAGGACCGACCACCACTTGCCCGCCGTATGTGTTTTTTCCGTCATGAATAAATTTCTCTGCTCCACCTTCTTCACATAAACCAAGGCCTTCATATGTAATGACCTCACTTGGTGTGAAGCAGTCATGCAGTTCTAAAACATCGATTTCATCAGGGCCAATTCCTGCAGCTTCATACACTTGATTGGCCGCACGTCGGGTCATGTCTGCTCCTACTAAATTCATAATACTATCGTTAGTTTCGCTCATATCGGTTGTTAATGCTTGAGCTACAATTTCAACAGCTTGGGAAATACCATGCTTCTTGGCGAATTCCTCACTACATACAATCGCAGCAGCAGCTCCACAAGTAGGCGGGCAGGCCATGAAACGTGTCATATTTGGCATTAACTTAGGAGAATTCATCACTTCTTCGAGTGTCAAAGGTTTACTGAAAAGTGAAAATGGATTCTGAATCGCATGATTTCTTGTTTTCACCGCAACTCTTCCAAAAATGTCTGGATTTGCCCCGTATTTCTCAATATATTCCTCAGCAGCAGATCCAAAAAGTCGGATCGCTCTAGGTGTCTGAGGCACCTCAGGCCACAACTCCACTACTCGTTCTTGAAGCCATTCAACCGGTGAAATCCGGTCATCCCAGTGAGATTTTAATGCCCCAGGCTGCATTTCTTCAAATCCAACCGCGAGCGCACATTCGACTGCACCAGACTCAACCGCTTGTCTTGCCAAGTACAGCGCTGTGGAACCAGATGAACAGTTGTTATTAACATTTATAATTGGGATACCTGTCATCCCCACCATATATAATGCTTTTTGACCACAAGTACTATCTCCGTAGATGTAACTTGCATACGCCTGCTGAATTTCGGAATAATCTATTCCTGCATCTTCCAATGCTCCCTTTACTGCTTTAGCTGCCATCACTGGATACGATTCTTGCAGACCAGGCTTTTTAAAAGGGATCATATTTACTCCGATTACTTTAGCTTTTTTACTCATATAATCTCCCCTCCTCATTTGATTTTTTAAGTTCATTTATTAAGATTCCTAATAATACGAATCTTTATAATTATGATAATTTTAAATGAAGATTTATAAAAGGTTTGAAATATAAAGGTACGTTAGGTAAATATTAATGGTTTGATATTGCCAACAAAAAAATACTCATAAAAGCACCGGTAACTTTAAATAAAAAAGCTACAATCAAGTTGCCCAACTGTTTCAAACAATGAAAACCCAAGTCGTGTCTTATAGCTTTTAGGAAATAAACTTCTACACAATTCAAAGGCTGTCATCGTTCTTCCATATGCAACTCTCTTACCTTTAGTGAACGTTCATACTGTCTTTTCAACCGAAGATTAATTAATTCTTTAGGAATATTAATATCCTCCCCATGTCCAGGGAATACTTTATGAATATCTAATTCTAATAACCTTTTAGGTATTAAAACATACATAACAATTAAATTTGTAATGGCACACAGAATAAAAGCTGGTGAGATCACTCACCAGCTTTTATCGATTGGAATTAAATAGAACTATTCTTTTATTAAGCAGTCATCTCTTCAGACACAGTCGTTTTTTTAACGTTATCAGGTCTAACAATCAATAAATTGAGAATAGCAATTAGGAGAAATAACCCAACCATGACGTATATAGAATAATTGAAACCAAGCGCAAGATTTGCTCCGGCAGCTTGTACTAATATACCGGTAATAATTGGTGCCGCTAATTGCGCAATATTGTTACCTAAGGTCAAGATGCTTGCCATAAAACCTGCTCGTTCTGGCATCAGTTTTATCATGACTTGAACAGCCATCGAAACATTAACATAGGTGGACCCTTTTGCCACGCACAAGGCCACGAAGATCCATTGGATTGAATTCCCTACGAGCGGAATAATCGCGAGAGCTAATGCTCCAATGATAGTACTTATACATGCGACCCATACCCTCGCCATCCTATAACTCTGGGTTTTTTTGAATAAACGGTCTGAAATTGTTGAAATTAAAAATACCAATACTATGGCTACCATACCTGTACCTGAGATGGTATAGGCCATCTTCATGGGTGCTAATTTTACGACTTTTGTTAAATAAACAGGTGCCCATAACGCCACCCAAATAATAAGCCAATAAGATGCAGCTGATAAAGCAATGGTTAATACGCAAGCTGGATTACGAAGTACAGGAGCAATATCTGACCATTTTAATTTTTTGGACTTTATGGCAGTGACATTTTGATTATTCTTTGATCGATCAACTAGAGCCCAGATTACTAATAACACCAAACTGACAAAGCCCAATATCACAAAAGTCCCTTTCCAGCCAAATTTCCCAATCAATCCGACCAGGAGCGGAGCGCAAACAATCCCGCCGATAGATGCACCAGCAATAAAAACGGACACTGCAAATCCTCTTAATTCTGCAGGAAAGATTTTAGAAATGTGACTCATTCCAATTGGATTCATCGGCCCCTCAGCAGCGCCCAGCAATACTCGATATACGATAAGCATTGGCAATCCGATAATAGCAAACGATCCAAACTGTATGATGGACAAACCTGCTAAGACAATGAAAATCATTTTGGTTGTTCCTATACGATCCGACCAAGTCCCTCCAATTAGGCTTGTAAAGATGTATAAGATGAAGAAACAGCTCCCTACCATTCCCCACTGGGAACTATTTAAGCTGTATTCCTTCATAAGTGGCTCTGCTGCAAAACCAATAACCTGCTTATCTGCATAGACAATAAGACCAGCAAAAAATAATAGTATAAGATTAATCCAACGCATGAAAAAGACCCCACCTTATTTTGGTTATTCCATTTTTATAAAGAATAAAATTGAATACCTATTACAACACAATACAAGATTCTATTGTGTAATCAGCTTCTTTTCATTTGTTCTAGATTTTCCTCAACCAATTCACGACGCAAAATTTTCCCAACTCCTGATTTTGGTAATTCATCCCTGAATTCTATTACTCTAGGTACTTTGTATTTGGCCATCCTCTCTCTGCACCATTCAACGATTTCTTCTTCCGTAGCTGAATGCTGTGCCTTTAATACGATAGCTGCTTTTACTGTTTCTCCACGATAGGGATCAGGAATACCAAATGTACAGGCTTCGGCAACCGCTGGATGTTGGTACAGTACTTCGTCAACCTCGTTAGGATAAATATTGTATCCTCCAGCGATAATTATTTCTTTTTTCCGGCCGACAACGTATAAGAAACCATCTTCATCCAGCGTGCCTAAATCACCTGTATGCAGCCAACCATTTCGTAGAGTACGTGCTGTCTCTTCTGGATTTTTCCAGTAACCCTTCATAATTTGCGGACTCTTTAAGAGTATCTCACCAGGTTCACCAGTGGGCATTTCATTCAAGCCTGTTTCGAGATCAACGATTTTAACCTCAGTGTTAGGAACAGGTATGCCTGTACTCCCTGTTTTGATAACATCTTTACTAAATGTTCGAATGCAAATAGCGTTGGATTCCGTCAATCCATATGTTTCAGAAATTCGAACACCGGATTTTTGTTCAAAAGCTTGCAGCACTTCTAGGGGAATAGGAGCAGAACCTGTTCTGCATACTTTCAAAGAGCGTAAGTCATCCTCCCTAAAATCAGGATGATTTAACAATGCAACAAAGACAGTTGGTGGCACAGAAATTTGAGATGGACGATACTTTCTGATCATGTTTAGAGCATCGTCAGGACGAAAGTGCTTGATTGGAATATAGGTACCTGCATAGAAGATACAGGACAACATCAACATCAAACCCGCACCATGAAACATCGGGAAAATACCAAAAAAACGTTCCCCTGGGCGATTAAGTGCACCATCGTCTGTAAGATACGTATGATAAACGGAGGCCACAGTATTATAATGGGTAATCATAACTCCTTTTGGTGTGCCTGTTGTTCCCCCAGTATACTGGAGAACAGCAACATCTTCTCTACTATTGATTTGCAACAAGGGAAGATCATCGTTCTCTTCATCAATCCAGCCGTATAAATTTGGGTTACCATTATAATCCGTATCAATTGTAACGATTGAAAGATTTCTTCTATAACTAATACGGTCCAATTTCTCAATCTGATTACTCTCACAAATTAACCACGATGGTTCCGAATCACCCAGCATAAAATTCAATTCGTGCTGTTGATACATTGGATTCACCTGCACGACAATACCGCCCAATCGATGAACACCGAAATAAGCGATTATGTATTCTTTGCAGTTGTACAGCATAATGCCCACTCGATCGCCCTTCTTAAATCCTCTCCGATGCAAAGCAGCAGCAACTCGATCAACAGCTTGTTTAAGTTCAGTATAGGTGAGCTCCACGTCTCCATCGATGATGGCTTTATGATCAGGAAAATCTTGAGTAGCACGTTCCAGAAAATGGTAAATAGAACAATAGGGTATTTCTACTTCGAACGGTATAGTTTTCGGATAAAAGGCTTGCCATGGTTTTTTCATGATATTAACTCCCCCTAACAAATAAGATAAATGACTAGAACTAATGACGGACACAATCTATTTGTGCCAAAGGTTTTTTTGATTTGAGTAATCATTTCCCCAATCTTCCAGTAACCCTCTACTATTTTAGCTACAACCACTTATAATGGTTCATCCAATTCCTACTAAGTAAACGCTTTCCAAAATTAAGTCGATCTTAAATCTTTTCTCCCCTCTGATGTTTCGACTCGGTAATCAACTAAAAATTAAAATAGTAAGAATCTTTACAATTATAATAATTTTTTATCTCCATTTTTAATAGTTCAGGAATTCAAAGGTAGGTTCATTAAATTTTAAGAACTATACATACACAGGGAAAATATTAAATAATTAATTTTATTTTATGAATTTTGGTTATTAAACCAGCTGTGAAAACTAACTGCATTATCAGCAATTTATATTACTGATATAACAATAACTGGAATTTCCAAGAGTACGTCTAACCAATAAAAGTGTGTGGAGAGTTTAGGATATTCCTCTAAACAAAAGAAGGGATTCACTATAAAAGCGAATCCCTTCTTTTTGTTAAATTATTTTTATATTCAATAACGATCAGTTCACTGAAATTATTATTGTTTTAGATTTTTATTATGTTTAAAGTGTTTTAGAAGTAGATTTACTATCTCGATTTTTTATAATTCCTTGACTTTTTAAAACCCCTATCTGTTGGTCAGAATACCCAATTTCGGACAGCAATTCAATTGTATGTTCCCCGGACTTCGGTGCTAAGGTACGAATTACACCAGGAGTTTCTGATAACTTAATCGGCGGAGAAATTAGTTTGACCTCACCAAGTTCTGAGTCTTCTATGGTTTGAAACATTTTTCTATCAATAAACTGAGGATCTTTCTCTAAATCTCCAAGACTATTTACTGGGGCTACACAAGCCTCAACTCCATCAAATTTATCCATCCATTCCTGCCTTGATTTTTGGATGATAATGGATTGGACTTCTTCTCTCAAGTAGTCTTGTTCTTCCATTGGTACATACATTTTTTGTATTAAGTCTTCTCTTTCTATGATTTTGCAAAATTCCACCCAGAATTTAGGTTCGCCTGCTCCAACTGACAGATAAAGACCATCTTTTGTTTCGTATACGGTGTAATAAGCTTTTCTTCCAGTTAAATTTAAGTTTCCACGTTCTGGTTGTTGTCCTGTTGCAAAATAAGCTGGCAGAAAGAGTTGTAACCAAGAAAGAGCTCCATCCAACATCGAAACATCAATAAACTGTCCTTTTCCAGAACGGCCTCTTTCAATAAGGGCCATTAAAATTCCTATCGTACTCATGAGTCCGCTGCCAAGATCTGCGATTTGGACGGATGGAACCACAGGTTTACTGCCACTTACACCCATATATTCAAGAATGCCTGCATAACTAATATAATTTATATCGTGTCCAGGCATGTTGGAATAAGGGCCTGTTTGTCCGTATCCTGTTATGGCGCAATAAATTAGTCTAGGGTTAATCTTTTTTAACACCTCATAGCCGACACCGAGGCGGTCCATAACTCCCGGACGAAACGATTCTACAACAACATCGGCTTTTTCAACAAGCTTCAAAAAAATTTCTTTACCTTGTTCTGTTTTTAAATCTAAACAAATACTTTTTTTGTTACGGTTTACTGAATGGAAAATAGCGCTATCCTCTCCAATTTTGGGACTCATTGCTCTTGCATAATCGCCAGGTCCAGTGTCTTCGATCTTAATCACTTCTGCACCATAATCGGCAAGAAGCATTGTGCTAAAGGGACCTGGTAACAATCTTGTTAAATCTAATATGCGTAGAGATTCTAATGCTAATGACAAACTAATCATCCTTTCCTTATAGGAAATAACATTCTTGAACACTTTTTTAATTTTTAATAAACAAACTTTTGCTTTTCTCTCACCACTTCTGTTTTACATAGATTGTTCATAATAATTCTTAATAGTACAAATATTTATATTTATGATAATTTTATTTAACCATTTTTAAAAGTTCAGGAATTGAAAGGTATGTTCATTAAATATAAATGGTTAGACGCCACTTTATCATTATTCAAAATAAGATAGAAATCCCCCTTAAAGATAGATTTGATTAGTGCAGTCAATTTATATTATAAGAAAATTCTAAAAATATATAAAAAATAAAACTTTAATACTATGGCCATAGTAATATTTTCCTTGCCATCCATTTTACCTTCTTGTATAATAACGTTAATATATGTATTTAACATATAAATGCAATATACATCTAGGCTTAAATACTTATTAAAATATACTCCTCTGAATAAACAGTGTTTAAGATTTTTGCAAATTGGCAATAAAATCAAACATATCAAATTTAGGAGGTAATAAGTATGAATGAAGCAGTTGTTAGCCAAATCAAGATGCCTTATTTACGGATGGGAAGTGGGGAACCATTAGTCCTTCTTCACGGTCTCTCGGAATGTAAAGAAGGTTGGTTCAAACAATTTGAGTTGGCGAATCAGTATGATCTAATTATTCCTGATTTTAGAGGACATGGGAGTAATACCACACTGGAAGGAATTTCAATTAAAAATTTTGCAAGTGATGTAATTGCTTTACTTGATTTCCTCAATATTGAAAGCGCACACATTTGTGGATTTTCAATGGGGGGAGTTGTGGCTCAAGAATTGTATAATCAAGCTCCCGAGAGATGTAAATCATTAGTTTTAGCATGTACTACCCCGTATTTTTTTGATGTTATAGGTAAAATTGTCGGCAAATTATTTAAAGCGAGATCCGCCATACTTTCTGCAGAACACAGAAAAACGATTGTAGAAAGAAGTTGTTTTTATTCATGGAACAAGCAAAATTTCCAAGATTTAGAAAAAACTTTAAAACCCAATATAGAAGGCATGTTTAAAGCGATTGATGCCCTTGTAGAAAGTGATTACCGTTTTTTGTTATCGAAAATTCAAGTACCCACACTTGTAATTGCCGCTAGATATGATATATTAATCCCACTTTGGATTCCCATCTATTTGCACAAACAAATCCCAAATTCTGAATTCGTTATTTTAAATAAAGCTGGACATATTGCTAAGCTTGAAGCAGCAGCAGAATTCAATCAAAAATTGCTCCAATTTTTAAGGAAGCACACCAATATATCGAAAGTGAGTTAAAAGAAGGAGGAGGAGGTTCGCCCCCCTCCTTTTTTTCTGGTTTTTATATTTTTATTATTTAGCTTTGGACCATCAATTTAATCTATGAGCGATGACATAACCATTTATCTAATTCAAGACCAAGCTTGCCAGATAATGCGATATTAAGGTGACCAGCTTTCACTTCCTGAAACGTTTTATCTTCGCTAGAAACTAAATCCATGATGGGTCTGCTTTGATCTTGATGAACTAAAGTATCGTATATTGAGGAGATTACCAATAAATTCTCTTTAATATTCCTAAAATCGACTTTTTTTCCATGAACAGCAAACTCACCTTTAACAAGCTTGTTGTCTTTAATACAATCATTTGCAAATTGTTTATATGCTGCTCTTGTAAAAGGAACTGTATCAGTCAAATAATTATTCATCGTACACCATTTTTTTACGAATCGTTTGTCATCTGCATGATTTAACAGGTTTATATATGGAGTATAGCTGATTGGTGAATTCACAGCTTTAAACATTTGTTCTTGATAAAATTTGGGAATAATTCCATAACCATCTATAAATCTGTCTAAATTAAGTGTTCCATTTTTTATCCCTTCCAACCATTTGTCAGGAATAAACGTATTAACATCCCAATCAATTGGAGGAGTCACTAATACAAGATTTCTTATAGGTTCTTCTGCAATGGCGGTATATACAGCTGCGAGTATTCCACCCAGACAGTATCCGACTAAAGAAATGGATTCAGCACCCGAATGTCGTAGTGCACGCTGGACACCTTTTCTTAAATAATCATCTATATAATCTTCTAAATTGATATCTTTATCTTCGTATCCTGGAAATCCCCAATCTAATAAGTAGACATCATATCCAGCATTTACTAAATTTTCAATAACACTCGCACCAGGTGTAAAATCAAAACAATAAGCTCGATTCACTAACGAGTTTATTAAAAAGATTGGAACATCATATTTCTTTTCAACAGCGGGATAAAGCCATAAAGACGCTTTATTTTTTTTCCAAACCTCCTGTTTAGGAGTCTGATTTATACTTAGCGTCGGTTGATTAGAAATATTTAACACGCTATTCCAACGATTTATTTCTTTTTCTAAATCTAAATCTGGAATTATATTGTAAAGGGTAGCTCTTGACAAATTTTTTCCTCCTTTTTGTATGATCATTTAGGCTGTGATGATGCTAGTTCACTTTCTTCTTGATCTTTTTTACCTATATTTTTTTCGCTCATTATTTGTAAAAGAATTGAAATTTCTTCTTTTAAACCTTTTACATCAGCTAACTCATTTTTAATTACTCTTAGTTCAGAACGCAGCTCTTTTGTTTCTGTTAATTCTAATTTCGTTTTCGATAATTCTGTTTTTAATTGTTTTGTTAGTTTTATAATGTCATTAGAAACTCCTACAATACTTTCAATTTCTTTGTTTGTAGAAGAAACGGAGTCTTGTAGATTCCAGATTTGTTCCTCAAGTGAATCAAGTTTTTCTTCCGTTTGTAAAGCTACTTTCGCCACATTTGCAACATCATCCTTATTAGGTAAATGTAACTGATTTCCTAAAAGCTCCTGACTTTTCTTAAACATTTCTTTATACATTGCAGAAGTCTCTGTAGATTTTTGTAATAACCGAGTGAACCTAGGATTATTTGTATTTGTCATAATAAGATCATTTACTTGTTTTTCCCATTGAGTACTAAATTTATTAAACAGATCATATGGATCGAATGATTTCTGATTTGACATTTGTCGGCCTCCTAGCAATTGGTAGTTATTTAGTTATTTCGTTTGATTGTTCAATATATCTATTAAATGGTAGAAACACATTTCTAACTTGTTTTGTTATTATTTTAAAGAAGTTGTATTGATTAGTTTGAATAATAGATGCTGTTTCTTTTACATTTTTAATATACCAATTTCTATTATTTCTTCTAAAGTCAATATATTTTTCAATCGCAGCAACATATTGATCTACATATTTACTATTTTCAAATTTGGTTAAAGGACTTGTGATGAACTCTGAAGATTTATTGTGTAAATTATCAAGTTCATCATTAATTTCCTCATATGATTTAATAGGTAAAAAGGTCTGTAAGTTTATCGTTGCTGTTAATAATTCTTCTCTTGAAGTTTTTTCCCAATCAGATAATTCCTTTGAAAATTGGTTGACAAGTTCTTTTAAATTAGATTGATTCCGTTTAGCATTTTCAGCAAAAAGTTTTGCAGTTTTTAGTAGATTGTCCTCACGAATATTCTCACGTTCGACCCATGCATCCAAATTTTGGAATTCTTGATTCCAAAGAAGTTCTAAACTTGAAACATTTTTTTCTATTTCCTTCGTTTCTACCATTTACTTTTCCTCCGATTTAATAGATTTTAATCTATTTTAATAGTGACTCTATTTTTTTATTTCATCCTTTAGCAGACTTATTTTATTCTTTTTATTTTCATCTTGTTCCACTCTCAAAATCATCCGCAACTCATTCAAGTTATCAATCATGGAAGCAAGTGATTGTTTTTTTTTGTTCCAATTTTGCGTTATGCTATATAAACTGTCGTCAAAATCATCAAGTTTAGCTTCTATTGAAATATATTTTTTCGCCACGTCAGCTATCTGTTCTTTATTAGAATATCCCTTGGAATCCAACCATTTTTTCACAATAAATCTGTAAATACGGACTCGTTTTATATGGTATCTAAGTAACTTATCTACAAGCACAACGATTCGATGACAATTGAAATAGCTTTTAATTTTTCTATTTAGCATTTTTTCAAATATTTTGTATGCAATAGTGGATTCGTTGTTAATTTCCGGCATTCTATTCTCCTTATTGCATTTGCTAAATATCATCCTATCGTCATCGAATGAACTGTGCTTTGGGATTAAATTACTTGTGCAATGGTGCCGCCATCAACTGCCAATACATGTCCAAAAACATAATCAGATGCTTTAGAAGCTAAGAATAAAGCAGGACCTTTCATTTCAATATCTGAACCGAAACGACCAGCTGGGGTTCTTTCAAGTACTTTTTCACCAACATAATCTAATCCTGCTTTTGTCATCTTTGTAGGGAAGAAGCCTGGAGCAATGGCATTTACATGGACATTATATTGAGCAAGCTTAACCGCTAAATCTTTAGTAAAATTAATAACAGCACCTTTACTAGTTGAGTAACAAATAGAATCAGCTATCTTTGGATCTTGACCTCCAAGACCAAATAACGAAGCTATATTAATAATTTTTCCTGAGCCTTGTTCTACCATTACTTTTCCTACTGCTTGGGAAAATAAGAAAACACCTTTTAAATTGATATCCATAATGCGATTCCACTTATCAATTTCCATTTCTAATGCAGGTGCAACCCATGAAGCGCCACTATTATTGACCAAAATATCAATGGTTCCGAATTCTTCAACTGTTTTTTGCACAACATTTTGAATATCATCATAGTTAGATACATCGCATTGTAGTGCCAGTGACCGCACTCCAAGCTTCTCTAATCGTTCACTGACTTCTTCGCAAGCCTCTACATTTCTGGAACAAACAACAACATTAGCTCCCGCTTCTGCATAAGCGAGTGCAATTTGTTCACCAAGTCCTCGGCCGCCGCCCGTAACGATAGCTGTTTTTCCTTTTAAGTTAAATAGATCCATGATATTCATATATTTCTCCTATACTATAATTGATATACTTTCTTGAGAAAGCTTAGTAAAAAACAAATATTATAATCCTAGATTTTTAGCGATAATATTTTTCATTATTTCATTTGATCCTGCAGCAATCGGTAAAACAGCAATGTCGCGATATCGACGAGCTATTGGATACTCTTCCATAAACCCATAACCACCGTATAGCTGTAAGCAACGGGCAGCCATCCGTCTCGCCATGTCAGTAATCCACCACTTCGCCATGGAAACTTGGGTTACGATATTTTCACCTTTCATGTGCTGATTAGCTAGATTATCAAGGAAAGAGCGGGCCATTGATAATTCTGTTGCCATTTCTGAAATTTCAAATTGTGTGTTTTGGAAAGAACTAATCGGTTTACCAAATGCCTGTCTTTCTTTAACATAGGCAATCGTTGCCTTTAACATTTCTTGTGCTTGAGCAAAAGCTCCATTTGCAGCCATAATCCGCTCTTGCTGTAATTTATCCATCAAAATATAGAAGCCTTTGCCTTCCTCTCCAAGCAAATTGGAAACAGGCACACGAGCGTCCTCAAAAATAAGTTCAGCAGTATCAGAGGAACGCATACCCAATTTCTTCAATTTACGTCCACGCGAAAAACCCGGGGTATCTCCTTCAACCATGATGAGGCTAACTCCCTTGTGGGCTGGAGTTGCATTAGGGTCTGTTTTAACTACGACAAAAAATAATTCAGCATTAATCCCATTTGTAATAAACGTTTTTTGCCCATTAATAACGTAATGGTCTCCATCACGCACTGCTGTCGTACGAACGCTGGCCAAGTCTGACCCAGTTCCCGGCTCTGTCATGGCAACAGCTGTTAGGATTTCCCCATTCACACACTTAGGTAAATATTTTTTCTTCTGTTCTTCTGTTCCGTATGCCTCAAGATAAGGAACTACTATGGAACTGTGTATGGTTACCCCAGCAGTACCTCCTCCAACTCGTGACATTTCTTCAGAAAGGACTAAATTAAAGCCAAAATCAAGACCAAGACCGCCATAGGCTGGATCCACTTGTGGGCTGAGAAAGCCTTGATCGCCCATTTTCTTGTAAACTTCACGAGGGATTGAACCTTTGTCTTCCCACTCTTCATAATAGGGATTCACTTCTTTTTCGATAAATTTTCTTAGTGATGACCTAAACATTTCATGTTCTTGGCTACAAAATGGCCGATCAGTATTAAACAAGTCAAATGTTGTTTTCGTTGATGAATTTGTTGTTTTAACCATTGCTTTTCCCTCCCAATAAAATGATTATGATTCATAAATTGTGTCTGTAAGTATATTTAGATTTCAATAAACCTTTTTATACACAATTGAATTGCTATACTAAAATTAACAGCTGGATACATAAAAACTGTTTTTACATAGCTCAATTGTGAAACAGAAATTCCATAACCCCTGAAATCAAAATAATATTAATATTTACACATATCATAATTTCATATTATAATTTTTTAAAGTTCAGGAATTAAAAGGTACCTTCATTAAATATTAAGATAGCCATAAATATGGAAGGGGATAAAAATATTGAGATTCATTTTCATACTTGTGAGATAACAAATAAATGTTATACTCAATTAATCAAGACAATAATGTTAGCGCTTACTAAATAAAAAAGAAAATTTGATAAACCAACATGAATTTCGATTCGTGGACAAGGGGTTAAACTATGCGTATTGATCAACTTTTATACATTACTGAAATAGCAAAAACTGGATCTATCGCGAATACATCTGAACGACTTTTCGTATCTTCACCTACAATAAGTCAAGCGATTAGAAGCTTGGAAGAGGAACTTGGTGCAAAGATATTTGAACGCTCAAGAACTGGGTTAGAGCCTACCGCCACTGGAAAAAAAATAATTATAATAGCACAGGAGATTATAAATCGTATAGAGGATTTAAAAAATGAGGCAAAATCGGATTCAGCTGAGATTGAAGGACATCTAACGATCTCAGCAGTTTCTAGCTTTTGTAAAGAGATTATCCCTAAAACATGTGCAGAAATCAAAGCCAGATTCCCAAAAATAACCCTTGAAATTAATGAAACTAAAGCTAATCAAGTCCGAAAAGATGTCCTAAACGGCAATGCTGATTTAGGAGTAAATTTTTATCCTGCCTCAACTCTAGAAGAAAATCAGCTATTTGCTACAACACATCTTATCGATAGCCAAATGATGGTTTGTTTTAGAAATGATTCAGAATTGGCAAGTTTAAAAAATATTTACTTTGACGATGTAACTAAACATCCAATTGTTTTATCATATAAAAAAAATGATACAATAAAATATTATTCGAAGATATTTGGGAAAAATAGAGAATTAAATACTTTTATACAATCACAAAATTCAGATACAAAAAAATATTTTATTTCACAGGGAACAGCAATTTCACTTGAAACTGACTTAACTTATAAATCTGATCCGTTTTATCAAAGTAACGATATTATCGTAAAGCCAATTTTAGGAATCGAATCAAAACTCTCCTATTACTGTATTAGGCTAAAAAACCAACATTTTTCAGCTGCAGGACAGGAATTTTTGAAAGAACTTCGTGTTCAAGCAAATAAATTCAAAGAATGATTTAATAAAAATGGATTTACAGGAAGAAATACACAAAAATATAAACCAGATGCTGAAAATTATAAAAAGCAGAGATAAAATGGAGTTTTCCAGAAATCTCTGCTTTTTTCATTTTTCTTTCAAATTTATTGAATTGTATTTTTCAGGAAGACCTTTAAGTGAACCCGGATTATCTGACATACACCCTTTCGTTATCATAAATTGGAAGTTTAATAACAAATTCTGTTCCTTTTTCTAGCTCACTTTGAACTTCTATGGTCCCTCCATGTGCATAAATAATCTCTTTTACAATCGATAAACCTAAACCATTACCTGCCTTTGATGAATTCCTTGCTCGATCAACACGATAAAATCGATCAAAAATATAAGGCAAATCTTCATGCGGAATTCCCCAGCCGTAATCCCGTACTGACACGACAATTTGAGTTCGATCACTGCTCACGTTAATCACAATAGGAGTATTAGAATTTGAATATTTAATAGAATTCTCAACTAGGTTTAAGATGGCACGTTCCAAATATTTTATATCTATTTTAAGAGATGGGAGTTTTTCCTCCACATAAACATGAATATTTGAATCATGTTTGAGGAGATCTTCTACATGCATAAAAAATTCATTTGCCTGGACAATTTGATAATGAAATACTTGCTCACTCATTTCCACATGATTTAGTTCATATACTCCTTTAACAAGATTATTAATGGAATAAAGATGCTTGTGGATTCGATGCAAATACTCGTCAATTTGTTCAGAATTAATCATTTTATCATTAATCGCCTCAATATAACCCAATACCACTGTAATAGGTGTTTTTAAATCATGAGCAATGTTTGCAAACATTGCTCTCCTTGTTTTCTCCATTGTGATTAATTTATCGTTCGTTTGTTTAAGTGTTTCATTGGCTATATAAAGCTTAGTAGTTCGATCTGACACTTTTTCCTCAAGATATAAATTTAATAATTTGTAGTTTGTGATTAAGTCATCTATTTTTTTTGCCATCATATTAAAAGACTGGGTAAATAACTGAAATTCTTCCAAACGTTGGTCTTTAATTCTTACTTGAAACTTTTCCGAACTAATAGAGCTAATACCCTGTAAAACTTCATTAAAAGGTTTCGAGTAATGTTTCCAAATCATAAAGGTTACAGCTACCAAAATACAAATAATCGTGATTAGTAAACAAATAAACTGAATGGTAAATGTCCGTATATAGGTTCCTAATTGATTCTCAATAGAAGATTTAACAGAGCTGATTATTTCCTTCTTCGGGATCACATAGACAATTTTCCCATTAGTTTCTTTAACGGTTGAAACAAGAATTATTTTTTCGCTATGATTGATTTTCATAAATAAAGGCTGTTCACTATCATATAATTTTTGTATTACATTCGTTGTAAAGTATCTTAAATCTTTCTGAGCCTTTTGTTGGCTTGCAATGATCTTATGATCAGGGCTACTAATTAAGATTGCATAGGCAGAAGGCTCTTTGAAACGGAAATTTAAAAATTTATCTAAGAACTTAGGAACAGAAATATCAACGCCAATAACACCTTTGAAATCACTTTTATTTTCAAAGATTGGCATTGAGAGTGTAAACATATTATCCACTTCATTAGATGGTTTTGTCCAAACTTCATGATTTCGCTTAGCACTTGCGGCTAAGGTATAGAAAGGCCAGGTTGTAAAATCATAATAAGGTTTATATCTTCCTTTTTCTCGACTCTCTTTTACATTTTCCTTTGGATATATCCGCCAATAGGATTGGGTACCCATATAATAAATGCGTGAAATACTTTTTTCTTGATTATAAATTTGAATAAATTCTTTTTCTAGTAATTTTGATTTTAATAGTTTGTATTTTATGTCCTTTGTCAGCTCAAGAGGTGAGCTCATTCCAACATTGGAAACATCCCCTTTTATATCCTCCCAATAGTATCCTTCTTTTTCTTTTTGTAAAGATAAATGATAATCTTTTGGTAATAGAGGATTGCTGAAAACATCTTCTGCTTCAGCTTGTACTACGTGAACTTGTTTTTTAATCGAACTAATTTTTTCATTTATTATTTCAGTTTGTTTTGTTAAATTTTCCCTATGAAGAAAAATGACATAGTCTAGAAGAATATTATTAATCCGATTACCTGAAATCGATAGGGCTTTCTCTGAACTATATATAGCGAAGAAAAAAATAAATATAAGCGGACAGATGGATAGAAGTAAAAATGTTCCAAGCATTCTCCCACGAAAAGTGAAAAATAGTCTCTTTAATCTAAACTTATATCTGTTGAACTTCTTCATTAAATTTATAGCCTGCCCCTCGAATAGTCATAATGATTGTTGATTCTTTTGAATCCGCACCGAGTTTTTTCCTTAATTTACCTACATGAACAATAACGGTTTTAATATCCGCGACAGAATCATAGCCCCAAACTTTTTCTAATAAATGTTCAGCACTAAAAACTTGTTGAGGATGCCTCATGAAAAAATGTAATAATTGAAACTCTTTTGAAGTTAACCAAATTAAATTATTCTGAAAATAACATTCGTATTTTTCTATATTTAAAGTGATAGATGTGGACCTTAAGATTTGAATATCCTTTTCTATAGGAATTGGTTGGACAAGGTATTGATGGCGTCGAAGATGTGCTTTAATTCGAGCAATTAATTCATGCATACTGAAGGGCTTTCCGATATAGTCATCTGCCCCAACACTCAGACCAGTCACTTTATCAATCTCTGAATCCTTACAGCTAAGAAAGAAAATTGGAGCATTCGTCATATTACGAATTCTTCTGCATAATTCAATTCCATCCAAATCAGGTAAATACACATCTAAAATAATTAGATGCGGATTTATTTTTTCTACTTGTTCAAAAGCTTCAGATGCATTTTTTGCCTCGAAAAAATTGTATCCTTCCTTCTCTATATAAATCCCGACTATTTCTCGAATCTCTTGTTCATCATCAACAAGTAAGATATTAGAATTGTTCAACCAGAAAACCACCCTTCATTGTATCTCTAAGTCCATTTTCTAAATTTTGAATTATGGAATTTTTTAAAATTATTCTATTATATGATAATTTAATTTTTACTCAATGCATATTTCAATTATTTTAAGGTAGATTTAAAAACTTTGGACTTTTACTATGACTAGAACTCTGATTCATTTTTTGTTAGCTGTGTGAAGAATGCATATTTATCATAAATTTATCTAAATTTTTCGAATTTTTATTAATTGTTAACTTGCGTTTTACCTTTGCATTTTATAATGAACTTAGATTTTACTTTTTCAATATAGACCCAAAAACGTTTTCTTTTATTTAAGAGAGGAGAATGAGTTTAGTTACCTAGTTCGAAATATTTTTAGAAAGGAAGATAAAGATGGTAAAAAAAGTAAAATCTTCAGAAGAGATCTATGATGTTATCATTATCGGTGCTGGCTTTGCAGGCATAACATCATCACGCGAATTAAGTAATCGGGGTTTTAAATCTTTAATTCTTGAAGGTAGAGATCGCATTGGCGGTCGAACATGGACAGACAATCGTTTGGGAAGAGATCTTGAACTAGGAGGTACATGGGTTCACTGGGGCCAGCCTCATGTATGGACTGAGATTATGCGTTACGGTCTGGAGCTTACTCCGTCACCAGATCATGAAGTTGCCTATTGGTTCGAAGATGGAAAGCCAAAAAAAGGGACTAAACTGGAATATTCCGGAATCCTGGGTGAAGCTTTATCACGTTATTTAGAAGATAGTCATTTGCATATACCTTTTCCTTTTGACCCACTTAATTCTCCAACCATGGAAGAAATAGATAAAAAATCAGCACTTGATCGCTTGAACGAACTCCATCTGGACTCTGTTACATACGACAATTTAAAGAATTTTTTAGAAATAGCCTTTAACGGTCCGCCAGAATTGGGTGGATATAGTACTCTTCTTCATTGGCGTTCTCTTGCTATGCATGATTTACAATTTTTGTTTGAAATTCTTGGGAAATTTAAATTAGCAAAAGGTACTAAATCGCTTATTGAGTCAATTGCTCGTGACTCAGCTGCTTATATACAGTTTACTAAGACTGTATCTCTTGTTGAAAAAGTGGATGATGTGTATAAGGTATACACGAAAAATGGTGAGATATTCATTGCAAAAGCAGTTGTTGTAACATCGCCACAAAATGTATTGAATAATATCGAATTCAAACCAGCTTTATCAGAAATTAAGCGAATGGCATCGGCTGAAGGACAAACGAGCCGCGGGATTAAATATTGGGCAAGACTACGTGGTAAGTATGATCCATTCTCGGCCTATTCCCCTTCTGGCAGTCTAATTAGTAGTTGCTATTATGAATATGAAGTAGATGGCGACAGTATAGTTGTTGGATTTGGTTCTGATGCTTCTCGTATCGATCCAAACGACTTGCCAGCTATTCAAAATGAAATACGGAAATGGCTACCTGAAGCTGAAGTCGTTGAATGTACAGGCCATAACTGGGTGGCAGACGAATTCTCTGGTCAGACTTGGAACATGCAAAAGAGTAATCAAAAAATTCGTTATATGGCTGAATTACAACGTCCAGAAAATGGAGTGTTCCTAGCAGGCTGCGATTATGCTAGTGGATGGCCAGGAATGATGGATGGTGCAATTGAAAGTGGTCTAGTAGTTAGCCGTAAAGTTCAAGAGTATTTAACTAAGAAACCTATTAATTTGAATAATCAAGCCCACTAATTCACAAGTCAGACTTGGCATACCAAAAATGTAGATATGAAACTAAATTTTTATCTGAATGACATCACTAAAATACGAGATGTCTTTAGCTTTGTGGAGATTATGCAAATGGTTTACTCAGGTACAATCGAAGGTGCTGTTGTATGCAGTTTCATCATTAACCAACCATATAGATTAAGTAAATATAGCGAAATGACTAAATAAGCAACAAATAAAAGGTCAGGGGGGATTTAAATGGCATTAACTTATTTATGCCTTGTATTAATTCAATTTTGCTACGCAATTCCACTAGTAGTGAGTCAGGTTGCACTTGAACAAATTCCGTTTTTATTATTTACAGAAATTAGTTTTATAGCAGCTTTCGTTTTCTTACTTCCTCTAGCTATGATGAAGGAAAAAGTAAAGTGGACAAAAATCGGCAAAAAGAATTATGGGAAGTTATTTGTTAAAGGACTACTAATAAATGTTTTACTAAATGTATTTTTACTATTAGGGATCAGTCATACAAGTGCAACAGCTACTGGGATTATTAATAGCTCTGCACCAGCAGTTATACTAATCTTATCTTTCTTTTTCCTTCAGGAACGCATTAAATCTCTTTCTTTCCTTGCGATCATTTTGGCAGTTGCAGGAGTTGCAATACAATCCTTTATTAGTCTAGGAGATAGTCCAAATTCTTCATTATTAGGTGATTTATATGTATTTTTAGCAGTGCTTACTCAAGCTTTCTTCCTTATTTTTTCGAAAAAATTCGCAGCAGATGTACCACCTATTACAACTGCTACTATAGTGATGTTAGTAGGGGCTATATTATTTTTGCCTTTAGGCATTATGGATGGTTACAAGTTTGATTGGGGCTCAGTTTCAACATCAAATTGGGTAATCGATATCATTTATGGAGTAGCTGGAAATGCATTACCTATCCTCTTATATTTCTTTGTTATTAAAAAAGTTCCTGCAACTATGATTGGAATTTTTGGAGGTCTTCTACCTATAATCATAACAGTAACTGCCGTACTAGCTCTAGGAGAGCCCTTCACAGTAACTCTTATCGTTTCACTTTGCTGTGTTGTACTATCCGTTTTGTTGGGCGTTTTAGCTGAGAAAAATAGTAATAAGTCAGATGCGATAGTACATGAAAATTATGCAGATACTAAAATAAGTTCCTAAAATAAAGCAGCTGGAGAAATACGAATCGTATTTTTCCAGCTTTTTTTGATTTAAGTGCCGATTTAAGTGCATTGATTCATCCCATTAATAAAACAAATTATTACATTTTTTTGTATACGATGATCAAAATAGGTTCTCTTCTTATATATTTCTACTGTTATCTTCATCGCACCCACTCCTACAAAACTAGATTTTCAATAAAATTTTTTTCTACCTTAGTCATTCCAGTTTGCTTATTCCTATAACATGTGAAATCTAATTATTGGTTTTAGCCAGTATTAGGCATGTTCAAAATGATTTTGATATACAGAAAAAGCCAGAAGTATTAAACCTCTGGCTTTTCAGACTATTATAATGGCTAAGCCATTCTTATTTAAAGTGTCTTCTTAAATGCAGTGATTGAATCATCAAATATAGAAATCATCTCTTCAATTTCATTTTTATTGATGACAAGTGGTGGAGAAATAATAAGTGAATTTCCTGAACCCCTTACAAGAAGTTTGCGTTTAAAAGCCTCTTCGCATACTTGGTATGCAGCCATCAAAGTTGGATCAAACGGTACACCATTGTCGCGATCTGCCATCAAATCGAATGCTGCCAAAAGACCTATACCTCTTGTATTTGTCACAATAGAATGTTTGATTTCCAAGTATTTTAAACCATTCATAAGTTCTTGTTCCATGTTTTTAGTATTGGCAACAAGATTGTATCGTTCGATAAGTTCAATATTTTTCAATCCAACTGCACATGCTGTTGGATGTCCACTATATGTGAATCCATGAGCCAAAGCTCCAGGATATTGAGAGATTTCTTCTTTAATATGATCTCTAATCAGTACGCCACCCAATTGAGCATATCCACTTGTAATCCCTTTGGCAACGCTCATAAAATCTGGAACAACATCCCAGTTCTCTACACCAAACATGGTTCCGGTACGTCCAAATGCACAAATAACCTCGTCTGCGATGAATAATACTTCATTTTCATCACAAAGCTTCCTTACTGCCTGTAAATAACCTGTAGGAGAAACATGTACACCACCAGCACCTTGAACAGGTTCTATAATAACTGCAGCAATCGTTTCCGCACCTTCTCTTTCGATGGCCGCACGAATTGAGTTTTCATAGTTAGGGTCTGTTTTATCTCCTAGCTCACAATTCGTAAGATGAGGTGCAGCATGGACGACGTCATATTGTTTTGACCCTGAAAAAACAGTAAAAGGCTCAATTCCTGTAAGCGTCTGCGCGCCAATTGTCACACCATGATATCCATTTTTAAGAGAAATAACCTTTAATTTTTGGGATTTTCCTTTTAAACTCCAATAAAATCTTGCTAATTTGACAGCGGTATCATTTGACTCTGATCCACCAGAAGTATAAAAGATAGAATTCAAATCCCCAGGTGCAATTTGAGCTACCTTTTCTGCCAAGCGAATGGCTGGTTCATTGGAAAATCCGAAGAAAGAAGAGCCGAAAGCTAATTTTGACATTTGTTCATGAGCAGCGTCAGCAAGTTCTTTCTCTCCGTGTCCTACATTGACATTCCATAGCATCGATACACCATCAATATAGGTATCCCCTTTGATGTCAGTTACTCGTACACCTTTTCCTTCCGAAAAAATAAGTTTCGGACCTTGTTGAACTTGCAATAGTGGAGATGAAGAAGGATGAAGATAATGTTTTTTGTCCAATTCGCTCAGCTTTTTAATATCTTGGGATAATGTAAGCATAATTTTTAACCCTCCGTTTTTTTAATAGTAAATAAAAGTAATACAAGCTAATTTTAAAAGGTGTAAGTAAAAATCAAGTTAACAAATAATAAAAATTAACTAAATGATAGATAAAAATTGTTAAATAACCCTCTAATGATCCATCAATTTAGCTTTTTCTCTGATGCTATCGAAAACATTCTCCACAATAATGACAACCTATTGACCTCCAAAAACAAAAAAACTCAGGCAACAAGTGCCCGAGTTATAAAGATGCTCGATAAATGGCCATGGTATCATCACGATTTAGCTTATTAAAAATGCCGTACTCACCATTCGCCATCGCTCTGTCCGCCATTAAATCAAGCTTGCTGTCATCAATATCATAATCGGCTAATCTTGCCGGTGCTCCAATACTGCTCCAATATTCACGCAGATTTCGTATTCCTTCTAGCCCTATCTCTTCGGAGCTTCTTCCTTCTGACTTTACGCCAAACACCCTAACCGCCAACTGCTTAAAGCGTTCTGGTTTTACGCTAAGATTATGCTCCATCCAGTACGGAAACAGAATAGCCAGTCCGCCGCCATGTGGAATATCATAAACTGCCGATACCGCGTGCTCAAGATTATGCGTTGCCCAATCGCCGCGATAGCCCATACTTAAAATACCATTTAAAGCCATGGTGCCGCAGTAAAGAATCGTAGCTCTGTGTTCATAATTTTCTAGGTCAGCGAGTAATTTTGGTGCCGTTTCCATGACGGTAATTAGAAAGGATTCACACATGCGGTCCTGAAACTCAGTATTTTCTTCTAGATGAAAATAATGCTCCAAAACATGTGACATCATATCAACAATTCCATAAATAGTTTGGTCCCGTGGAACTGTAAAGGTATTAATAGGATCTAAAATAGAGAATTTCGGATATGTAACCGCACTTCCCCAACCGTATTTTTCGTTGGTTTCCCAGTTGGTAATTACTGAGGCTGGGTTCATTTCAGAACCAGTTGCTGCAATCGTTAATACTGTACCAAATGGAAGAGCATCCATTGCAAAAGCCTTATTAGTTACAATATCCCAAGCATCGCCATCATACTTGACACCTGCAGCGATTAATTTAGTACAATCAATGACACTTCCGCCGCCGACTGCTAAGAGGAATTCAATGCCTTCCTTTTTACAGATTTCCACCCCTTTATGTGCAGTGGAGATGCGGGGATTAGGTTCTACTCCAGAAAGTTCAAAAACCTCTGCACCAATTTCCCTTAAAACAGCTGTCACCCTCTCATAAAGTCCGCTTTGTTTGATACTGCCGCCGCCATATACTAGCAAAACTTTTTTTCCATATCGAGGTACCTCATTTTTTAATTGATCCAGCTGATCTTTTCCAAAAATCAACTTTGTCGGATTAATAAACGTGAAATTTTGCAATAAAGACACCATCCTTTTCAATCTACAGTAATTAATGTTTTTATATGTTTTTGCAAAAAAATACCACCTGGATCCCTTAGACTGACTATTTGATATATTACTTAGAAAAAATAGCTATAGAGACTGTCCACTTTATTCAGTTGGGGATCTTGCCATAAATCTTAGTTTTATGTCCAATTAAATGCGCAATATCTTGGGGTAATTTATGCATAAACAGAACCGCTAAACTTTTTATAAAAAAGCAAAAAAAGTTTATGTAGTACATTTTAATAGGTGTAAGTAAACCCCAAGTTAACAAATAGTAAAATTAAACTAAATGTTAGATAAAAAGGACAATTTTATTGATGAAAAATGGATCAGAATTTATCTTCTGACCCCCATCAAAATTCTCTTTTATGTTGCTCCTGCTGCACTTCCTGAACAGTCTGTATCAACCATTTTGTATTATTGCCACTCTATGCAAGTATGGTTTTATTGTCTTTTATTCTAAAACTCAAGTGGAATATTAACTGTCAAGTATTTACATAAAAATAAATTCTTCATATCCATCACGTTCAACTAAATCACTTCATTAAAAGAACGGTCCTCAAATAAGGATCGCTCTTACCATTTGTACCTAATTTAATATAAATATAAATATAAATATAAATATAATAAATCAGTCCTTGAAAGCCCTTGCAATTATTTCCCATTGTTCCTCGTCGGTTAATTCTCGGTAATCAACTTCTACCCTATAAATTAAATTTTCCCAAAATTTAATGAAACATTTTCCAAATTTACCCATATCAAATTCTCCTCTCCCTGTACATGCCAAACGGTGTGTCCACTATTGCTTTCAAGTGGGAACCGCAACGGCACATAAATCCAATAAATTCCAATGATTCGTGTTTCTGGCCAATTTCACTTTAGTTTCTTTTATTCAATCATAACAATCAGTCAACTTTCATTTTTGATTCAATAACACGACCCAGTTCGTCAATAATATCGTTTAACTTCATCATGCTAGTATCTTTCCTTAAAATGATAGAGGTTTTATACAGTAAAATTTTTTCTTGATCACTCACAAAAATGCCTCCTCCAATTTTTTTAAGAATACTTAAATTTAATACTAAAAGGTAAACCCAATGTTTTCTTATCTTAACTCGCCAAAGGTAACATAATCTCGATAAAGGTTCCTTCATTTACTTTACTTTGATAGGTAATACTGCCATTGTGCTGCTTAATAATTTTATGACAGATCATCAACCCAAGTCCGGTTCCCTTTTCTTTTAAAGTGTAAAAAGGCTCACCTAAACGAGGAAGCAATTCTTCTGGGATGCCACAACCCTGATCTTGAAAAGAAATAATACACTGACTATCTGAACTTTTCCGTAGGTTAATATGGATCTTACCACCATCCTTCATAGCTTCAATTGCGTTCTTTATCACATTAACAAATACCTGCTTTAATTGGTTCTTCTCACAAGTTATTATTATTGGCGAATCTTCAACATTTAGTTTAAATTGAATATCATTCATAATGACCTGAGGGGAAAATAAATCAAGCGTACTTTCTATTAATTCTCTTATATTAGTATGTTTAAGTTGGATCGCTTGAGGTTTTCCCAAAAAGAGCAGTTCACTTGTAATCGTTTCGATTCGATCCAATTCACTAAGGAGCAAATCACTATAGTCAGCTGAATTATTTCCCATCTTATAAAGTTGAACAAACCCCTTTATGGTTGTAAGGGGATTCCTTATTTCATGTGCCACTCCAGCAGCTAACTCACCTATTATGGCTAGCTTTTCAGATTGCAAAAGAATTTCTTCTGATTTTTTACGTTCAGAAATATCTCGGCTAATAATGACGATATGTTCAATGGAATGGTCTTCCTTTTTTACAGGCATACAACTGGACTCTAACTCAATCCACTCCCCATTTTTGTGCTGGAAACGGAAATCAATCGATTTATATTGTTTATTATCAAACATCCTAGTCAGCGTATAATTAAACATACCAACATCGTCAGGATGAATAAACGTAGATAAATCGAGCCCTTCCAGCTCAGCTTCTTCATACCCGAAAACAATCTTATGAGAAGGTAGAAAATAACTAATTGAATTCTCTTTATCCATCACCGCTATTAGATCAAACGTATTTTCTGTAATTAGCCGGTACTTTGATTCACTTTCCTCTACCTTCTTATACTTATATGACAACTTATTATTCAATCTATACAGCTTGGCATATGACTCTATTAAAAAGGTTGCAAAGATCACCCCTGAAACCACAAATAGTAAATGCTCGAGATAAAAGAATGGATTATCATTAATTTTGTAAAAAAATGATACAAATAATATATAGATACAAACATATGTACCAATTAGGATTATCGCTTTTTTTATTGATGTAAGTCGAGAAATATATAGATGCATGAACGAAAAACCAAGCATAACGATTGTCCAACCCAATATGTCAACATACCAATTACCACTTACATACAGTCTTGCAAGTAGTGCAAATCCCCCGGTAATTAATCCTGCCAAGTTGCCAAGATACGCAAAAACAAGGATGACGGATGCAAATCGTAGGTCAAAAGAATACCCAAGTTGCTTGATAGATAACACAACAAGGATAAAGGTAAAAATCCCAGCATATAAACCTGCCCAGAGTCGAACCTTAGTAACTTGCTTATAATTGATGAAAGAATGGATGACTAATGGAATAATAACAAATAATGAAAATACTGAAAGATTTACAATGTATTCTAAAAAAACCAACCTAATTCCCACCTATACCTTAACGTTAAATTGTATTCTTTTATGAATAGAATTTTTAGGATTTTTTCAAGCAACCAAGCATTTCTGTACTTCTCTAAAAGCTGTAGCACTTGCATATATCTCTTACAGAGTGTTATTTAATATCTTTTAGTTCCACGCCCCCTCAAATCGAAAATAATCAGATTAAACTGATTTTTCAAATCAAATTGTTAAAACCAACCTTCTTTTTTCAAAACCTTGAAGTAAGACTAATGGATCACTACTCCCTCTAAGTAAAAATCGCATGGTAATATTAAACTATTTGATTCACATTGCTTAATCTAAGTGGTTCTATTAATAAATGTTTGAAGATTAAATTAATTATAACTTATATTGCTCATATATGTAAATTACATATACAAGCCAAATAAAAAAAGATCCAGTTAATTCCCCAAAAAAAGTAAGTTGCAGGGATTCGTCCCTACTACCTTATAAAAGAATATCGGTTATAGTTGGGGTAATAATAAAGTAATCAGACACCCCATTATGAATAACAAAGGAATGTCTGATTACTTTAGTTGATCTTTTTATGAGTTTACTAGGACTTTTTTAAATTCTTCCGTAAGCAATGGAACCACCTCAAACAAATCACCAACAATACCATAGTCTGCTACCTGAAAGATTGGGGCTTCTGGATCTTTGTTAATCGCTACGACTACTTTTGAGTTAGACATCCCAGCAAGATGCTGAATGGCTCCTGAAATTCCACAGGCAATATACAAATCAGGAGTTACGACTTTTCCTGTCTGTCCGATTTGTAATGAGTAATCACAGTATTCAGCATCACATGCACCACGGGATGCTCCTACCGCACCACCCAGTACCTCCGCAAGTTCCTGAAGCGGCTTAAAACCATCTAAGGATTTGACACCGCGCCCACCAGAGATGACTACTTTCGCTTCTGACAGGTCTACACCGCCAGTAGTTTTACGTACTACCTCTTTTACAATCGTACGTAAATCTTTGATTTCTACACTAAAACGGACAACCTCAATTGTTCCACCTATTTCTTTCACTGGAATATTATTCGGACGCACTGTCGCGAATGGGATGCCAGATACTACTTTCTTTTTCTCAAACGCTTTTCCGGAATAAATAGGACGCGTGAAGATTACTTCTCCGTTATCAATCTGAACATCAATTACGTCAGATACAAGACCAAGCCCAAAACGAGCTGCAATACGCGGGGCAAGATCTTTTCCGATAGCCGTGTGAGGCATTAGAATCGCTTCTGGCTCTACAGCGTCAATTAACTGGCGCAAAGCTTGTAAATAAGCATCCGTTGTATATACATCCAGTTCTTCGTTGCCAATAATATATACTTTTTTTGCTCCATGTTGACCCAAAACATTTGCATAATGAGTCGCATCACTGCCTATCGCAACAGCAATAATTTCCCCGCCTTCAGCGATACGCTGCGCAGCAGTCAGTGCCTCAAGTGAAACACCTCTTAAATTTCCAGCTTTCGCTTCAGTCAAAACTAGTACTTTTCTCATATTCATTCATCCTCCTATGTGATTAGATTACCTTCGCTTCTGTGCGAAGAAGTGTAGCAAGTTCAGAAACTTGATCTTTGACATCACCATTCAGGATACGGCCTGCTTCCTTTTTCTTCGGAAAAAATGTCTCTGTGACAGTCGTTTTTGCATCGGCATCGTCCTCTAAAGTTAAATCATCTATCTCTAAACGCTCGATTGGTTTTTTCTTCGCTTTCATAATGCCGGGTAGTGAAGGATAGCGTGGTTCATTTAAGCCCTGTTGAGCTGTGACCAATACAGGAAGTGATACCTCGATTACTTCTTTATCCCCTTCAACATCACGCTCGATAATGGCTTTATTGCCTTCGATGTCCAGCTTTGTAATGGTCGTTACTTGTGCAATGTCAAGTTCTTCTGCAAGTCGTGGCCCTACTTGTCCAGAACCATAATCAACTGCTACATTTCCACCTAAAATAATATCAAATTCTCTATCTTTTATTACGGCCGAAAGGATTTTGGTTGTACTATATTCATCAAGATCCATATCATCGTTATCAACAATAACCGCTTTATCTGCACCCATTGCAAGCGCCGTACGTAACGCATTCTCCGCACGTTCAGGTCCTATAGTGATAACAGTTACTTCACCATCGTGCAAATCACGCAATTTAATTGCTTCTTCAATCGCATATTCATCGTAAGGATTGATGATGAAGTTTACCCCTTCTTCACTAATGGTGCCGTTTTGGAGCACTATTTTTTCTTCTGTGTCAAAGGTTTGTTTCATCAATACTAAAATGTTCATTTTTTATATCCCCTTTTCAGATTATTTTTTAAAAGGCACTACGTTAATTGAACAAGTCTTGTGTTCACTCCGGAAATTTAGCTTGAATCACATACTCTTTTTCATTTCTCCAGCATTTCTTATACTTAAAGCTATTTTTTTGAAAACCTCAAAGAATAGTTCACTACGAATCGAACCTTTTATCATTCAAAATATATTGAATATTTATAATCATAGCTCTAATGTATTGTCTAGTAAATTTAGGGTTTTTAATGGTACGTTTAGCATAATTTAATATGCCATGAACTAAGGAATTTTGTTATTGGAACTATGTACACCTAATTAAGCAATATAAATACAAAAAGGCAGAATTTCTGATTCTTTAACTTTATTAATACATGCTTTTACAGCTTTTGAATGAGTAACTTATAATCTACGTATTTGAAATTGTTTCAAGGAAAATTTCTCATTGAAATAACTTGAAGCTTGTCTTGAACAAGATAGAGGATATAAAAAAACGTGTACGGAACCTTAATCCATTCGGATCAGGGATTCCAGTACACGTCCAAGAAATACGACAAACGGTTAAATAAATACGGAAAATTAGGAAGCACTCTCGGAAAGGATACTGCCTAGTTTAAAGCCTGCGTAGAGAAGTTCCTCCCCGTTTTTTCTCTATTTTATCTGTAAGTTTCCACATTATTCAGTTAAATAAAAAGAACGACCCTCAAATGAGAATCGCTCTAATCGTTTGTACCTTAATATAAAAATAAATATTTTAAATCAATATTTGAAAGCCCTCATTATTATTTCCCATTGTTCCTCGTCGTTTAGTTCTCGGTAATCTACTTTTACCTTATAAAATGAATTCCTCCAAGATTTAATCAAACAACTTTCAGCCTTACCCATATCAAATTCTCCTCTCCCAGTACAAATTAAGCAACACTAAAAATTCTTCTGAATGTGCTAAGTTGTTATTTGAAAGCTTTTTGATAGTCTAGGTTTGATTTAAGTAACATCTTATTGGGGAATATTATACATCCAATGTTTCCTGAAAATTAGCCCTTATTCAAGAAATCATTTTAGTATCAGCCCGACCAATGCTGTATTAATCAGATAACCACGTTTGCAATCTGCCTATTAACATTATATTTGAAAACGCTTACACATTCAACAAAAATTTATAAAATTCAGATAAATAAATTGTGTTAAGAAGAAATTTTAATTCTTTAAATGGAGATGAATTGTCTTTATGGAAATATCTAGTTTATTGCCTTGAGAACTATGTCAAAACAAACTTAAAACCTAAACCTTTTGAGGAATATGGAAAACTTCTAACGTTTAAGGGCTTTAGTGAATCTTCAGCCGTATTAACCCCTTCAGCGACGGGGGGGGGATAGCGGACGTTTCCAATGCGCCTGCTATCATATAAAGAATCTTACACAGCATGAGAGTAAATGAGATCCCTCCCCAGCGCAGTCCCTGTTTTTTCTGCTTTCATTAATTCTGTTTTCTGATAATATTAAATCTTTCATTCTATTTTCTATTTATCATTCATTTTACATTTTGTAAAATGCTTCTTCTTTTAAACTAAGTGTTTTAAACACTTTAAGATAAACCCACACTGCATTTATCAGTAACAATGCACTTGTAATAAAAAATACATATCTGATACCAAACAAGGCTGCCACTTGCCCGCCTAAAACTGAACCTCCAAATACGCCTAAATACCCAGCCGACATGGTAAAACCAAAAACTCTGCCTGTAAGAGAATCAGGTGTAATTCTCTTGACCAAGATATTAACAGAAGGAATCAACCCTGCTGCTGATAATCCTAATAAAAAGCGAAGGCCTATTAATTGCCAAGGATTTTTTACAAAGGCTTGTAGTATAAAAAGGATTCCTGCCACTACAAGGGCGGTTAACATAACTTTCTGTGCTCCAATTTTATCAGAAATTTTCCCCAGTCTTGGGGCGGCAATTATATTTGCCAGACCTGAGGCTGAGAATGCCATTCCAGCTAGCAGAGCAGCATGACTGGTATCACCGGACAACTGGGTGACATATACTGTTATGATTGGTTCTACAGAATATAACGCCAGAGTTAAAATAAAAAAGGTTACAAACAATATAATAATTAAACTTTTGTTAGGAATTGTAGCCCATATTTCCTTAACACTAAGTACCTTTTTATCTTGACGAGTAAAAGATTCCTTTACAAATAAAGCAGTAATAATAAATGCAATCAGCAGCAGTGTACCTGTTATAAAAAATACATTTTGTAAACCAAAATTCTCTCCTATATAACCGCCAATCATTGGTCCAAGCAAAGAACCTCCAATCGATGCTGTTGAAAGTGTACCTAAAGCCCATCCCGCATGTTCTTTATCCGTCTGTGTAGCAATCAATGTAGTACAGGCTGTGGCATAACCAGTAATAACCCCCTGCAATACTCGTAATCCTATCAGTTCATATGCATTTTGTACAAAACCCATGCAACATATAACTATCGCCATACCAAGACTTGCTCGCAATAGCATTGGTTTTCGTCCAAATTTGTCAGCGGCCTTTCCCCAAACAGGAGAGAAAATAGCTGAAATTATAAAAGTTACGCCAAAAGTAATTCCTGAAATTTGTTCAATTAAAGCTGTATTATCAACTCCAAGTTGCTTTATATAAAGTGGCAATACTGGTGCAAGCTGGCTCATTCCCACATTTGTTACAAACATTCCAAACCAACAAATAATTAAATTTCTTTTCCAAATCGGCATGTATATAACCTTCCTTTTGCTAGGGGTGACCAACGTCCTTCATCCATTTGTTTTTTACAACACTAAGGGCCTCCAGGGAAATCATCCATGATATCTCTAATCAATATGGGGAGATAAAAGTATTGTTTACTTCCAATAATACCGACGTCATCAAAAAACTGTTTTATAAAAAATTCGCCATCCTATAAAAAGATGGCGATTTTTGTTACAATATCGACGGCAACCAAATAGCAATATTTGGAAAGATGATTAGCAATGCAATTAATACTAAACAGGCTCCGACATATCCCCATACACCCGCAAAGCCATCTTCAATTTTGGTTCCAGAAACGGCGGTGGCTACGAAAACGTTTAATCCTAGTGGCGGATGAATCATCCCAATTTCAGCCATTACTGTTGCTACTATACCAAACCAAATTAAATCAAATCCTAAGCTTTCAATTAATGGATATACTAATGGTACGGCTACAACCAAAATGATAACTTGTTCCATAAAAAAGCCAAGAACAAAGAAAACCGACAGGATTAAAGCTAAAATGACAAATCTGTTAGCATCCATAGATGATATAAGATTTACTAATTTTTGAGTAACTTGTGTCATCGTTATATAATATCCAAAAATAATGGCACCGATTAAGTTAAAAAACAACATAGAGGCGATTTGAACTGTTTCAATTGCGGCTTTACCTAATTTACGAATGGTTAGTCCATTAAAAAATGAAATGGCAATGATTAGTATTGCTCCAAATGCAGCAGATTCAACAATGGTTAACATTCCAGTGTAAATGCTAGTAAAAATCAGGGTAATTACAAGTAGGATAGGAAGTAGATTTACGAAATGTTTCCATCCTTCCCCTTTCGTTACCTCTTCCATCGGTGCAAATAATTCTGGTTTTTTCTTTGCTTTCCATATAATTAGAGAAATATATAGAATAACCTGTATAATTGCTGGCACAATTGCAGCTAGAAATAGGTTACTAATGGATTGATTTGCAATGATCCCATACATAATAAGTGCTAAACTTGGCGGAAGTAAGATGGCAATAGCACCAGCTGAACTTACTGTGCCTAATGAAATGCGAATATCATAGCCAAGTCTTCTCATTTCTGGTATGGCGGCTTTAGCTACGAAAGCCGCAGTTCCTGTACTTGAACCAGTGATTGAACCCAGACCTGCAGATGCTAAAACTGTTGATATAACCATGCCTCCAGGAATGCGACGGGTCCAAACGCGAGCGGCATCAAATATTTTATTTACTAACGAAGTTTGCGAGATTACTTCGGCAAAAAAGACGAATATAGGAAGAGAAACTAACAAATATTTAGATACTTCATGATAAGGAGTTGATTGCAATACTCCCATGAGAGCGCTTCCACCTGAAACTAAATATATCCCGAGTGCACCACTAATCCCTACGGCAAAAGCAATCGGCATTCCCATTGCCATGAAAACGAACATTAAAATAAACGGTAAATAAAGACCTACATGTTCCACAGTTTTTTCCCCCTTCTACATTGAAAGTTTATCAGCAATCGGTTCAGGCTTTTCTTCTGAATTTGGCTTAATGATCATCATAAGCTGGTCGTAAAAATCAATCATATAGCGGAGTGTAAAGACAAGTAAACCAACTGGAAGAATACCATAAGATAAGTACATTGGGAAAACTAGTTGTCCGTAATTGAGCTCATTTGTTTCAAAAGCTTCTAATGTAAGCCGAAAAGATAGATAGCCTAATAAAGCGACAAAAAGCATTGAAAGGGTTGTACTAATGAATTCAATAATCCTACCAACTGTCACAGGTAATTTTTCTACAATAAAATGAACGGAAAGGTGTTTTTTTGATCTTTGGGTAATGGCCCCACCAAAAAATACGAGTGGAAGGATTAAAAAGCTTTCGATTATTTCATTTACAGAGGGGAGTGTCGTGTGTAAAACATGTCGAAAAAGCGCATCAGCCATTACAACACAAATAGTAGCTAAGATTGATAAACCCGCGAAAAATGCTAAAAATTGCTCTAAATTATAAACAAGTTTTCTCATGGTAACGCTCCTCTCTTAAGTAAGAATGGAAGAAAATATTCTTCCATTCTTAACATACATTATTATTATTATTTTTCGGATGTAACAGCTTCTTCCATATCTTTTATCGCTGCAGTAGAGCCTTTTGACTCATATGTTTTTTCCCAACCCTTCCAAACTGGATCGAGCTTTTTCTTCATTTCGATTAATTCAGCATCTGAAAAGGTAATCGGTTTCATCCCTTTGTTCGTTAATTGTGTTTTTGTATCAGAAACTTCTTTATCCACTGTAGCACCGATGCTATTTGTTACTTCATTACCAGCTTTGATGATGGCATCTTGAACATTTTTTGGTAAGGAATTAAACTTTTTCTCTGACATAGCTAAATTGAATACAAGTGGCGCAATATTTAGATTAGTTGTAAAATATTTTGCGACTTCATTTATTTTTAAGGGCTGGACAGATGGTAAACCAATAATTCCTCCATCGACAGTCCCTCTATCAAATGAAATATATACTTCAGGTATTTCCAATGCAACAGGTGTAGCACCAAGTGCTTTAATAGTTAATTCTGGTCCACCTTTAAAACCATGTAGTTTTAATCCTTTAAGGTCATTTACTTTTGAAACTTCCTTATTAGCAAAAACCAGTTCAGAAGAGGGGCCAACTTGAGCTGCAATTGGAATAAGTCCATTATTCTTAAAATCTGTTTTATAAACCTGAGAGTTTTTATTTTGTAGTGTTTTCCAATAAGATTTTGTTGCAACTTCAGAATTTGGAGCTGCACCAGGCAGTGTGTATGAAGATGATAACGGCATGTGTCCAGGATCTGATGGTCCACCTACAGCAATGTCTGTTATTCCAGAATTTAACATATTATAAAAATCAGGTGCTGGACCAAGCTGAGAATTAGGGTATATTTGAATTGTCACTTGACCATTTGTGTATTCATTTACCTTTTTAGCGAACGGTTCTAGCAAAGCTCTGCTGGCAACATGGTTTTCAGGTGCAGGAGATGCTAGTTTTAGCGTAATTTTCTCAGTAGAAGTCTTAGTTTCAGTAGAGGTCTTGGTGCTAGATCCTTTTGAACAACCGAGTAGTGCAGTACTAGCTAGTAAAATAGTAGCTATTAATAAAAAAATTGTCTTTTTCAACAAAAACCCTCCTAAAGTTGCATGAATTGTAGAAATGACTTACGTTTTTCTGAATAATTGGTCAGTGCTATTTTTTAAACTTCTCCTCACCTTTCAATCTAATTTATCCAAGATATTCGGTGTTTTGGTACTTTTTTTGTAAATAATTATCACATTATCTCGAATAATCATAATTGTACAAAAAGTTTGTCATCATGTATAATTCCTTTTAATCATACCTACATGATTAATAATTATTTTGAATGGTGAAAATATAATTATGAATATTGAACAATTTATCCATATTGTCGAAGTAGCTAGAACGAAATCATTTTTTACCGCTGCAAAAAACCTTCATGTTACGCAATCTGCCATTAGTAGATCAATCGGTAATTTAGAGAATGAACTTGGTATTAAATTATTTACACGTTCAAGACAAGGGACAGTTGTGAGTGATGAAGGTGAATCCATTATTATTAAAGCGAATGAAATTTTATTAAAGGTGCAGGAAATAAAAGAGGAAGTGTTGATACACAAGGCCGTATTACATGATGAAATAAGAATAGCAGCAAGTCCCGGTCTATTTTCATCAGTTTTGCCCAAAACAATTGCTTCATTTAACAAGGATTTTCCCTATGTGAAAATCCAGGTAATGGAAAGAAGCAATAAAGATATACAAGAAGAATTATTGAAAAACAAGATTGACTTTGGGATATTACCTATTATTTATCCGAAAATTTGGATTGAAAATGAATTCACTATTGAACCATTAAAACAAACAAATTTAAAAGTTATTGTTAGTAAAGATTCTCTTTTAGCTAATAAAAAATTGATTACTCCCTTTGATTTAAATAATCATCCATTTGTCTTATATTCCGATAATCCTGATATTTATAAAGCCTTACTCAATGACTTGAATAAATACTTTACTCCGTTACATATTTTATTTACATCAAATAATTTTGATATCATTTTTAAATATGTGTCAGAAGGATTAGCTATTAGCTTAATGTCCGAAACTGTTTTAAAAGATAACCATTATGTAAAAAGCGGCCAGATTATTCCTTTAGAATTAGAAAGTCCTATTATAAGACCAATGTGGGTTGGAGCCGTTCATTCAAAAAAACATTATTCTACTAAAACAGCTAAAGAGTTTTTGAAGTATTTAAAAAATGAATTTGAAAACGAAGAAGAATCCTAAATGGATAGCAATTGGAACCTAATCTAAGATCGTTAAAAAGGAAGAGATATTTTCTCTTCCTTTTTTTATTTAAATATTTATTTTGCGGTTTTGAGAGATTCTTTGATTGCTTTGCATTACCCTATTACTAATTCTTCTTAATCAATGAAACGATTAAATTTACTTTTTAATTCTATTTTTAGATCTTTAATAAACTTGTCTGCATATAAGGGAAGATGTTTGTTTTTTAAGTGTATCCAACCAATTGATGTAGTCAAAAGCCTATCATAAACTAAATCGATTGCTACAATTTCTCCGGAAATCAGGTAGGGGTGAAAATTCGAATAACTGGGACCAATAGTAATGGCTAATCCTTTTTGAACTGCATTCATTACTCCTTCTGAATCATTCGAAGTAAAGAATATTTTTAGAGGTCCGTATTTTTTTGTAAAATCATCGATGAACCATTTAATAGAATCACCGTTATATAAGACTAGAGTTTGTTGAAGCAATTCTTGGGGAGTTATAGTTTCATAGAAAACTAAAGGAGAATTTTTACTTACATATATTCTCATTTTCCCCTCAAGCAAAGTCTCGTACGTTATATCATCTCTATTTTTGATTACATCATCGTAAATCGTGATTAGTCCTATATCGCTCTTTTGGTTCACAACATCCTCAATTACTGCAAGAGTAGTATTTTCGAAAATATCAATCGATATGTATGGAAAATTCTCCTTAAAGGTAGATAGTGGTTCTAGCAGTAATTTAAGAAGACCAGAAATGGTGGATATTTTTAATTCTCCTGAAATTGAATCCGTAAAAGTTTTAACTTCATCTTTTAACTCCTGAAATTTCATTATTATTTCGTGGGCTTTTTTTATTACAATCTTTCCTTCTTCAGTAGGTATAATTCCTTGGCGTGAACGCTGAAAAATTGAAACTCCTAATTCCTTTTCTAGATTTAAAACAGCCTGACTAATTGTAGACTGAGTCACATGAAGATTTTGAGAAGCAATCGAAAAAGACTCTGTTTTTGCCACCTCGAATAGATATACTAATTTATCTATGTTCATATTAATCTCCTATTAATAAAATTTATATTTCTATCGAAAAGATTAATTTTATATTAACTTATTTAATTGATAGAATAAATAAAAAATAATCAACAATATTTTACTGTTTGATTTTGGTTAAGGTGTTTGGGAATTACTCAAGAGAGAATAAGGAGGATTATGAGAATGGAACAAACTAATATTACTGCAATCACTGAAAAGGATTCAAAGGAGAAAACGAAAGGATTGCCGGTTATTGATTGTGATTTACATGAGGCTTTTACTGATCTAAAAGTTCTTTTTCCGTATCTTGATGAACAATGGAGAGAATATATTGTTCCTGGATCCTGGAGACCTTCTGGATTACCTTATGGAAGGCTGACACCGGGTGGGTATGCCATGGTAGATGCATGGCCTGAGAATGGTACTATAGCTGGGTCTGATTATTCATTATTTAAAAAACAATTGCTAGATAAGTACAATGTTAAAAAGGGCATTTTAACAGGTATATTCTGGCCTTCGGATTCAAATACACAACCAGAATTTAAAAATGCACTTGCAACAGCGTACAATGATTGGCAAAGTGATAATTGGTTAAAAAAAGATAAGCGTCTTCTAGGATCAATTCACGTAAATTGTCACGACCCTATTGCTGCTGCAGAAGAAATCGATCGAGCAGCGAAAAATCCGCAAATGATCCAGGTAATGATAAGTGTAATACCGGAAGCTCTTGGAAAAACATTCTATCATCCCATATATGAGGCTGCAGAACGAAATAATTTACCAATCGGGTTTCATCTAGGAAGTGCGATAACTACTGTATTAGGTAATACCCCTTATTTTACCGAATGGTACGCCTTAAGAATTCAGAATTATCAAAGCATTATGGCTAATATGATTGTTCATGGAGTTTTTGAGAAGTTTCCAAAACTTAAAGTGATGATGATTGAAGGTGGATTTTCATGGGTTGTTCCACTTATGTGGAGACTCGATGCGACATTCCGAACATTCCGAAGAGAAGTGCCTTGGCTAAAAAGATTACCGAGCGAATATATTCGTGACCATTTTAAATTCACAACACAACCGATGGACGATCCCGATCCAAAGCATTTGATGCAAATGATTGAAATGTTGGGACCTGAGATGCTTTGCTTCGCTTCAGACTATCCGCATTGGGATTTTGATGATCCATATCGTGCCTTTCCAACGATTATGCCCAAAGAGTGGAAACAGCGAATTCTATATGATAATGCTCGTGATTTTTATAGATTGGAAGATATGGAGGATTAGGACATATGATATATTCAGTTTGCAAAACAAATGATATGAAACCGGGTGAACTAAAAGAAATAAAAGTACAAGGTAAAAGAATGGTATTATGCTGTACCGGAGAATCCACCTTTTCTGCTGTAAGTGCAATATGTCCTCATCAGGCTGCCAATTTGGTAGATGTTAAACGGTTGGATGGAACAATTGAGTGTTTACCAAATGGGCAAACGGGATTTGTAAAATGCAATGAAATCATAAGATGCCCAAGACATGGTTATGAATGGGATGTAAATACTGGTAAAGCACTATTTCAAACGGATAAATTAAACATAAAATCATATAAATTAGAAGTTGAGGGCGAAGACGTCGTTATTTACATGTAGGTCTATAAATAAAAAGCAATTGGAAAAGTATAGTGGAAATAAAAACTTCAAATTAGTATAGAAAAGAGTAGATGATTCCATGCAAACATCATTTTTCCAAATTTCTTCTCGAACGGTCGTAAACTTTGGTGCTGGAGCTCGAACCTTGCTGCCCAATATGTTGGAGGGGCTTGGTAGTAAACGGGTGGTCCTTTTTACCGATAGAGACGTGGCCCGGTCCGGGATCATAAATCAAATCAAGGAATTGTTTGAAGAGAATCAAGGAGAGGTGCAGATTGTTGGTATTTTTGAGGATATTGATGAGGAAGCAAATAGTGAAACCGTCAATCGCTGCACCAGTTTCTTCAAAGAGAATACCGGAGACTCATTAATTGCGCTTGGAGGCACGGGAGCCTTAGATACAGTTAAGGCGGTCAAGTGGATGGTTCATAAAGATATACAAGATATATCCGAAGTCGGAAGAAGTACGGAGCGGTGGCCCGAAGCCCAGTTAATCTCGATCCCGCATGTAGCCGTCCCAACATTGACGGGAACCGGTGCTGAGGTAACAGCAGTTGCGATGATTAATAATGAAGAGATTGGGATAAAATCCAGTATTTATAATCCCTTTATTAATCCAGATATAGCCATTCTGGATCCTGAACTAACGATGTTTCTTTCTCCCGAAGTTACTGCATTTACTGGATTTACTACATTGGTGAATGCAATTGAGGCATATTTTTCACCTAAGGCTAACCCGATGACGGATGCCTATGCACAACAAGCGCTTCGAATGATTGCAGATAATCTATCAAACGCAGTCCTTGATGGATCTAATCTGGAAGCTAAGGCAAATATGCAACTGGCTAGTTTAATGGCAAAATCAGCTTTTATGCCTATCGTAAATGCCATACCTATTCATAATATGGCTCTTGCCTTTTGCGGAGAATTTGGAGTTCCGCAAATGCTTGCTAATGCCGTATTGCTCCCGAATGTGATGGAATCGTTGGACACGTTCTATTTATCAAGAATTAAGGGTTTTGCTCAGGCACTTGGCATTGCGGAGCCGTCTCCAGATGCTAAGGAATGTTTGGGTCAGGCTGTTACATTCATTCGGGATCTCCGTAAGGAAGTAGGTCTACCTGAAACCCTTGTTGAATTTGGGGTGAACGTAAATAACATGACGGATATTTTATTGTCTGTTCATAAGGAGCCTTCTGGTGTTCACTTTGAAATACCGCCTGACGCAGTCGTCAAGATTACAAGCCAAATATTTGATTTATCTGTAAACATTAATCAATAAGTAGCTGCTGCTTTTTCCTGAATAGGAAAAAGCAGCACAGATGTGTTCATAAAACGAAATAGAAAGTGATGAGTGATATGGGAGACTGGCAAATATTAGTGACAATTGTTCTTATGGCATCCATTTTGCAAACATGTACGGGTTTTGGCTTTTCTATCATCTCGATGCCCTTTCTTTTCTTAATTTATCAGCCCCATTCGGCTGTTCAAATCAACCTTATCCTTTCACTCCTTATTTCTATTATTATGATTTTCAAAGTAAAAAAGGAAGTAGATAAGATCATTTTAGTAAGATTATTGAAAGGCAGCGTCATCGGGATCCCTTTGGGCATTGGTATCTATTCGTATTTAAACATCGATTTAATAAAAGTCATTGTTAGTTTAGTTATTATTTTATTGACGGTTTGTTTATTATTGAAGGTTAAGATACACCAAACTAAAGGCAGGGATTTTTTAATAGGAGGGATTTCAGGGCTTTTAACCTCAAGCATCGGTATGCCTGGTCCCCCCTTACTCCTATATTTCTCTGGAACTGGAAAAGCAAAAGAAATGATTCGAAATACAACATTAGCTTACTATCTGTGCATTTATTTCGTCAGTTTAGTGATACAAATGGTAATTGGCGGGACGAATAAGGAGGTACTAAATTCATCTTTGGTGTCCCTTCTTCCGCTTGCGATTGGAATCCTGCTTGGGCAATGGATATTTACGTGGATCAATCAAAAAACGTTTCAAATCATCACCTATATCATGCTCCTCTTCACCGGATGTTATTTATTAGCAACCAGTTTTTAGTAGTTAACTAGATATTCAGGTGATCATTCCAATGCATCGGGTTGTAAAAATATCTAGGTAATGAGAGGGAATTTTCTGTGACCAATTTGACTCATGAAGAATTGGGATATATGTCCGCTACTGAGTTAGCTGCAAAAATTCGCGAAAAAAAGCTATCTCCGGTGGAAGTAACCCATATGTTTTTAGAAAGGATTGAAGAAGTCAATCCCAAAATCGGCGCGTTTTGTACGGTCGTTCCCGAATTAGCACTAAAAGATGCTAGACAAGCGGAAATCGCCATTATGAGAGAAGAAAAAGTTGGACCACTTCACGGGGTTCCCATTGGGATCAAAGACCTTACACCGACGAAGGGAATTAAAACCACATATGGATCAAGACTTTTTTCTGATAATGTAACAAATAAGGATGCAGTTGCTGTTTCAAGAATCAAAAGTGCTGGAGCCATAGTTCTTGGAAAGACAAATACTCCGGAATTTGGACACAAATCTATAACAGACAATGCGCTTTTCGGTAGGACTAAAAATCCTTGGAACACTCAGCGAATTTCAGGGGGTTCAAGCGGCGGATCAGCTGCTTCCGTTGCCGCAGGTCTTGTTCCTTTTGCAGAAGGAACTGATGGCGGTGGTTCCATTCGGATTCCAGCAAGCGCTTGTGGTGTATACGGATTGAAACCAACCTTTGGAAGAATTCCGAAGAGCGATCCAATTAACGCATTTAGTGACCTTAATCCCTTTCTACACCATGGCACACTCTCTCGAACGGTAGAAGATGCTGCGCTACTCTATTCCGTAATGGTTGGTCCGGATCCCTCAGATCCATTTTCGCTTCCCAATACAAGCGAGAATATTCAACTAGCTGTACATAATCCCAATTTAAAAGGATTGCGTATCGCATATAGTTCCAACTTCGGATATTATGAAATCGATACACAGGTACAAAGCGTGATGGAGAATGCAGTGAAGGTATTTGAATCCCTCGGTGGTGTGGTAGAGAGAGTCAATCCACAAATTGACAATGCAGAGGAATGGATATACAAGCCATTTGCCTGTTTGTTTAGTTGTAGAATGGCTGCAGCGTATAGTGCATTATTACCCGAAAAGGAAGAGTTGTTTGACCCAACTTTCGTTAAAATCATCCGTATGGGACTTACCTACTCAGCGATGGATTATAAAGCGGTAGAGATTGCACGGAGCAAGGTTTGGCACGCCTTTCAAACCATTTTCAAAGACTATGATTTGTTGATTGCACCGACTCTTGCGCTTCCGCCGTTTTCAATTGAGTTACCTTCCCCTCCTGAAATAAACGGGAAAATGATAAATCCGGCTCAGGGCTGGGCTCTTACAAGTCACCTCAATCTGACTGGCCACCCAGCCGCCTCCATTCCAGCAGGTTTTTCAACCGACGGTCTGCCTATTGGAATGCAGATAATTGGAAGAAGATTTGACGAATGGAATATTTTAAGAGCTTCCGCTGCCTTTGAAGAAGCATCACCGTGGGCAAATTATAGACCAACTCTTTAAAGTTACAATACTTAAACCGGCTGATTCAAAAGGAAGTTAAAAACCTCTTTTTGAGCCAGCCTTTCTTTAAATGATTCCGGTTAAAGATTTTTGAGAAATATTATATATGAAGTAAAAAAATTCCTATTAATCTTTAATTAATAAAAGTGATGGATTATTATTTCTAATCCATCACTCATCTTTTTTCATAATAACCGGTAATAGCAACTTACATAAAAATCTATTTGTGTAACCCTTTTCCCAACCATGCTAATGCTGCTTCAAAAATACTTTCTGACAATGAAGGATGCGGATGTATCAAACTTCCAAGCTCCTCAACAGTTCCTTCTAAATGCATAAATGCCGCTACTTCCGAAATCATTTCCGTTACATGTGGTCCAACCATGACCGTGCCCAGAATTTCTCCATATTTCTCCTCAGCGATAATCTTCACAAATCCTTCTCTTCCATCCATCGAGTGCGCTTTTCCGTTTCCAACAAGGTGATGGATTCCAACTTTTACAGCATACCCTTTCTCCTTAGCTTCCCTTTCCATTAGTCCAACACTCGCAATTTCAGGTAGAGTATAAACACACCTAGGTACAATAGAATAGTCTATTTCCTGTATTTTACCCACAGCATTAGCGGCAGCGACCATTCCTTCTGCACTTGCAACATGGGCAAGTTGCCAACCACCTACTAGATCTCCTACAGCGTAGATTCCAGGGATGCTTGTTTCCATATTTTTATTTACAGAAACGTAAGAGCCTTCCATTTGTATAGACAGTTCGGAAAGAGCGGATAGATTTGGTTTTCTCCCGATCGCAACTAATATTTGTTCACATGCGATGCTTACTGTACTCCCGTCTTTCGTTTGAAAAAGGACCTGTTTATCCGTTCCATTTTGTCGAAGTGCTTCTACTTTTGCATGAGTTTGTATTTTTATGTTCTTTTTCTGTAATGCTCTATGAAGCACCTTAGCCGCATCAGGATCTTCATTAGGTAGAATGCTCTCTGCCATTTCTATTATGGTGACCTCTGTATTTAAACTAGCAAAAATGCATGCAAATTCTACCCCAATGACACCTCCCCCAATAATAACAAGTGAGCTTGGTATTTCTTTTATACCAAGTATCGTATCACTGGTATGAATATTGACTTGATTAAATCCATTTATATTTGGCACAAAAGGAGTCGACCCAGTAGCAAGAATGATCTTTTCTGCTAATATATTTTCTACTTTATCACCTGATTGAACAGAGATTGTATTATCGGCATGGACTGATCCGAAACCTTGAAAGTGTTCTATCTTTCCTTCTTTTAATAAGGACGCGATACCTGTGCGTAAACGCTTTATCACTTGGTCTTTGCGTGCGTTCATCTTTTCAAATGAAAAACGCATTTCCCCTGTTTCGATTCCCCAACTACTCGCTTTTCGAATTTGTTCGATTATTTCTGCATGATGAAGAAGGGTTTTAGAAGGAATACACCCTCGATTTAAACAAGTTCCTCCCAGTTGATCCGCTTCAACTAGAGCAACTGAACATCCAAGCTTTGCAGCCCGAATGGCCGCTACATATCCTCCCGGTCCCCCGCCAATCACGACAACATCATATTTCTTCATATTTTCACCTTATATCATCATTTGATAGGGATTTTCGAGAATTGTTTTTAGGTCTGTTAGAAATGCTGCTGCTGGTGCTCCATCAATTATTCTATGATCAAAGGAAAGACTTAAAGTCATCATTGGGCGCAGCTCAATCGATCCATTTACTCCAACTGGCTTCTCATGGATTCGACCTACGCCAAGGATTGCAGATTCTGGTTGGTTGATAATTGGTGTAAACGCATCCACTGCATACATTCCTAAATTACTAATCGTAAAAGTTCCGCCTGCCATTTGATCAACTGAAAGTTTCCCATTACGAGCTAAAGATCCGACTTCCTTACACTCCTCTGTTAACTTAGCAAATCCCTTTTGGTCTGCATTTCTTACTACAGGTACGATTAATCCTGAAGTTGCATTCACAGCTAGCCCGATATTTATTTTCGGATGCAAGATTATATTGTCTCCTTGGAGAGATGCATTGATCATCGGATGTTTCCGTAAACTAAGTGCGACTGCTTTTACAATGATCTCTGTATAGGAAAGACGATAGCCGGTCTGTTTTTCCACAATTGGAAGCAGTTGGTTTCTTAGGGCAATCCCCTCAGTCATGTCCACTTCGCTAACGATAGTTACATGTGGAGCAGTATTTGCACTTTGAGTCATTCGTTGGGCGATAACTTTTCGAATTCCTTCCATTTTTAGCGATTTTGCTGTGTTCGACTCTTCTTGAGCCTCTTTATTTCTAACGATGTTTTTAACCACATCATTACGAAGGATTTTTCCTTGTACACCGGTTCCTGCAATTTGTGTAAGATCTACTTGATTTTCCTTTGCCACTTTTTGCGCCAACGGAGTAGTTTTTGATTGTTGTTTTAATGCATCAACAAACTTCTCCACATCACTACGGTGGATACGTCCGTTAAAACCTGATCCCTTCACATGTTGCAGATTGACACCAAGCAAATTAGCCAATTTTCTTGCGGCTGGTGTTCTTCTCACTTTATTTTCCAAATGGTCAGTTTTTCCTTCGTAACAGGATGCATCCACTTCATTGGCTTCATGCATAGATTTGTTAGCAGCAAAATTTAATACACGTTGTTGTTGAACAAAACCAGCTACTTTCTCGTTTGCATCACCGATATATCCTACAACCTGATTGACAGGTACGGTCTCTTCCTCTACACAATTAATTTTTAATAGCGTTCCTGAAACATTCGCTTCAACTTCTATATTAATTTTATCGGTCATAACTTCTAAGAGAGGGTCCCCGGCTTCAATGAATTCCCCTTCATTTTTGAACCATTTAATGATGGTTCCATTTTCCATCGCCGCTCCTAACTTAGGCATCAGCACTTCTGTAGCCAAAGTACTCCCCCCTTTCATTTAAAATTCAAGGTTGATGTTACTGCTTTAATAATATCATCTACTTGAGGAATCGCTTTTTTCTCTAAATCAGGGTTATATGGCAAAGGAACAGCTAACCCTCCAAGGCGTACAATTGGGGCATCCAAATAATCAAATGCCTCGCTTTCGGCGATGATGCTCGCAATTTCTCCCCCAATTCCCCCTCGTTTAACTGCTTCATGAACAACGATTAGTCGTCCTGTTTTCTTAACAGAGTTGATAATTGCTTCTTCATCTAAAGGAACGATTGTACGAGGATCGATCACTTCTACACTTACCCCTTCATTCTCCAATAGATCTGCCGCCTTAAGAGCTTTCCTCACCATAATCCCGGTTGCTACAACCGTTACGTCGGTTCCGGCTTTTTTGATATCAGCTTTTCCTAAAGGGATTGAATAGCTTTCCTCTGGGACTTCTCCTTTTTTAAAATAAAGCAGTTTATGCTCATAAAACAATACTGGGTTATTGTCATCGATGGCAGCTTTAAGTAGCCCTTTAGCATCGTAAGGGGTAGACGGCTGAACTACTTTTAAACCTGGGATATGTGCCATCCAAGCTTCTAAACTTTGTGAGTGTTGAGCGGCTAATCCTGCACCTCCGCCACTAGGTAATCGTACAACGAGAGGAACACTTCCTTTACCACCGAACATGTAGCGTAATTTTGCGGCTTGATTGACTATATTATCAATTGCGCATGTGATAAAGTCAGAAAATTGAAGTTCTAGAATTGGACGCATACCCGTCACAGCAGCACCTACCGCACAACCACTGATCGCATCTTCTGAAATCGGTGTATCACGTACCCGTTCTGCACCAAACTCTTCAAGCATTCCATTCGTAACTCCAAACGCTCCACCGTATTTCCCGATATCTTCCCCTAAAATGAAAACGCCTTCATTTATTCTCATTTCCTGACAAATGGTTTCTCGTAATGCCTCAGCATAAGTAATTACTCTCATCTGAATACCTCCTCTACTTTAACTATTAAGCGTATACATCCATTTCTAGGGATTCTAGTGAAGGCTGTGGGCTATTTTCCGCAAAATTTACGGCTTCGTCCATTTCAAGATTGACTCTTTCTTTGATTTCTTTATCCAGTGCTTCTGTTAATATGCGCTCTTGCATTAAAAGGTGATAGAATAGAGCAATCGGATCTTTATTATTTCTCCATTCTGCTTCCTCTTCTCGACTTCTGTATTTTCTAGCATCAGTTCTTGCATGTCCTTTCCATCTATACGTTTTTGCCTCAATTAGGATTGGCCCTTCACCTTTACGTGCTTTTTCAACTGCTTCAGCTGTTGTATTTAATACTTCAATTATGTTATTTCCGTCGATTGTTTTACCTGGTATGCCGTACGATAATGCACGGTCAGCAATATTTTCTACATTCATCATTTCTTTAACTGGACCAGACATTCCATATTGATTATTTTCACAGAAAAAAATAACAGGAAGTTTCCAAATCGAAGCTAAATTTAACGACTCATGAAAAGCCCCTTCATTTGTTGCACCATCCCCAAAGAAACATACAACTACGTAATCTAATTTTTTCATTTGGGCAGTTAATGCAGCACCTGTTGCTAAAGTGATACCTGCCCCGACAATTCCGTTCGCCCCGAGTATCCCTTTATCTAAGTCGGCAATATGCATGGATCCGCCTTTTCCGTTACAAACGCCTGTCGAACGTGCTAGCAATTCTGCCATCATAGATTTGACATCAGTACCTTTGGCAATACAATGTCCATGTCCTCTATGCGTAGTTAGAATTTTGTCTTCGTTTTTAAGAACAGCACATGCCCCAACTGCGGTCGCTTCTTGGCCAATACAAGAATGCATCGTACCATGAATTTTCCCTTGCTGAGCTAGCTGCTCAGCTTTTTCCTCAAAACAGCGAACAAGAAGCATTTGATAGTATAAATCCAAAATATAAACTTGTAGGTAATCCGGTTATCAGTTAGAACACGGCCTAATTTACCTCTATCAATAATGCAGTTCAACTAGCGGATTAACTTGAGGTAAGCGTATAGGAGTTTTATGAACGCAAATAAGGCCCTATCGGTTAAGAGAAGGGCCAAGCGTTGGCTAATGTTCTTGTTTGCTTTAAAGGAACTCTTTTTTACCACTAATTATTCGGTATTGGAAGTTCTTATCTATTAACAAACGCTTTGTAAAAATTCTAAAAGTTTTTGATTGTATTCTTCTTTATGTTCTATGTTTGGGAGGTGACCCGCTTTATCAAATATATGAAGCTCTGCTTTTGATTTATTCGCATTTCGATACGATTGCTTAGCATACCTGACAGGTGCTAATTTATCATTTTTACTTCCAAGTATGAGGATTGGAACCGGCAAGGTAGATAACATATTTAAGTAACTAAATCCTTTTGGTAAGGACACTAGTGTATTTGCGAAGCCTTTTTCATTATAAGTTAGGGCTGACTTTGCATTTTCAAGGAGATCTTCATTTTTATTGTTATATATAATTCGTTTAACAGCTTTTGAAATGATTTCATCCCCATCCATTTTTGTATATTTTTTCAACCGATATTTAAAATAGAATGTAAAGAGGATATTAAATACATTACTTATTTGTGAAAACGTGTTTGATAAGATCAAAGAACTTACACGGTGGGGCTGTTGTTTATAAATTTCTTGAACAATGATTCCCCCCAACGATAATCCGCAAAAATGAGCTTTATCGATATTTAATTCATCTAATAAATCTAGTACGTCTTTCGCAAATTGTTGTATTGAAATATTTTCAAATACCACAGACTTACCATGGCCTCTTAATTCAGGAATGATCAAACGGTAATTTTCAGCTAGATCAAATTGACAAGTCCATGATTCTTTATTACTTGAAAATCCATGAACAAACACTAACGTTTCTCCTTGTCCCATATCAATATAATTCATAAATTCGCTCCTGTTTTGTAGTGAATTTAAACAATGATTTACTTATCAGTAAATAAAAAGAACGACGCTCAAATGAGCATCGCTCTAACCGCTTGTTCATTAATAAAATAAATATTTAAATCAATATTTGAAAGACTTCATAATTATTTCCCATTGTTCCTCGTCAGTAAGTTCTCGGTAATCTACTTTTACATTATGAAATAAATTCCTCCAAGATTTAATTAAACAACTTTCAGCTTTACCCATATCAAATTCTCCTCTCCCAGTACAAATTAAGCAACACTAAAAAATCTTCTGAATGTGCTAAGTTGTTCTTCGAAAGCCTTTTGATAGTCTAGGTTTGATTTAAGCAACATATGATTTAGGATATATTATACACTCAATGTTTCCTGATAATGTGCTCTTAATCAAGAAATCATTTTAGTATCAGTCCCACCAATGCTGTATTTATCAGATAGCCACGTTTACTATCTGCTTATTAACATTATAATTGAGAGCGTTTACAAATTCAACAAACATTTATAAAATTCAGATAAATTTATTTGTGTTGGAAGAAAAATTGCCTGTACTTTCTGGATTAGTAGGGATTGCTCTCTATTCATAAATTGATGTTCATCTTTAAAGAAGCAGGTCATATGCCAAATATTGAGCACCAAGATAAATACAATCAATTACTTTTAGATTTTTGCACCGTGCGGGATAAGTGGAATATAAACTGGTATAAAATCCGGGTGAATTCTTAGTAGAAATCACCCGGATTATATTTAGAGTAGGACTTTTCATTAATTTGTGCCTTATGGATTATAAAATAATACGTAATCCCCAGGTCCAATTAGGGCCACCCCAAGGACAACAGCAATCAAAATGAAGTTGTATTCATAGCCTCCTTCAGTAAGCCAAAAGCCATTTTTAAGATGGACGGTAAAAATCGCGTCAATCATAACGATAATGATTAGTATTGCCCCAAGCCATGTCAGCAAGCCAGCCGAAAAAAGGAGACCTCCAATTAGTTCGAATAATCCTGCTAAAATCGCCCAAGTTATTCCACCCGTCTTGATTCCGATCGACCCTAACCATTGACCGAACTTGACTGGACCCGGTCCACCGAACCAGCCAAATAACTTTTGGGCTCCATGTCCTACAAACGTAAGACCAACAGCCAAACGAATAATGAAAAGACCTAAATCTGCCATTTTTTAATCCTACTTTCAATGGAAATTAAATGAGTGGACCTTGATTTCCACGACTATTCTTTAACTCGTGACCGTTTAATAAAGAATGATAGAATCAAAGCTACAAATGCAATTCCCGTTGCAACCATAAAGGTATCATTAATTCCATCAATTGTAGCTTGTTGCATGGTCTGACCATAAATCAAAAAGGTGGCAAGCTGCCTTCCCGCATCAGCCGGCATGTGTGTTAAAGCCCCCAAACCCTGCCCAAGATGTGCAAAATTACTAGCTATAAAAGGATTGGAGGTTGTGATGACGCTACCATATTCACCTGCGTGCATCCCTTGCCTTGTCGTCATGACAGTAACAAGAAACGCCGTCCCAATACTTCCAGCCACCTGCCTTGCCGTATTTGAGGCAGCCGTTCCATGCGCCCCCAGTTGTCGAGGTAATTGGTTAAGACCTTCTGTCATGACTGTCATCATGATGAAGGACATACCAAACATCCGCATCACATATAGAAAAAGAATATGGCTATAGCTTGTAGTCATACTAAGACTAGTAAATCCCCATGAAGTAATTACCGTAATTGTTAAGCCGATTACCGCAAGCCATTTTGAACCGATTTTATCAAAAAGAGCACCGGCAATTGGTGACATAATTCCCATCACGATTGCACCTGGAAGCATCAATAAACCGGATTGTAATGCCGTAAAGCCGCGAATATTTTGCAAATAAATCGGGAGCAAGATCATTGCACCAAACATAGCCATATTAACAAACATACTTATTATAGTCGTCAGCGAGAAAATATCATATTTAAAGACCCGTAAATCAAGCATTGGTTTCTCGGCAGTCAGTTCACGCCAGACAAAGGCGATAAATGAAATGGTACCTATGATTAATGTTGATACTACGATAGTACTTGTCCAGCCATTATTCCCTGCTTCACTAAAACCATATAACAAGAACCCGAAACCTAATGTCGAAAATAAAAATCCTGGGAAATCAAATTTAGGATTCGTTACCTTGGTTACGTCTTTCATCCACATGAAGCTAAGAATTAAATCAAGGAATCCGATTGGAATGACAATGTCAAACAATAATCTCCATGAATAATGTCCAATGAGCCACCCGGATAATGTAGGACCAATTGCAGGAGCAAATATCATAACTACACCCATAATTCCCATTGCCTTTCCTCGTTTTTCTGGAGGAAACAATGCGAAAAAAACAGTCATTAACAGGGGCATAATAATACCAGCACCACACGCTTGGATGATCCTTCCAATCATCAGCATACTAAAGTTGGCTGATAAGGAACAAACTAACGACCCTAAGGTGAATAGAAAAATAGCCGCAATCATTAGCTTCCTTGTTCCAAACTTTTCAATAAGATAAGCTGATATAGGAATAGCGATCCCGTTCACTAACATATAACCGGTTGAGAGCCATTGAACGGTACTTGCTGAAATACCTAAATCACTCATAATATGTGGGATGGCCACATTAAGTAAGGTTTGATTTAGAATGGCAACAAAAGCACCGATCAGCAGAGCCGCAAGTAATTTCCCTGTTCCTGCATCGTTTTTTGCGTCTTTAACTTGTTGTATTGGCTGGTTCATTTTTTCTTTCTGCTGAACCTCAATTTCTACGTTTTTCAATGCTGATTCAGAAATAGCTGAATCTTCCAGCGTTTTTTCCAATTGATCTGATAAATCTTGTTGATCATTCTTCTGGACTTTTGTATCACTCTGTTCCGTTCGAGTACTACTTTCCTTAAACTCTTCAACCTTAAAATCAGCTTTACCAATATTCTCCCTAACCTCTTGCCTCATCATTTTCGTTTGATCATGGTTCGGTTTTTTTTGTTTCATCATCCTAAAATTGATGAAAAGCAATAACAACATGGCTAGTGCAACATAAACCGTGATATATATTGACATATTATCACCTACTTCTGAATTCGCACGGTTACGTTCATGCCGGGAACAATTGCAACACCTTTATTATCATCTATCGTTACTTTAACTGGAACGACTTGAGTAACTTTTGAGTAATTACCTGTCGTATTTGAACTTGGTAATAGAGAAAATGTTCCCGCTGTCGCTAAGCCGATTTGTTGGACTTTCCCTTTTAACGTGCTATTTGGAAAAGCATCCACATAGATATCGACATCTTGACCTACAGCAATTTCGTCGATGTCCGTTTCGTCAATATTTGCAGTAACCCATAATTTAGTTAGATCATATACTTGTGCCAGCGGCGTTCCTGCAGCAACAAAGGAATTTTGCACGGCATTATTTTGTACAATCGTTCCATCTGTTGGAAGGGTAACTTTCATATTTTCAGGTGTTCCATCTTTCCCTGTTGTTGTGATTGTTCCTATAGTAGAATCCTTCGTAAAACGGTCACCAACATTGCCCTTCCAATCAGTTAATTTCCCAGATGCAGGAGCAGCTATGGTTACTTGTTGGCCAGCAATTTGCGCATTATCTGTCGTTAAATAGTTGGCAGTTCGATTGTAATAGGCATACCCCCCTACACCTGCTCCGACTAATACAAGTAACATAATAATGTTCAATAAAAGTAAACGTTTCGTGCTCATTAACCTTACTCCTCCTCTAAAGCGCTTTGATAAAACCCATTTTTGCAAATGTATTAGTTCATCCATTCATACCTCATAGCTAAATAAGAATTTTCCATTTGTTGGTTACGTTCTTTTCTCTGACATGTACATTATTCTCCTTTTTTATAAAATTTGTACTTAAAGTATATTTTTGTACTTTAATTATAGAACCTATCTTACCATTTTCAGAATACTCAAGCAACAAATAAATGAACCATTAGTACAAAAGTATACTAATGGTTCATTGTGGTATAATAAAAATAGAGAAAAAGTCAGACTTGACATAAGGGGAAAAAGGATGAATAAGAAAAAAAGGAATGTTATAGATAAAGCACATGAACTTTTTATTGAAAAGGGTTATCACGCTACATCCATTCAAGATATCTTGAATCATAGCGGAATTTCAAAGGGGTCTTTTTATAATTATTTTATTTCTAAAGGGGAATTGTTTAAAGCGGTTTATAATCTTATACTAGATAACATGAAAATGGAGAGAGATAAATTACTCATTGGGGAAGACATTACAGACAAGGACATTTTCATTGAACAGGTCCATTTTATGATAGAACATAACAGAAAAAATAAATTAAATCAGCTCATTGAGGATGTGCTCGTATCTAATGAACCAGAGCTGATTAAATTTATAAAGCAAGGGAGATATTTATATTTAAAATGGATATATGGACGTTTTTTAAATATTTTCCCAAACAACCAAGCAAAATACATGGTCGATTGTGCCGTTCTTTATTTAGGAATGATGGAACATATTTTGAATACAAGTAATGTATTGCACAGAACAATACCATTACGGCAAATTGCTGCTTACTGTTTGGAGCGTGTTATGACGATTCTGGATGATATAAGTAGAAAGGACATCCAATTATTCGTACCAGAGGATATAAATCAACTACTTCCAAAATCAGATTACCATGATTTTTTTAATAATGAATTTTCCATGGCCACATTGAATGTAAAAAAAGTGATTGAAAAGAAATTTGAAGCGGAAAATCCTAAAAGTGCCACGTATATAAATTTGTTATATTTTATACAAGAAGAACTGATGAATAATAAAGTAGATCCTAGAGAATTTTTAATTGAAAGTGCATTAACTACATTGAAAACAGTAAGTGAAATAATTAACACAAATGAATTTAACAGGTACGAGCAAATGTTAGCAAAAATGAATTTTTACCCAATTGTATAGAAGCTTCACAGAAAGAGCATGTTTTGAAGATTTTGTTTCAAACCATGCTTTTTAAATTAGGCTCTTTTCTAATAGTTGTGTTTGTAGTTTCTTTTCCGCTAAATCAGCTGTAAATAAATGCTTGACAACTCCTAGAAAGATTTTAAACGAAATCTAGGATAGTCTAAAAGGAAGAAACGTTTTCTCTTCCTTTTTGATTATTTAAAAAAGAACGACACTCAAATGAGTATCGTTCTATCCGCATGTACTATAATAAAAAGTAAATATTTTAAATTAATATTTGAAAGCCTTCGTAATTATTTCCCATTGTTCCTCATCCGTTAGTTCTCGGTAATCTACTTTTACATTATAAAATAAATTCCTCCAAGATTTAATCAGACAATTTTCAACTTTACCCATATCAAGTTCTCCTCTCCCAGTACAAAATTAAGCAACACTAAAAATTCATCTGAATGTGCTAGTTGTCCTTGAAAGTCTTTTGATATTCTAGGATTGATATAAACCAGATATGCCACGTTTGCTATCTGCCTATTAACATTATATTTGGAAACGCTTACACACTCAACAAAAAATTTATAAAATTCAGATAAATTAATTGTGTTAAGAAAACTTTCATCCTGTAAAGGAAGAGTTTTCTCAATTATAAATTTTCTTATCTTATTTATGAATGGATAAAATCGACAAAATTTGAAACTCCAATGCTTTGAAATCTCTGAGGTTTTTTGACCAGCCATAAATTTCTTTTTATTTCTATCCCTGTCATTTTTATTTCATATAAAAAGCCTTGTTCTAATTCTCTTGCCACGGTTAGCCTTGGTAATATGCTAATTCCAAGTCCCGCCTCTACGGCACTTTTAATTGCTTGTGTACTGCCAATCTCCATATAGCTTTCCATTCGATCTAAAACTCCATAATCCCTTAACGCATTTTCTACGATTAGTCGTGTTCCTGAAATGGATTCACGCCAAATCATTCGTTCATTTGCCAATTCTTCTATATTGATTTCTGTTCTATTCCTCCACGGGTGATCAGCAGGATATACAAGAACCAATTCATCATCAGCAAATTTCTCTACAATAAAATTCTTATTTTCAACCATACCTTCTACCAACGCTAAATCGATTACATTATTCGCTAAATCCTCTAAGACACTTGGTGTATTTTTAATGGTTAATGTTACTTTTATTTCTGGTGCTTGTTTTTTAAAACTACCTAATAAGCTTGGTAATAAATACTCACCAATTGTCAAGGAAGCGCCTACCCTGAGGCTCGCATTTGACTCGCCAGTTACTTGATTAATCACTTCTTTAGATCGGTCGAAGTCATTGACGATTGCTTTTGCAAAAGGATAGAGCATCCTTCCTGTTTCTGTTACTGTCAATTTCCCCTCTGATCGGTCAAACAACAACGTTCCATAATAATTCTCCAATTGATGAATCTGCCTGGTTACTGCAGGTTGTGACACATAACTTAATCGTGCCGCTTGGCTTATACTGCCTTCATCTACTACCAAACAAAACATTTTCAAGTTTTCTATGTTCAATGAAATCAACTCCAATAATTGAAAAGCTTCGTATATATGATTGTAACATACAAATAAATGAGAAAATTTTTCTTAAGTATAATAATCTGTTATACCCCATGCATTTCTTGCAATTTACCTTTTCTGATTCACCTGTTAACGTAGGGAATAAGAACTGATACGTAATTAAAGATGCCAATAGAAAATAACCAGGAAAGAAGTGAATTGAATGGAGAAAGAATGGAAAAAGTTGCTTCAAATTTTTTGGACTTTTTTTAAAATAGGGCCTGTTACATTCGGTGGTGGGTTTGCCATGATTCCATTAATTGAAAAAGAAGTGGTAGATAAAAAAAAATGGTTAAAAAGCGAAGATGTTACGGATATATTTGCCTTAGCTCAATCAGTGCCAGGCGCGGTTGCCATTAATTCTGCAACATTTATCGGAAAAAGAATAGGTGGGATAAGAGGGGCAATTGCCGCCCTGCTAGGTGTTTCCTTGCCGACCTTTTTAATTGTCCTTACGCTAGGAATTTTGTACAGTTTATTCCAGAGTAATCCCAAAGTAGCAGCTGCCTTCCTTTCAATTCGAGCTTCTATCGTTGCCCTAATCGTATATGCGGCTATCAAAACTGGAAAAACAGCGATTGTTGACAAATCTACATTCGGGCTTTTTGCGGTAGGGATTCCTATTCTTTTCTTTATTCATCCTATATTTGCAATTCTAGCTGGTGCTTTAGCAGGTATTATTTTAATCAATTTAAAAGAAAAATTGGGCTACAAAGTCCAATTTGACAAACAGAAAGAAACGGATGTATATGATATCGATTATTTTATGGGCTCAGGAATTTAAAATGAAGGGATAAAAACAATGATATTGTGGGAACTATTCAAAATGTTTTTTGTCGTTGGTTTAATTTCTTTTGGTGGGGGATACGCTATCATGCCGGTCATAGAGCTAGAGGTGATTAAGCATGGATGGATGACAACTCAAGAGTTTACAAACGTTATAGCCGTTGCAGGTATGTCACCTGGTCCAATTGCAACAAATTGTGCTATTCTTGTTGGGTATTCAACAGCTGGAATTACGGGTTCTATCATTTCTGCCTTAGGAATCTTGCTTCCATCGATCATTCTGGTTCTTATTGTAGCAACCTGTTTTCTTAAGTTAAATCATTATCCAATTGTAAAATCAATGTTTTATGGGTTAAGACCGATTGTCACTAGTTTAATTTTTTATGCAGCCATTAGGTTTGCACTTTCAAATAACATTATAAGTCTCCATTTTACATGGCATACATTAAGCCTATTACTTGTCTTTGGATTGTCACTTGTGGCTCTTCTAAAGTTCAACTGGCATCCCGCCTATATTATTGTACTTTCTGGATTAGTAGGGATTGCTCTCTATTCATAAATTGAGCATTTTTATTATTCTGGTTCTAATGCATACATTTTTTGTCTTTCTTTACTAACCCCCAAAAAAGCATCTACAAACCTGCAGATACTCTTCATTAGTGTAAGGCCTCTAGGCCATTTTCTACTTAGTATAAGGGTTGTGGAGCGGAACAAGCTGGATAAGGGTTTATAAGCTTGAATTTGTCTGATATCATATTGTTTCATGGCAAACTGGGATTGGTATAAGTATTCCATTAAATAAATACTCCCTCCAGTCACGTTACATAAAACTCCAGAAACCCCTTGACCATTTATTAAAGAAACACCAACTGGTTGACCAATCAAATTACTAACTGATTGTTGCCTATACATACATGTAGGCCTCCTTTTAGAATATAATACTGACAATTTATTAGATGGTTGCTTATCCCGATACATATTTGTCAGGTGCATTAAAAGAGCAACAACCCAATTGACTGTTGCTTCCATTCTTTACTTTAATTTAAACCTAAAAAAACAATAAAAAAAACAGCAATACCTATCAAGGTTTTGCGGCTTTTGAATCCCAACACTTTTCAATCTATAACTTCGTTCTTAAACTCAAAGCTCTGGCAAAAATTGTTGGTCAAATTCTCACATTGTTCTACATGAATGATTACTTTAATATTATTTATAGATTGTTCGTCAAATGCTTTTATCGTATTTAGATCCCATTTTTTAACTTGACTAATCATTTGTTAATTTGAAGTTAATATTGGAAAATTAGTTCAAATAAAAAAGGGGGTGAACGGATGCCAGTTGTAAAAGCAAGAACTTCAGATATTGATCTTTTAGCAAGGTTACTTCGAGCGGAAGCTGAAGGTGAAGGTGAAATGGGAATGCAGCTTGTTGGGAATGTAGGAATTAATCGAATACGAGCGAATTGTTCAGACTTTATCGGTATTCGAACCATCCCACAAATGGTTTATCAGCCACATGCCTTCGAAGCTGTTCAACATGGCTATTTTTATCAAAGAGCCAGAGAACAAGAAAAACGTTTAGCACGTCGCGCAGTTGAAGGAGACAGGTTTTGGCCAGCGAAATTTAGTTTGTGGTATTTTAAGCCGCCAGGTGGTTGCCCCCCAACTTGGTATAATCAACCTTTTGTGGGGAAGTACAAAAATCACTGTTTTTACCAACCAAAAGCAGAGACCTGTGAAAATGTTTATAATACTTTTTAAAATTAACTTAATTTTAACAACTATAAAAAATCCCCTCCCAGATAGACTATTAAGAACAAAATATCCTGCTCTCTTATTTAGTGTCTATCTGTAGGGGATTTCTAGCAATAATTGATTCTCTAAAAAAATATCACTATTACATGCCTACTTCTTTCAGTACATCCTCTAAAGTTTTACCTTGGTATTTCTTTTCCGCTTTTGGAGCATTTTCCATCCATGGATTTTGCATTAAGTAATTATTTAGTACATATTGCATGTCTTTCCCATCGACTACTCCGTCATAGTTAACATCCGCTTCACGTTTATTTTCTTTCCAATATTTCTTAATGAAAAGGGCATCATTTACATCGATGACATTATCTTTGTTTACATCTCCCCCAGGTGCATAGTTATAATAGAGTGCTTTCGAATAAGGTTTAACTTCACCATTTTCTTTCAACCCGATCGTAAAGGTTTTCTTAAAAGTGAAATGTCCCGGCATTTAGATGAAAACGACCAAGGAAACCCCACATGACTACCAAGCGTGTTTGGATATTCTTTTCCTGATTCATCTGTCACTTTGACTTTTGCACCTGCCTTTACATAATCAAAGGCCGGTGATGGCTCATCAAGATAAGGATTCCCAAATGCTTCCGCATAGACGAACGATTTCATGTAGGAGTAAGTTCGTTCAACCTGATATGGGATACTAATACCAAATGCGGATTTCTGATTGACATCTGTATTTGTATACAATACATTGAATTGTGCCAAATCTAAAGATACACTGTTAGAATCATCTTTCACTTTGTATGTGATATCTACCATTGGAACTTTTCCTGTTACTCCTGTTTTTGCTGCATCACCAGTTAATGTAGCGGTGATGTTCGTTAATCAGAGTAAAAAGCATCTTCATCTAATCCTAGTGCTGTGGTGATTGCATCTAGATTTTGTAAAGAAAGAGGTTGCTTGTGGTTGAATATCCGACTTATATCACTTAAATGAATGCCGGAGTGTTTTGCTAAATCTATTTTTCTCCATTTTTTCTCCTGCATATATTGCTCAATCCTAAATAATAAAGCTTGATTCATCTTATCCACCTTCTTTATCTAGACTAGCTCTCGGCAAAGTTTATTTGAAGTTTAATATATAAAGAAAAAACCTATTAAGGAAAAATCTTCTACACAATTCGTGCCAATTTGTTAAATATTAGGTATTTAATCCTCATAATTTCAATGACCAATAAATCAAATTTTTTGCTTAGGTCAATGGTGCTTCGATCTGTTAATCTGAATTTCCTCACTGATAGTTCCATTTTGGATTTTATTTGATTATATTCAAATAAATATTTTCCCTGCTCCATGTTGCTACCTCCAACTGATACAAAGTGCGCTAGTTTCATTGTATTTAAGTTTGAGGTAATTTTGAAATTGAGAAATTCCATCAAGTTCCATTTTTTCAATAAAAATAGAGAGCCCTTTTGAGCTCTCCTTCCATTTTGTCATTTAAGAGAAAAGAATAGTTATTTAAGTGTTTACCTTACTAACTTTCATTTAGAAGTTGTTTATATTTAACTACCTGTTCTACATTCACATGGTCTCTATATGTCCAAAACACTAAAGGTCAGCGTTTTAACATCTCCATATTTCCTATAGTGCTCGCTGAGTTTGCCACTTCTAATAATTCATTCACACCCTCCTGAAATCGTTTCCTTCTACACAGATACAAAGAAAATGCAAACCGAAAACTCAAATAAGCCTATCGCTTGAAGAATTCCTTACTTACAGATATTTCATTGATTACAGGTTTGAATCTTTTAAGTAATGTTTCAGCATCATCTAATCGGTTTAATTCTACATATGCCTCTAACAATCGTGGTAAACCAATATATATATCTTCCCTATTTTCTAACCAACTCATATTTTCATCTGCATACTCTAAATGTTCATAATCCAAGAAGGCAACTAATCTGTTTCCGACTGCAAAATCAGCAAAAAATTCATTTATCTGGGCGTATTGGTTCGTAAGACCTGGAATGCTTAAAGTATACAAATCTACTACCATTGTCTATATTCGATGCGATACAATTCTCATTTAGGAAAAGGTGTTTGTCCTTTTTACCCTTTTATGCTTTGAATGAGGATAAAAATATTACACTTGGATGCACGTTTACTTATTCATTGAACGATCACATAATCATTTATCCATTTTACCAGCAAACTTTCTAATAAAGCTATATTTAAACCCTTACCTATATAGCTCTCTTAAAGTAGTTATCAATCCCTTGGAAAGTTACCAGCTGATGAGTTGCTACTTGCTGTTGGGATTGTTGTTCACTCACAGTCAGATCATCTAACTGTCTACCGTTTCACTCAAAACATTCTGTATTGCTATTGTCCTAAATCAAATCTTTTGAATGGTTATCTGGTAGTGTCAAGGTATTTAGTAATTCCATATATTTGTCTTCCTGTTCAGGAGTAGCACGATGTTTATATCTCCAGTACTCAAGAAGGCATTTTTGCAAACGTTTCACATTCCCTATTTGATTAGCAGTTAACGCTACATCTAATAATTCATTTAATCCTTGTGGAAACTTCTCTCTTCTACACTGATAGAGAGCGTGTGCAAAGAGGAAATTCAAATACATCTTCTGCTTTAGCCATGATTCTTTACTAACTGCCATGTCGTTGATCACATATTGGAAATTTTCTAACAAATGTTTTGCATCTTCTAATCGATGTAGCTGAATAAGTGTTTCAAATACCCTCGGTAATCCAACATATAAATCGTCTCGATCTTTTAGCCAAATCATATATTCATCTACATATTCCAACTGTCCAAAATCTAACAAAGCAATATATCGGTTTCCAACTGCAACTTCAGCAAAATAATCACTTACTTGAGCATATTGATCGATAGAAGTTAAAACTTCCTCCAATGAAGCACCTAATTGTGCAAGTGCAAAACTCTTATACATAAGGGCTCTTCCATAATACTCGCCTTCACTAGCCATTCTTTCTAATCTCTTCGAATAATACAGCACTCCTTCCCATTGTTCACTTCTATAGTAAAACGACATAATCCACATATACGCTTCTTTTCTAACGCCTTTTGGCATGTACGCAAGATGCTCTAACACATACGTCAATGTTTGATGTCCTTTATCAGTCATTCTTTCGACATAAAATTTTCTATAGAAACTGATTGCCAGTTGTTCTGAAAAATGATTTGATTCATTTTCAATGATCAACTCATATAAAGAAAGTGCCTTCTCTTCTTTCCCAGCCACAAACAGCTTTTCTGCTACGGAAAATATATAGGTCAAATACTCAGGTCGAATTGTATTTTCTTCTATCATCAAATCTATTAGATTATTAAATGGTTGATCGTTGCCATTCTCTAAACATTTGTACAAAAACTTTATACTTCTGTGTTTGTCTAAAGATTGATTCTCATTGAAACACTCTTCTACATAATATAAATATAGAGTACCCTCTACCAATTCAAGCGCTTCTGTAATCGTATCCAAATGTTTTAAAGAGAGTGGTTGCTTGTGATTTAAAATACGACTTATATCACTAATATGAATACCAGAGTTACATGCTAAATCCGATTTATTCCATTGTTTCTCCTGCAAATATTGCTGAATTTTTTGTAACAGAACTACATTCATCCTTCTCACCTACTATTTATAATCTCATTAATCTAGATGTTTTTTTTATTCGATTATATATTTCCTCTACTTTAATTGTAATGGGACTTGATAGATTATTAACTTTGGAAGAATTCTATCAAGCTTACATTTTTTTTTAAAACTATTTCAAAATTAATTCAGCAAATCAATAAAAAAAGCTGCTGAGTATAATCAGCAGCTTTTTCCGAATAATTATTGGATTCCTAATTCTTTCAATACTTTATCTAAAGTTATACCTTTATATTTATCCTTCGCTTCAGGTGCATTATCTAAAGTTGGATTTTGCATTAAGTAGTTCTCTTGAACGAATGCTAGATCTTGCGCATCGACCTTGCCGTCGAAATTAATATCTGCATTACGGTCATTGGTACCCCAATGGTCTTTAATGTACAAGGCATCTATGATGTCAATCACATCGTCTTTATTCACGTCTCCTGCAACAGCTGGAGATTCAAAGAGATATAGATTTTGATGAGTCACTTTTCCATTATCATGGAATCCGATCGTAAACGGTCTATGATCCGTAAAGTGACCTGGTACACTTACCTCAAGTTGGTATACATCATCCGTAAATGGCAGATTAGATATTGAAAATGCTCCTCCACCTGGGCCATTGTAAACAATACCGTTATATACTTTACCGTTTTGATTTGTTGCTTTTACTGTAATTCCCAATTTTGTGTAATCAAAACTAGCATTTCCTATCCCATTTGCAGTCATAAACGCCTCTGCCAGTAAACCGCCATGAGCATATGAATAAGTTGGATTTCTGTAAATGGTTGAAGTCCCCATAAAACTTACATTTGTTGTAGCATCATTCATGTCCGTATACGAAGCGGCAGAGAGATACTCTGGCGAAAGAACCGGTTGCATATTATACACATCGCTTTTCATCTTAAACGCCACATCTACTAAAGATAGGTCCCCTGTTAATCCTGATGTTTGGCCATTCTTCAAGGTTGCTGTAACAGTAGTCCTCATGATAGTTGAACTATATGGTTCATTTTGTACATCCACATCGATTTCATCACTTACACTTTGATTCGGCTTCACATCTATATCGGCCTCATCGTTATGATAATAGAATGAAAACACAGCTTTTTTTACATTCGTTACATTATTTAGTGATAATGTAGACTTCAATGTTTGCCCCATATCTGCTGAACTTGATGAAGGTTTTTCAGCCTGCATGTAAGCAAACGTCTGCCCATCTTTCACGACATAAATATCTTTTGATTTCCAATACGTTCGATTCGACGCTGCATCCACGCCATAAAACGTAAGGGACATTGGTCTTGTTTGGTTTATTGGAATATCAACCGAATACGTACCGTCTGGTTTAACCGTAATAGGATGTGGTGAAGTGCCCCCTAGTCCAGTTCCTAATGAATTTTTATAGTATATTTTGTTACTTCCTTGTGTATAAGGTAGACCCGCATTTTTCATTTCTTCCGTTTCTTTGTCAAAGATCGTCCCCGTTACATGAAGTGTCGTTTCATTAGCTTTATATCGATATACATCCGAAGTTAGATCTTGATTATTAAGCTTGAGCGTAAAATTTGGTTCTTGATTGTCAAAATAGAATGGCACTTCTTTCGTGAATGTTTTACCTTCCTCATTGGTCCCGACAAACTTCATTTTATACAAACCTTGTTTTGCTATGTCTGGATCATAGGCAAATGGATGTGCCGTATTTCCTGTTGCTGGATAGTATACGCCATTAAATATATTTTGAATGTAATAATATACATTTTCGATATTTAATCGGAGCCCATCGATTGTTCCGATGATTCCCACATCCTGGCCTGTTTTACCGTCTTCAAGGATCACATCGACTGTGCGCATTTGTGATTTTAAATTTAAAATGGCTGAAGTATAGAAAACCATACCATTATATCCATAATCAAATGGAGCTGTAAATGTTTGAGGAGTTAATATTGCATCATTAATTCCCTCTTCTACCGTGCGAATCGCAAATGGAACTCGGTAAGATTCAGCTGTATTTTGATGATTTGTATACGTTACATAGCCTTCATAAATGCCTAATGCAGCTGTTTTCGGAACAGTGATCGACACATTCGTTTTCTTATGAGCATTTCCGCTCACAGTTAGCGTTGTGTCCGTAGTGATCTTGACTCCGTTCGGGTCAGCATCCAATGAGCCTCTTCGGTTAGTTTGGAATTGCACCTTAACGTCAAATGTCTTCTTTTCTTTGCTGTCATTGTAGAAAACAAGTGGTCGTTCAGATGTTACATCCTGGCCACTCGGTGCAAATGAACCAAATCTAATCGCACCTGTGTCATCTTCGACAGATGTAAGGTTCCCTTTCTTGTCATACTTTGCTAACGTTTGGTCGATAACTTCAATTCGTGCTTGAGTATGAATCGCTTTGTATGGGTCTACTTGACCGGCACCTTCTTCAAACACACTGTAATCTCCTGTTAATGGATCAGCCGTGTTCATTAATTCTTCTTTTACTTGTGACGGCGTAAGCTTTGGATTTGCTTGTAATAAAAGGGCCGCTACTCCTACCACGTTCGGTGTTGCCATCGATGTTCCAGAAAGGTTTGCATAGGCATATTGATACTTCCCAATTTGATCAGGACCATTCATATAAGATGGGACAGTTGAGAAAACTGATACACCAGGTGCGGTTACGTCTGGTTTAATATCATAGGTGATACGCGCCGGACCACGAGAACTGAAGGAAGCAAGCGTGTTCCCCCCTGTAGTAATTAGACCCATCGTGTCAAACGAGAAGGTTGGAGTTCCTGTTGCAAGTTGTGCCTTTAACGCTGCTCCTTGTTCCATTGATAAAGAGAATGTCGAAACATAGGCATAACTTTCCCCTAGCGTTACAGGAATAAATCCTTCAGAAAGGTTATCCGCTAATAGCACCGCTTTAGCACCGGCATTTTTTGCATTTCGAACCTTTGCATCGAGGGAAAGAGTTCCTCTGTCAACTAAAACGATTTTTCCTTTTACATCTTTCTCTGTATAGTCAGTGGTATCGCCAAGACCTACATAGACAATTGGCAGATTCTTACCCTTTATGTCTTCTAATTTGTCAGTGGTTCCTCTTGCCAATTCTTGTAAGTTCGCTGGTACATCTCCCGATAATGCGTGTAATGTTCCTTTGGCCGTTGCAAGTGTTTGCGCTGTATCGTTTGCACCTACTGTAATCGCTAGTGCAGACGCACCTGGAGAGCCAAGTGTATACATGCCATTCCCTGCATTACCTGCTGCAACTACAGCTGTTACGCCTGAAAGGGACGCATTATCTAGTGCTAAACTCTCAATATCTTGTGGATCGTTGTTGCTTGATCCAAGAGATAGATTTATCACATCCATTCCATCCGAAATGGATTTATCAATTGCACCTAAAATCGCATCTGTCGCACCTGATCCGTAGGGTCCTAACACACGATAGACATATAGGTCAGCATCTGGTGCGACTCCCGTCACCGCAAGGTCTGTATTGTTCTTTCCTCGGCCGGCAATAATTCCGGATACGTGCGTACCATGCTCCGTATAATATTGTTCTCCCGCAATTTCTTTTACTCCAGATTTTTTCCAATCGTCATAGGTTGTTTCCATTGGATCCGCGTCATTGTCTACAAAGTCCCAACCTTTAACTAAGTTTGGATCAATCGTTTTTGGGTCTAACCCCGGTTGAGCACGATACCCTTTATAGGCATCCGTTAAATCTGGATGGTTATAATCAATTCCTGTGTCAATAACCCCAACCTTGATGCCCTTTCCTGTAAATCCTTCTTCATGTAACTTGTCAACACCAGGAAAGGTAACACGTTCAGCTGGTTTCGTTACTGCAGATGTGTCTTCTTTCACTGGTGGATCTAGATGTACCTCTTTATTACTGTATACGGCTTGTACTACATCAGACTTTAGCAAATCTTTTACTTGATTGGCAGGAAGTTCAATCGCAACACCATTTAACGTATTTTTAAATGAGCGCTTAATCTTATAAAAGTCTTTATTCTTCTCTAAGTCGTTTTTATAAATTGATTGGAGATCTTTACCGAATCTATCATGGTCAGCATCTGCCTGTTTTTTGGCATCCGCTAAAGATAAAGAATTCCCTTTAGCAGCCTGTTCCAATACAGCAGTTTTCGCAGGCTTGTTTTTAAATTCAACGATCACTGATAAATTTTCCGAGCTATCTAAATTTGTACCAGGTGATAATTGAAGACCTGAACCGTAATTTACTTGCAGCTGGTGCAAAGCTTGACGCTGTTCAGGCGTAAGTTTCGATAATACTTGTTCAATTGATGTTTCGGATTGTGCACTCGCAACGGAGTTGGAACTAATATTATGTGGCAAGCCGCTAAATAGAACCCATGTGCTAAGCGTAAGTATTGCAGCGCTTTTTACAAATTTGTTCTTCATACTTTCCTCCCCTTCTTACCTTCTTTGTTTACATCTTCATTGTAATGCAACTTGATGAAATTTTAATATTCTAGAAATTCCATCAAGTTCAATTTTTTTCAAAAAAAAAGATCTCCAATTGAGACCCCTTTCGATTATTACTTACTATTCTGTACTGGTGATGGAAAGTTCAAGGAAGTTTACTCATGTTGTCTACATTTAATAAGTTCATATACATTCCTTCATGTTTAGAAGTTACGTAATCTCGATACTTCCAATAGATTTGGAGACATTGTTTAAATCTTTCTGCAATACCAATTTTTTTAGCTGTAAATGCTACCTCTAACACTTCAAATAATCCTTCTGAAAATCGATTACACGCAAAAAGGTATAGTGCAAAGGCATATCGAAAACGCAAATACAATTGTTGCTTAAACGAAGGTTCGTTACATGAAGCCATTTCGATAATAATATGTTTATATTTATCAAGCAGTCGCTCAGCGTCCTCTAAACGATTCAATCTAACATATGCCTCTAGCACTCTAGGTAAGCCAGCAAAAATATCATCCCTGCCTTCTAACCAATTTAAATAATCATCGACATAATCCAATTGATCAAAATCTAAATAAGCAACAAATCGATTCCCAACAGCTAAATCATCATAATACTCATTAACTTGGGCATATCGATCAATAAGGTTCATAACATCCTCTAAGGAGCCACCGAGACATTTTAATGTAAAACTCTGGTAAAGAAGGGCTCTTCCATAATACTCGCCGTCACTTGCCAACTTTTCTAACCGATGTGCATAATATTGCGATTTTTTCCATTCTCGAAGCGTATGGAATGTGGCTGTAATCCAAAAATAAGATTGTATTTGAAATTCCTTCGGCATATAAGCTATGTGCTCTAAAACATGACCTAGCGCATATTGTCCTTCTTCAGTCAACCTAACGATATAAAAACGTCTATAATAACTAATAGCTACTTCCTCTGAGAAGTGATCGGGCATGTTCTCAATAATGACATCGTATAGGAGCAATGCCTTTCTTTCTTTTCCTTCATTAAAAAGCTGCTCTGCCACGGAAAAGATCATGGAGATATTTTTACTACGAATTGATTTAGATCTTTCTTCCAATACAGAATTAAAAATAGAATTAAGCTGCTTATCCATTCTTAAATCTGCACACTTATACAAAAATTGCTCGCTTTTCCGTTTATCTAAATATCTACTCTCATTAAAACATTCATCTATATAATAAGGATATAAAGTCCCTTCACTAAGCCCGAGAGCATCAGAGATACTATCTAAATTTTGTAAAGAAAGTGACTGCTTATGATTTAAAATACGGCTGATTTCACTTAAATGTATACCGGAATACTTTGCTAAATCCGTTCGATTCCATCTCTTCTCGTCCATACAATGCAAAATCTCATGAAACAGAATCGCATTCAACTTACCCACCCCTTTTGCTTGATGAATTATTATCTTGAAAATTAATAAGAGGTAGTAAACTAAAATCGAAATAGCTTAACACATACAAGCGCTTTTCAAGTTGTCCAACAGTTTCAAACAATGTAAACCCAAGGCATGAGGTATAGCACTGGTACAATATCCAACCTTATCAAATCCCAGTTCTTCAAGATTTGGTAGATTATTTAATGCCTAGAATCGTTGGAACAGCACCAAAATAAAACGGTTGTTCTCGCTTAACGAGGCCCAGCTCTTCCTGTAAGTAAAATCGGGGAAGAACTATTAGATTGAATCCATTTCTCATTGCCATAAACAAAACTCCAAATTATCCAGCAATATGAAACAGCGGAGCCATTGCTATCTATTTAGGTTTATGGGGAAAATCTAAATGTCTGTACGACATATCAAATAATTGTTCAATGCTACTTGATACATTCTTGATCGTTAACATAACCCTTTTTGATTCTCCAGTTGTCCCACCTGTGAAAACTAAAGAAGCAACGTCATATGGAGAAATACTCAATTTCTCTTTCTACAAACATAAGATTAAATAGTGCAGCAATTCCTCCTAACGTCAACATCGCAAAAATTGATACGATTTGATGGGGCAATTTGGCAACATAATTGCGAGTCAATCGCCTTTTTTAATTCCATTATTATTTAAAGAGGCAGCTAACTTTTCAACACTATCTTTAAGTTCATTATTAGTCATGGTTTTTCTGTAAAACGTAATAACGGTATCGTTTGAAAAACGATCAACAGAATTTTGAAAATCCTCTTTCAGATCATAGGATTCATAATAGTGCGAATATCTTAAAATTATGATAATTTTTTTTTATGATTTTTCAAAGTATAGAATTTTAAAGGTACGTTTATTTAATCTTAATTTTAGGGAAGATCATAAAAATTTCGAAAAAACACTCTGAATTCAGACCAGTGTAATAGAATAATGAACATGCCTATGTGTAAAAAAAGTGAGCCCTATTGAGCTCCCCTTCCATTGTGTCATTTACGAGAAAAGAATAGATATTTAAGTGTTTACAACTAATATTAATTGTGCAGTTGTTTATATTTTACCTCTTGTTAAACTATTACATGTTTACGATAAGTTCAAAATACCAAAATACAACGTTTTAACATTCCATATTTCCAATTGTATTCGCTGAGTTTGCCACTTCTATTAGTTCATTCACTCCCTCTTGAAAACGCTGGCTTTTACAAAGATACAAAGAAAATGCAAAAAGAAAAGCCAAAGAAGCCTGTTGCTTAAAGGATTTCTCACTTACAGATTATTCCTCAAACACATGATTGAATCTATTCAGTAATGTTTCGGCATCATCTATTCCATATACATCAAGTTCTTATTTCGAATCGTTTTTGATTTTTCTTCTAAAAAGGCATTTATAATTGAATGAGTATGTTGTTCGTAACCTTCCTCTGCGCATTTATATAAGAACTGTATGGCTCCGTTTATCTAAATGCTGATTTTCGTTGAAGCATTCTTAAATATAATCAGTGTATAAAGCAGCTTCGTCTAATCCTAGTGCTTTTGAGATTGCATCTAGATTTTGTAAATGCCTGAGTGTTTTGCTAAATCTGTTTTATTCCATTTTTTTTGTTGAATATATTGGTCGATTCTAAAAAATAACTCCTTATTCATCTTTTCCACCTTCTTAATCTAGACTAGCTTTAGTGATATAATATTCGAAGTTTGACCACAAATTCTGTTCCTTTTTCTATCTCGCCACAAACTTTTATGGTCCCTCTATGTGCATTGCTTATCTTATACAATCTTTAAACATGTTAATATATCCATAGAATAACAAAATAGCAATGACCAATATACTATTAAGGTTTAAGAAGAATTTGTACCAAAAACAATAAAAAACCGCAATACCCATCAAGGTTTTGCGGTTTTTTGTACCCCTCACTTTTCAATCTATAACTTCGTTCTTAAACTCCAAAGCTCTGGGAAAAATTGTTGGTCTAGTACTCTTTTTAAATAGGTCACACCAGACGACCCACCTGTCCCCTGCTTATGACCAATGATTCTTTCCACCGTACTCATGTGATTAAAACGCCATAATTGCTGTTGATTGCCAATATCAACTAACTTCTCCGCTAACTCGTATAAATCCCAGTATTGATCAACATTTCGATAAACGGTTAGCCATGCTTCTTCGACGCTTGCATTCGGCTCATAGTTTTTAGACAAATCCCGATGGCGAACCTCATGATCAACAGGTAATCCGCGTGCAACGAGTGCCTGTATCGCGGCATCATAAATACTTGGTTGATGAAGGGCCGCTTGCATTTTTTCATATAGCTCTGTTTGATGTTGATAGACTGCTAGTGTATGAGCATTTTTGTTGCCTAAAGCAAATTCAATCAAACGGTTCTGGTAAGACTGGAACCCTGACGATTGACCCAATTTATCCCGAAACTCCAAGTATTCAGCAGGTGTCAAAGTAGAAAGAACACTCCAAGACTGAATTAATTGCTGTTGTATTCTTGAAACACGCGACAGGATTTTGAATGATGGCTCCAAATCGTTGTTTTGTATATACTTAATTGCCGCTGTCAATTCATGAATGATTAATTTCATCCATAATTCACTGGCTTGATGAATAACGATAAATAACATTTCATCATGGTGATCGGACTGCCGATGCTGACTGGATAAGATTTTATCAAGATGGAGATAATCCCCGTATGACATCGCTTTTTGAAAATCTGTTTGAATCTCTTTCTCAAGCCCAGGGTTTGTGTTTTTTTCTTGTGAATTCATTCTATTAGACCTCCATCATTCTATTGTAGTTAAGTTATTTATGAGTATTTAACACGTTAATTTACCTTTTTGTTAAGAACTGCATCTGACTCGTTCTTTTCAGGATTGTTTCTTCTTTTATTAAAAATAAAGTAGGCAGCAGATAAAAACAGTAACCAAGGAATACCAAATTGAAGCATGATTTTAAAACCTGTAAACCATGTGGTGATCATTAAACTCAGTAGAAGCACCGCTCCTAATATCGTCAAATATGGAAAACCAAGCATTTTAACTGGCAATTTCCGGCCGCCTGCCTTCTCCCACTTTTTTCGGAAAAACAAATGAGAAACAAACACCATAAACCACGTGAATATCGCACCAAACATGGAAATCCCCATCATAAATGCGTAAGACGATTCTGGTAATAATGCATTTACGGCTGCTGCAAGAAAAATACCGAGTGTAGATATAGCAAGAGCGCTTAAAGGTACCCCTTGTTTACTTAATTTACCTAAAAAGGCTGGTGCATAATTTCCTCGTGATAGTGAAAACATCATCCGAGTTGAAGCATATAACTGACTGTTCATTGCTGACAGGGCAGCGGTTAAAATAATAAAATTCATTATTCCACTTGCACCTGGGATATTTAAGAGTTCCATAACCTTTACGAAAGGACTTTCTTCCACTCCTGCTGATTTCCAAGGAACAATCATTAGCATGATGCCAAGAGTAATAATATAAAATGTTGATAAACGGAAGACAGTTGCTTTCAGAGCTTTAGGTACCGCTACATCAGGATCCTTCGCTTCCCCAGCTGTTACTGCAATCAATTCTGTTCCTAGAAAGCTAAATAAAGATATAAAGATAGCCACCCACATTCCCCACCAGCCGAACGGTAGGAAGCCTCCAGCATTGACAAAGTTCTCAGGTCCCATTTCTGGCTTAGCCGAGCCTCCAAAGAATACGTAAGCCCCAAGAAGTATAAACCCAACGATTGCACTGATTTTGATCATCGAGAACCAATACTCAAATGTGGCAAATGTATTAACACTTGTTGCATTTACATAAATCAATACAGCCGCAAACAATAAGATCCAAACAAACCCAGGTACATCAGGAAACCAGAACTTCATATAAACCGCAATTGCACTTACCTCTACCCCAACAGCAAGTACGTTTGCAATCCAATAGGAATAGCGGACAAGATAACCAGCGAACGGGCTAATATACTTTTCAGAAATAGTACCAAACGCCCCTGATGTTGGATGGGCAACAGTCATTTCTGATAAACATCCCATTAAAAGTAAGACAATGAAAGCACCAATGGCATAACTGATTAATACACTAGGACCAGCTGTACTAATGGCAAGTCCACTACCTAGGAAAAGGCCCGTTCCAATCGCACATCCCATGGCTATCATTGTAAGTTGATTTGTTTTTAATTCACGCTTCAACCCATTTTCTGAACCATTTCCATTTTTTAAATGAGCTTTATTGTTCGCCATATAATTCCTCCTCGTTCCATTAGGTTAAGCAACAACTTCTCGTTCATTCTTAAACTTTTCATATTGCTTTTCAGTCATAATTTTCTTAAGAATTTGGTTCACTTCCCAAACCTCTGTATACGAGGTATAAAGTGCAACTGGCGCAAGACGTATGATGTTTGGAGCACGGAAATCAGGTATGACACCATTTTCTTTCAACGCTTTGCAAATACGTGCAGCTTCTTCATGCTCTAAACTTACATGACCACCCCGACGGATATCGTCGCTAGGATTTCCAATCGTGAATCCGAAGTCATGCAGCTCTTGGTTAATTAAATCCATTAAATATTGATTGATATTTAATGACTTGGCGCGAATATTTTCAATTCCTGCTTCTGCAAAAATCTCCAACGCACCAAGTAAAGGGGCGAGACTAAGCACATGTGGTGTTCCAATCTGATAGGCTCCTGCTGAATCAGCCGGTGTTAAAGCGTGCTCCATATCAAATTGTTTCTCCTTTTTCGAACCAAACCAGCCAGCAAGACCAGGGGCTGTTCCAAAATGTTTAGAATTCACATATAAACCTCCAACACTTCCTGGACCACCATTTAAATGTTTATAATTGCACCAGTAGGCAAAATCAACGCCCCATTCAGTAAACGAATGAGGAATCGCTCCGATCGAATGACATCCATCAAAACCAATTAATATCCCTCTTTTGTTTGCTTCCGCTGTCAGGCGCTTCATGTCCAAGATTTGACCGCTTCGATAGAGTACTGTCGGCAAAATGATAAGCGCAATTTCATCAGTCATTGCTTCGATAATATCTTCTTCCTCTAAAAAGCGACCATCCCGACTTTTTACACGAATAAGATGTGTATCGGGATCAAATCCATGAATACGCAGCTGACTTTGAAGTGCATAAATATCTGATGGAAAGGTTAATTCGTCAGCCAAAATTTTAGTCCTTGTCCCTTCTGGCTTATAAAATGTAGCAACTAACTGATGCAAATTGACAGTTGTGGAACCTGTTACAATCACTTCATTTGCTAAACCACCTACTAGAGGAGCCATCATCTCTCCTAATTTTTCCGATAAAAAGAACCAAGGGTGTTTCCCATTCGTCCAACCGTCAATTCCATGCTCTTTCCAATCATTTAAGGACTCCAACAGCGTCCGTTCTGCTCTTTTCGAAAGCAGCCCCAATGAATTCCCGTCCATATAAATGGAATTCGGCTTTATGTAAAATTCTTCTCGAAATCTGTTAAGTATATCTTCTTGATCCAATTGTTTTGCATACTCTAAAGTGTAAAGCATCGTATTCCTCCTCGAATCTTGTGTCATTTTAGTTAGGGCGTGAAGGGAAGCTATGATTTGCAGGAGAATGAGACACTTCCTAGATCTGCAAATTGTGCCAAAATCGTATCACCGGGTTGAAAGCTAATTGCCTCCGTTATCGCACCGCTAAGAACGATTTCACCTTTCTTTAATCCCCTTCCTGTTTCTCCGAGCTTGTTTACAGCCCATGCAACAGCAGCAGCTGGATCTCCTAATACGGCAGCACTGGTCCCAGTTGTCGCAACCTCTGAATTCTTAGACATGTATACGCCAATTTCTTTCAGGTTTAGAGCATCCGGCGATACCCATTTGTTCCCTACTATAAATTTGGAGGAAGAACAGTTATCCGCAACGACGTCTACGAGAGTAAACTTGAAGTCTAAGTAACGGCTATCAATAATTTCGATCGCTGGTGCTACATATTTCGTCACCTTTAAAATATCTTCGGCTGTAACATTAATTCCTTGGATGTCTTCATTAATCAAGAAAGCAATTTCCGGCTCTGCTTTGGGATGAATTAAACTACTAAATTGGACTGGTTCCCATTCCGGTACAAGCATATCATTCATTAAATAACCGTAGATTGCTTCATGGACACCCATCATCTCTTGCTTTGCCTTACTTGTTAAACCGAGTTTCACTCCAATTCGGCGAAGCCCCTCCTGTTCTTTTTGCTCAATTAATTTTTGTTGTATTTCATAAGCATGCTCAAATGTTAAATCAGGGTAACTAGTGGTGATTTTTTCGACTTCCCGCTTTTCCTTTTCTGCAGCTAATAGGTAGTCTACGATTTCTTGTTCTGTTCCCTGCAATATTGTCATAATGGAACCTCCACTTTTAATAATTTTTATTCGAGAAAAAACTTACTTACTTAAATGTTACAGATACATTACCTAATGGGCCAAAATTTGCTAGTATCGTGTCGCCTTCTTTTACTGCAATCGCACCAGAAAGTGCTCCGGGAAGAATTAACTCACCTGCTTTTAGTGTAATCCCAAATTCATGTAATTTATTGGCTAACCATGCGACGGCTTGGGCGGGGTGTCCTAGAGCGGCCGTTCCAGATCCTGTGGCCACAAGCTCATCATTTTTATAAAGGACCATTCCTTGGGTTCGCAAATCCAAGCCTTCAATCGTGCTCAGCTTTTTCCCAACTACTACTCTCGCTGACGAGCCATTATCTGCCACTGTATCAATCAATTTGATTTTCCATTCAGAAATACGGCTGTCAATAATCTCGATGGTAGGTACTACATATTTGGTAGCCATTAACACATCTAGATAATTCACATTTGGACCAACTAAGTCTTGTTCTAAAATAAAACCAATTTCCGCTTCAACCTTCGGACTGATAAATTCAGCAATTTTCACTGTTGATTCATCAGTTATTTTCATATCATCTAATAGGTGGCCATAATCAGGTTCATCGACTCCAAGCATTTGCTGCATTGCTTTACTTGTCAGCCCAACCTTTTTCCCGATCACTTCATTTCCTGCTTTTAACTTTTTACCGATTACTTCTAGTTGGATTTGATAGGCATCGCTTACAGACAATTCGGAAAAGCGCTCCGTCAGCGGTTCGACAGAATATTGATGATTTTCTGCGTCGATTAATTCATTTGCAATCTTTTCTACTAATACTCCCATTTTTTCCTACACCTTCCTTTTCTATATTAATAGATAAAAAGTGGCCATTCAGCCACCTTTTACTTTTAATATTATAATTTCATTGTAATCGTTTTAGCCTCTGTGTAGAATTCAAAACTATGACGTCCACCTTCTCGGCCAATACCACTTGCCTTGGATCCTCCAAATGGAGTTCTTAAATCCCGATAATACCAGCAATTGATCCAGAATAACCCTGAATCGATTTGAGAAGCGACACGATGAGCTCGTCTTAAATCATTTGACCAAACGACTCCTGCCAAACCATAAATCGAATCGTTGGCAATTTGAATGGCTTCCTCTTCCGTTTTAAATGGAATGACGACTAATACCGGTCCAAAGATTTCTTCCTGTGCGACTCTCATTTTGTTATTTACATCATAGAGCACGGTAGGTTCGTAAAAGTTTCCTTGTGACAATCCTGCCACACGCTTACCGCCTACAGCAAGTTTCGCACCTTCAGTAATTCCAATTTGCACATAGTTTTCAACCGTTTCTAGGTGACCTTTGGATATAAGCGCACCCATATCCGTAGTTTCATCCAATGGATCGCCCACTTTGATGTTCTTTGCTGCTGTAACAAATTTTTCGAGAAATTTATCGTAAACCGATTCTTGTACTAATAATCTAGAACCTGCTAAACAGATTTCCCCTTGATTTCTAAAAATTGCTTCAATCGAGCCTGCCACTGCTTCATCTAAGTCAGCATCCTCAAATACGATATTAGCAGATTTTCCACCTAATTCTAATGATACTGGAATTAATTGTGATGCTGCATTTCTCATAACCGTTTTCCCAGTAGAGCTTTCCCCGACAAAGGAAATTCTGCGAACGTATGGATGAGTGGTCATTGCCGTTCCTACTGTTCCACCTGGACCTGTAAGTATATTCAACACGCCCGGCGGTAATCCTGCTTCGTTGGCAATTTCACCTAACATGACTGCACTTAGTGGTGTATAGGATGCTGGCTTAACAATCACTGTATTACCTGCGGCTAACGCAGCGGAAGCTTTCCATGTCATTTGCATGAATGGTAAATTCCAAGGAATGATTAAGCTTACTACACCTGCAGGAGCGTATTTGGTATAACTCATATGCTTGGATTGTTCGTAATGCTCGTGATTGATATATTTTGCCATTTCTGCAAAGAATCTTAAGTTTGATGCTGCGCGCGGGATATCAAAATCTCTGCTTTCTCTAATGGGCTTACCCACATCTAATGTTTCAATTAGCGCTAACTCCTCGACTCGTTCCATGACCAGATCCGCCATTCGGCACAAGATCTTTGCTCTTTCTTCTACTGGCATTTTACTCCAAATACCACTATCATAGGTACGCTTTGCCACTTGTATCGCTCTTTCTACATCTTGCTCACTTGCACTAGCGACAGCGGCTAATTTTTGATTGGTAGATGGATTAAGAGTGTCAAAGGTTTCTCCTGAAAGAGCGCTTACATATTCTCCATTAATAAACAGCTTGGCATCGTTAATTTGAAGTTTTTTTTCTAGGACGTTACTCACCAAGATCACCATCCTCAACTTCAACAATCATCTCAACCTCAACAGCGTTATTGTGTGGCAGCTGGGACATCCCTACTGCTGATCTCGCATGCCTTCCTTTTTCACCAAACACTTCCACCAACAAATCGGAGGATCCATTCATTACTTTAGGATGGTCTTTAAAATCAGGAGAGCTGTTGACCATACCAAGAATTTTGACAATCCTTTTCACTTTGCTAAGGTCACCCAGTTCATTCTTGACCACTGCTAATAGATTAAGCATACATTGTCTTGCTGCTTGATAGCCTACTTCAATCGATACATCCTCACCAAGTTTTCCACGGTATTCATCTGTACCTTGTCCTGATGTGAAAATAAGATTCCCTGTCCGAACACAACTTACATAATTACCAGATGCGGGGCGGAGTGCTGGAAGCTTTAATCCAAGTTCCTCTAATCTCTCTTCTGGGGTGATTACCTTGTCTATCATCTTCTCATCTCATTTCCTATTAAATTAATAAATTAACCGGTATATTTAAAAATCTTAGTGCATTTTCACCTAACATGGCTCTTTTCTGTTCTTCGCTTAGTGTTAAGGTCTCATCAATAATCTTCCCTGGTGGAGTTTCCCGCAGTAAGAATGGGTAATCCGATCCCATGATGACTTGTTCAGCACCAAATTTTTCGACTAAGAATTTAATATTTACAGGGTTATTTACGATTGAATCATAGAAAAATTTCTTGGCATAAAAACTTGGAGGATGCTCCGTGAGCTGCAAATGCGGCCAAACATTCCAACCATGATCAAGTCTAGGGAGAATGTAAGGAAGTGACCCGCCTCCATGAGAAAAACAAATTTTAAGATTTGGAAATTTCTCGATGACACCACCTAGGATCAGACTTGCTGCAGCTAAGGCTGTTTCACTTGGCATTCCAATCGTATACATTAAGTTATGGGAGGAAAAACGATCTCCACCCAGTGTTTCCCATGGATGAACAAATATTGGAACATTCCATTTCTCACACATCGCAAAGAAATCAATTAATGATTCATCGTCTAAATTTTTGCCATTAATGTTTGTGCCAATCTCAATCCCTTTTAAGCCAAGTTGATGTATACAGCGGTCTAGTTCACGAATCGCTTCTTCAACATTTTGGAGCGGAACCGTCCCTAAACCAATAAACTTGGTGGGATGCTGAGCGACTGTTTCAGCGATGAAATCATTTTGAAATCTAGCCAAAGCTACCGCTTCTTCTGTAGGTGCCCAATAGGAAAACGTTACAGGAATTGGCGATAAAACTTGTATATCTACATTTTCTACATTCATATCGTGAATCCTTTTTTCTGGACTCCAAACTTGGTCGGTCACTTCTCGAAAAACCTTCCCAGCTACCATTATATTAGCACCGCAAGAGCAGGTAGGCTGGAGGACTGGCCACTTATCGTTTTGGTACTTTTTCGCAAAATCAGGGAAATTTTCAGGGATAATATGTGTATGAAAATCTACTCGCATTTCCATTCACTCGCTTCTTCGGGCATAATATGTCCGCAGTTCTTACAAGACCGGAGCTCTAAATTACTGTTAAATCCATGTATCGCTTCTTTTACCTGTACTTCAATATTTGTCAATTGGACGGTAACGCGGTGCATTTCATGATCACATTCATCACAGAACCAAACAAAATCCTCTAATTCACCTTCACCTCTGTCACGTTCAATGACGATCCCGATTGTATCAGCGACCCGATGAGGGGAGTGGGGAACATTTGGAGGGAGATGAAATACTTCTCCTTCTCTCACTGTAATTACTTCTCTTTTACCTTCCGCATTAATAATTTCAACGTAGCAATCACCTTTTAATTGATAAAATATCTCTTCAGATGGATCCACATGAAAATCACGTCGTTTGTTTGGACCTCCAAGGACCATGAACATTAGTTCAGAATCCTTCCAAACAACCTTATTATTTACTGGCGGCTTAAGTAAATCCTTATTTTCTTCAATAAATCCCCAAAGGTTAATTGGTTTTAATGAGTTTGTCATAAAAATCTTCTCCTCTCAACTTTTAATACAAAAACTTATCCATTTACTGTTGCAAATTTTTCCTCTGATGATTTTAATGCCTCCTGCATGAAGACCACTTCTTTTGCTAAAGCAGTAATTCTTGTTAGAACCTCAGAATCGATGATTTCATTTTCTTCATTAAAGTGATCGTTATTAACATAGACATAGCCTGGTGCCACAAAGGCTCGGAAAAATCCTGCAATCGGCTTCAATTGATTTTCGATCACAAGGTAATGCTGGTATGTACCACCTGTTGCAACAAAACCGATTACTTTGTTGCGAATCTCCTTAGGATTGATTAAATCAAACAAATTTTTGAGTGGGCCAGATAAAGATCCCTGGAATATCGGTGTTCCGATAATATAGAAGTCAGCAGAATTAACAATATCGAGAACTTTCTTCGTGTCACCTGTATAGTTTGAAGGATTTCGTCCATCACAGAATTGAACATCATACTCTCTTAAATCTAGCAGTTCTACCTCAATGTTAGGATGATGTTTCTTGACTTCCTCTAATACCTTTTGAACAACAATACTTGTCTTTGCTCCAATAATTGTGCCTGAAATTCCTAATAACTTCATAGCGTGAACTCCCTTCTAATGCTGAGTAGTTATCACATAAACTCATTTACTTTATTCCAGTTTACATTCCAAGTAACGAATATGACTGCTGGAAATCTCCCTCTGCAATTAACTGACGGATTCTTGTCGATGAAATAAGTTTTCCGCCCTTACAATAAACTGGGGGAGTGATATTAATATGAAAATACTTTTCTAAAAGATTTACATCCCCAGCTCTGTTTTTTCCAAAATGAAAATCAGAACCAACTGAAATCTCTACCGGGTTAAGTTTAGATAATTCACAAATAAAATCTTCAGGTGGCCGGGTCGCATACCATTCATCAAAGCTGGCAACGATGACATAATCTACACCTAACTTCGCAATCCTGCTGACCTTTTCCTGAATTGGTGACAAAATTCGAACGCCCTTAAAAAAATTTCGAGGAGGCGGGTCGAAAGTATATACAACGCTAGGAACCTGATAAACCCTACTCTTTTCCACAGCTTGCTTAATCACAGCTTGATGTCCTTTATGGACTCCATCAAAAGCACCAATGGCAATCACCGAACCAGATAATGTCAAAACTCCATCTTTTAGCGTTTGCATCCTTCACACCTCCTCTTACTATCGATTAACTTTTATAAGCTAGTAACCTCATTTTTTCGATTAAATATTTTCATTGCTTCATCAGCCAGCTCAAAGGAATTCTGCTTTTTGTGGTTGTTATAGAAAATCGCTCTTTTACGAATTGGATCTCCAGTATAATAGCGTTCGTATTGAAGAACTCTTTGTCCAAATGCCTCACCGCATAAATCCCATGCTAGCTTAAAGAGATGAACGCGTTCTTCCGCTGAAACGCCCTCTCTTCCAAGATAATACTTCTCTAAATCCTCTCTTAATTCAGGATTCTCGAAATCGGCATCTGTAGGAGACATTAATAGTCCACCTGCACCAATGATTTGCATAACCTCAATCGCCCGTGGGTACATTTTTGGCAGCAATCCTCGAATTGTTTCTAGTGGTGCATAGGCTGGCATCGCTTCCCCAGTAGCAGTTACTTCATGTTCATACTCTGAAATTCTGAGTAATGCCCTAATCGATTCAACCGATTGGACTAATTCTCCTAAATCATTTTGTACATTTAGGTAGGCATCAACACCGATGGAGTCGGCGATTTTACAAGCCACTTCGGTTGCAAATTGTAGTTTGATTAACCCTCTTACACCAGACTGATGGGCTGGCTGCTGTGCGATTCCTGTTTTCGGATAGAGTAAATTTGCTGCTTCAACATTGTTATACAGGAATACACGATCCCAAGGTACTAAAACATCATTAAAGACTAAGACCGCATCCATTTCTTCGAATCTTGATGCTAATGGGTGGTCATAAACCGAACGCGTCCCATCCTGCATGGCTTCACGGCAGATAATGCGAAGACCTGGAGTTTCAATTGGTAGTGCAAACGCAAGTGCATAGCGCTCATCACCAGGCTTAAATCCAGGAAAAGAATAAACAATTACTTCGTCAGTAATCGGTGCAAGGGTAGCTAACATTTTCGCTCCTCTTACAATTAAGCCATCAGGTGTTTCTTTAACAGCACCTAGATGGGTAAACATATCCTGTTGTTCGTGTGATGATTTGCTGCGGTCATTCTGCGGATTAATAATTGCATGGGTTAAAAATAAATCATTATCGCGGATATGCTTATAATATGATCGAATGTTTTTTCCCCATTCAGGATTGTATTTGTCCAGGAACTCTGAATTGCTCGCCATGGATGTAACGACGACATTTAAGAAATCAGGTGTTCTTCCCATTAAACCAAAGGTCGCTTTGGCGAACTCTTCGAAAGTTCTTCTCCTTGCTTGTAAATCTTGATAGCTTTTTGGAACCAAGAATGCATTCGAGATCCTTTCTCCCGTTTCTTCACAAATATGAGTAATGTCCTCTTGATATTTGGAGTCATGCTGCATATCATAAAGCTTTGCAATTTGAAGAATTGGCTGATGAAAAACTGGCTCTTCAAAGATATTTTTTACTTTTTTTCCTGATAACCAAACTTCTGGATTTCGGGACTTTAATGCCTCGATATATTGTGCTCCTGTACGAATTCCCATAAAACATCCTCCTTTAATTTCATATTTTCATTATAAAATTGATTTTTTTGAGTCATTGTAGTCTGATTAACATTTTTTCTAAAAAAATAAAATTTTCATTTTATTAAAATAAATAAAGCAACTCACATCATTCTGAATTCAAATGATGTGAGCTGCTTTTCTTTTTATATATGCTAGATCTTCATATCCCCTTTTTTAGGGATAAACAAAATAGTGATTGATGCAAGGACTCCTGCTGCAGCAAAAAGATAAAAATTAATGGAAAAATCCAAATTTGAACTCATAAAATATCCAATAAGAATAGGTCCAGAAATAGCACCAATCCTACCAAATCCAAGCGCCCAGCCTAGTGCGGTGGCCCGATTTTCTGCTTCGAAATATTTGGAAATATAGGCGTTGAGAATAAGTGTTGTCCCAATCGTCCCAAACCCTGCAACTCCCACTAAGCAATACACTAGTAACATCGATGATTTAATACTAAGTAGGGCAATTGAGACTCCTGCTAAGAAATAGGAAATACTGATGATCTTTTTGGATCCCCAGCGGTCAGCTGCAGTTCCGGCTATTAAGGCACCAATTGCTGCTGATAGATTGAGCATGAGTAAAAATCCTAAGCTTGGTCCGAGTGGATATCCCGCCTCTCTCATCATTTTCGGAAGCCATGTACTCAAACCATAAATCATAAGCAGACCCAAAAAGAAGGTGACCCAAAAAAACATTGTTGCCCGAATATTCTTTCGTTCAAAGAGACTTCCGATTGCTGCAAATTTGTTCGTTGATCCTTTATTTTCAACCTTTGGATTGCTTTGGATAAAATCATTGGGAAGATGATATTTTTGGGCGATACTTTTAGCTTCCGCAAACTTTTTCTTTGCCATAAGGAAACTAATCGACTCAGGTAGAAATTTTATAAGAAAAGGAATCACTAAAAGTGGTGTGACACCAATCCAAAACATTAATCTCCATCCATAATCCTCTAAAAGAAACATTGAAAATAATGCACCAAGGACTCCTCCAATTGGATAACCAGTATACATAATGGCATAAAGTTTTGATCGATGTTGAACTGGAGAATACTCGATTGTTAAAGCGGACGCTGTAGGTATTACTCCCCCTAGTCCAAGACCACCTAATAAACGAAACAATCCAAACATTTCAGGAGAAGTAGATAAAGCCACAAGACACATCGATATCGAAAATACAGCTATACAAAAGATCAATGTCAATTTTCGACCAATCATATCGGTAATTGTCCCTACACAAACGGCACCGATCAGCATTCCCATTAAAGCATAGCTTCCGATCGCTCCTGCCTGTGCAGGAGTCATACTCCAGTCTTTGTATTCCATTAATGATGGTAAAACAGCCCCATAAATCCCCAAATCATAACCATCTGCTAACATCGCAAACCAGCACAACACAACAACAAGTAATGTTGCTTTAGGCATACTCTTTAATGAAAGATTAGTAGTATTTTGCTCAACCATTCTCTTTTTCGATAAATCTTGAGCTGCTACTGATTGTACTTCCTGGTTCATCTAACCATCCCCTTTTAGAATTTGCTCCAATAGTCACTATTGTTATTTCTTTACGTGTACAATCTCTGCCCCTCCTTTCTTTTGGCTGAATATTTCGAATTCATGACCCAATATTGATTTTATATCCTGAATCTTTTACACTGTTGTTAAGTTGTTAACATAAATAACCTTTTTTTACGTTGAAATGTAAGCGTTGCCAAAAAATTACCTCTAGAGTCTCCAATTAAGAACAAAGCATTTTGATTAATTTACATATTTCCTAGATTTACAGTTTTATTGTTTTTTTCATCCATTTCACTAAGGAGTTGATTAGTTGGCAATCTTGTTTGACAGTGATATTAATTGGGAATCATGCTTGCAGTTTGGTACTAGACAATTCTTCAAGGAGAAATCATCTATTTACCAGCAAGGGACGCTCGGGGATGGATTTTATTATATCCAAAAGGGATTAATTAAAGTAACGACTACTACTTCGATTGGAAAAGATCGTATGTTAAACATCGCTATTCCAGGGCAGCTATTAGGAGTTCAAGCGATGGACCGACAGCCACATTTTACTACCGCTACGGCAGTAAATGACTCTATTCTCTATTTTTTCTCATGTGAAAATTTTCAAAAATTAATTAAAGCCCAACCTTCTATCCTTAACATTTTTATCAAAACCGTTATTCATAAAATGCACATATTAGCTGATAAAATTTATTTGGACTCTCTCACACCAGAACAGCAACTGTCGGTGATACTACTAAATATTTGTTACGAATTTAAAAATTATGAAGTTCCTCTCACACAACAAGACCTTACAAAATGCACAGGCTTAACGAGAATCACCTTATATAAGATTATAAAACAATGGAAAGCTGAGGAAATTATTGAGATTCGTGGTAAGAAGTTTTTAATAAAGAAACCTGATGAATTAAAAAAGCTTCTTGGTAAGGTGATAATATGAAAAATCTTCGATATTCGTGGAGCCCATTTTTAAAATATGGAAAAAAACTAGAGATTGAGGAAAATTCAGTTGTATACCATCAGGGAAGTGAAGGCAAGGGTTTTTTCTACTTATCTAAGGGTGGGATAAAGATAACCCTTCTCTCACAAGAAGGTGTGGAACGGACGGTGAATTATGTACCAGAAGGAATGCTATTTGGGGAGCACGGTGTGAAAAATGAACCCTATTTAACCACAGCCACCTCGAGTAGTTCATCTGAGATCTATTTTTTTTCTGATGAGGCTTTATTCATGATTTGTGAGGAACAACCTGAGGCAGCGTGTATTTTCACCAACTCACTAATCTATAAATTTAGGATTCTTGCAGAAATTATTTCCTTTCTTAATTCGCCTATTGAGCAGCAAATGGCCCACTTCCTTTTAAAGTTAGTAAGCGAAAATGGTAATTTTTCAATCGACCAATCTTCTTTTGCCCGTTACATAGGGACCTCTAGGATTACGGTAAATAAAATACTGAATAAATGGAAAAGCCAACAATGGATCCAAATATCAACCCGTACAATTGACATCTTAGATATTTATCAATTAAAAGCAATCCGAGACTCTGGTGCAATCGACATTTCGAACTTGGATGTATTAATGTTATCTCTATAGATGAAAGAAGCAGGCGCCATAAAGGTTTCCTGCTTCTGTTCCACTAATCTACACAGTATTAAAATAAAATAGTCGACAAATATACAACCGTAGTCACAGTAATCATGCTTAGTAATGTAGACAATAAGACCACTTGTGCTGCATATTCTGGGTGATTTCCGTATTCTAAAGCGAAAAGAGCACTGTTTCTTGAAGTTGGGAACGAGCTTGCTATAAATAAAGCCTGTGCCGTCGTTCCATCCAATTTTAAAAGTAATATAATGATCATCGCGATGGAGGGAGAAAGTATTAAACGGCCAAAGAGACTTAGAATAAGTGAGATGGAGAATCGATTTATTTTTAAAAAAGCACTTTGTGCACCGAGCGTAACCAGTGCCACAGCCACAAAGGCATTTGAAATATTTTCAATCGGAGTCCACAAGTATTTTGGTATTTTGATAGAAAGTGAATTAAAAACCAAGCCTAACAAAAAGGCATAAACAACTGGATTTTTCATAAATACTTTCATTGCTAGTAAACCTTTGTAATTTACTCTTATTGAATTAAACAACCCATATGTATTGGTAAGAAGATTTTGATAAATCATAACCACCACTTGGATGGATAAACCAAGTGGATTATGCTGAAATACAAGTTGACTTACAGGTAACCCAAAATTCCCAGAATTGTTTAGTATCACACTGTTTTTGAAGGTCGAAGATAGTCTATTATCAAATTTGGCTAATCGAGATATGATGGTACTGAAGAAAATAAGACAAAGACTTTGGATTACTAAAAAAGTAAGAATATTTAAGACTGTTTCTCCCTCCATTTTAGTCTGATAAATGTTGACAAAACTTACAGCAGGCATGAGCAAAAAGTTATTTAATTTTGATAATGTATTCATATCAAATGTAATTTTTCGATGTAAAAACGCACCAATTCCAATAAGACAAAAAACAGGTAAAATGACATTTAATATGATAAGAAGTAAAACACTCAAAAATTTCCCTCCAATTAAAACCTAATGCAGCGGGACTGCTATACTGCAGCATATTGATACATAAGAAACCTCCTTGCTTAGTTGGAGTTTCCCACAAAGCAAAGAGGTTACACAGTTTGTTTAATAGTACCTATATACTTGAAAGTTTAAGATATTTTAGTATCGTTATAATAAATAACCTCTGAGAGAATCTTACAACCTTTTACTTTATTAAAAGATTCTAAAGCTTCTTTTTCTGTATTATATTCAAACAACGCAGGGATTTTTCCTTCTGAATAGACAGTGAGTATCCACATAATCATTCATCTCCAGTCAAATTATTAAATGATTTTCATGAGAATTCAGCAAATTTTAATTAAAAGGGAAAAATGGACAAAATTATAGCAACAAAAATCATAGCCGCTGTGGATCCACAGGCCCATTTTAAGAATGCTCTCTGCAGGTCTCCGAAATCTTCTCCAACCATACCGACTAATAAGTAAGTCGAAGGTACGAGTGGACTTAATAAATGTACAGGCATCCCCATGAGTGACGCTCGTCCAATTGCAGCCGGATCAATTCCATATACACTTCCTGCCTTGGCAAGTAATGGCAAAACTCCGTAGTAAAATGCATCGTTGGACATAAAAAATGTTAAAGGTGCACTGATAATCGCAGTAATCATAGCAAAATGGGAGCCCAAAGCATCTGGAATATGAGAGATCATCGTAGTTGCCATTGCATCAACCATTTTCGTTCCAGAAAGAATACCTGTAAAAATACCTGCAGCAAAAACCATTGACACAACTGATAGTGCATTATCAGCGTAGTGCATAATCCGTTCTTTTTGTTCATTTAGATTTGGATAATTGATGGTGATCGCAATTGCAAATCCAATCATAAATAATACCGTTGTAGGCAGTATTTCTTGGATTAGTGCAACTAAAAGCAGAATAGTTAGCAGATAGTTTACAAGAATTAATTTGGGACGTTTAAGGAAAGCAGCCTCAGATGTAGCTGCCATCAAAGACAATGTGCTATAATCAATTTCCATAACACCTATCCGTTTACGCTCTTTTCTACCAAGACAGTAGGCCATAAATAATACAAACAACACTCCCCCCACCATACTAGGAATTACGGGAGTAAAAATATCTCCCATCTCTAGATGTAATGCTGTCATTGCTCTAGCTGTTGGTCCTCCCCAAGGAAGAAGGTTCATAACACCTGAAGATGATACAGCGATTCCTGCAAGTACCAATGGTTTCATGCCAATACGTTTATACAAAGGAAGCATGGCAGAAATGGTGATCATATATGTAGTTGTTCCGTCACCATCAAGGGAGATTATTAACGCAAGAACTGCTGTTCCAATCGCTATTTTTACGGGATCCCCTTTAACTACCTTCAAAATCGTTGAAATGATAGGATCAAAAACCCCTGCATCTATCATGATTCCAAAGAAGAGAATCGCAAATAGAATCATGATTCCTGTTGGTGCCACGCTTTTTATACCTTCAAGCGCCATTGGTCCCATTTCTTTTCCGAATCCGCCTATCAATGCAAATACAGCAGGTATCACCATTAGAGCAATCATTGCGGATAAGCGTTTTGTCATAATTAATACCATAAAAATAATAATCATTAAAAATCCTAAAGTTGCCAGCATCTCTTCCACCCCTTTTGTTAGTAAATTAATAATAATCTAAATATTCTAAGGTGAAAACGTTTCCAAAATAAAGTTATTATCGTACATTAATCTATATTTTGTTCATATTGTTCACGGTAGAATCCTATCTGATTACTGGAGTTTCCTTAAATGGTTTGCACATAAAAAAAGGATGCCTTTAGGCACCCTTACTAAACAGGATAATATTTTCTTTCCGGCCTCCCGACAATACCATAAACCACTTCCGCTTTTGCTTCCTTAATGGAGGATAGATATTCTAAATATCGACGTGCAGTAATCCGGGATGCTCCAATTTCCTTTCCCACTTCTTCAGCTGAAAGGCCTTGGTTATTAATCAGAAGTGCATTTTTCACCTTTCCAAGTGTGATTTCATCAATTCCTTTAGGTAATCCCGTGCCCCTTCCCACCTTTTCAATCTTTTTATTTCCGAAAAGGAGGTCTACATAATTCTGGTCTACATCTTGTTGGGAAGTTAGGAGGGAGTGCTTTTTTATATATTCTAAAATGACTTCGTCAAATCTTTCTCTATTTACAGGTTTAATCAAATAATTTTCTACTCCGTAGCTTAATGCTTTTTCTAGAAAAACTTTATCTGTCGCTGCAGTGATCATAATAATACTAACCCTTGGAAAACGATCTCGGATAATTGGAAGGAGATCGGATCCCAGCATATCAGGCATATACACATCCAGAATCAATAAATCAGGGGTTTTATCCGTTAGAATTTGAATTGTCTGATCACCATTCAATGATTTACCAACAACATCTATTTCATTAAACTTTGTTAAAAATTTTTCATGTATATCGGCAACTCGAAAATCATCTTCAGCAATGGCTACTTTTATCCTAGTCAACTGTTTGTCTCCTCTCGTATTCCTTTGGAAGGTAAACTGTAAAAACAGTCCCACTTTCCGGGGTACTTTGCACCTCAATCATCCCGTTCATTTCTAACACTGCCTCCTCAGCATTCGATAGGCCAAATCCCCTTGGCTCATCTCCTTTTTTAGAAGTATAGCCCCTGTCAAATAGAAGCGGAATTTCTTTTTCAGTAAGTCCCTTCCCATTATCAGCAATCTCAAAAATGATATCGCTGCCTATATCAGTAACGAAAAATTTCACTGTCGGAGAATCGAAACCATAGACAGCTTCGAAGGCATTGTCTATTAAGTTTCCAAGAATCACTATTAGATTGGATAGCTTAAAATGGGATGGCAGTGCCTCTAATTGGCTGTCCGATACAACCTCAAACTTTACTTTCTTTTCTGAGGCTTTTCCCAGTTTCCCTAAAAGGATGGCCTGTACTTTTGTATCTTTAATATGGTTAAAAACAATAGAATTCTGAAATTGCAATACCTGTGTTTCCGTTTGAATCATATCTATAGCTTGTTCATATTCCCCGAGCTGTAACAGGCCTGATAAGACATATAATTTATTTGTAAACTCATGTGTTTGTGCACGAAGATCTTCCGAATATCTTTTTACTTCCGATATGGTGTTGACCATTTGCTCTATTTCTGTTTTATCACGAAAAGAAGCAACCACTCTACTTACCCCATTCTCATCAAAGAGTGGCGTACAATTGACGATAACTGTTTTATCTTTCCAGACCATTTCTTTATCTGCTTGTGGATTTCCAGACTTTAAAACTTCATATAAATAGTCAGAAGGAAACAGCCCATCTACTTTTAAATTACGGACTGTGCCATTAATATGTAAAAGTCTCTTTGCAGGTTGGTTCATCATCGTGATAAATCCATGTTTATCTATGGCTAATATCCCTTCTTTCACTCCATGAAGCACTGCATTTTTTTCTTTATATAATGCAGCAATTTCATAGGGTTCGAGACCCATCGTGTCTTTGCGGATATTCCGCCCGAGCAGAATACTGCCTAAAAGAGAAATCAAAAGGGCGAACAGGGAAACAAGAAGTACCTTTGTAACATTATTCATAATTTGTTGATGGACATCTTCAAGAAGAAATCCAACCGAAACGATTCCAATCACTTCTCCCTCTTTATTCATAATAGGAGATTTTCCTCTTATAGATGGCCCGAGTGAACCCTTTGCCTTGGATACATAATATTCTCCATTTTTAAGTGCTCTTTGGTTATCTCCCCCCTTCATCTTCTTCCCAATCAAAGATGTTTGAGGATGCGAATATCTTGTACCCTCTTTGTTTCCTATGACAACAAATTCTGCACCAGTTTCTTTGCGAATCTTTTCAGCTAGCGGTTGAATGGTTTTGGAAGGATCACTTGTTTGAAACGCAGCGATAATGTTCGGTATGAATGATACCGTTTTTGAAATTTCCAATGCCAACCTGCCCTTGTTTTCCTCTATTTCTTTACTTTCCATATAGCTGAAAAATGTTGTCAGCAGCAGGATCAACAATAATCCCAGTAATAGAACCAGCCCAAATATTTTTGTATGTAGGGATATTTTTTTATTTTTCAGGCAGCATACCTCCTGTTAAACTCAATGGGATAAATACAAAGTCCATTATATCTTTTATATTAGAAGATTTCTTTATGAAAGCCCTGCCATTAAAAAAAAGAAACTATCACATGATAGTTCCAAAAATATTTTTAAGTTAAAGCTATTATTTCTTCTTTTTCAGTTTGTCCTCAGCTCGCTTCATATTTTCTGCAACTCTAAATTTGACAATCTCGCTTATTAATATATAAGGAAGCGGCTTTTCTATTTGAAATTGCACTGAACCTTTAGCACCTTTGTATTGCGATAATTCATCCTTAAATGCAGCAATTCCACTCGAAGTTGGGTAAAAACCGATATGATTTTTATACGCTGCGAAATGCACCAGATTTCCACGTAAAGCAAACGTAGGCATTTGATAACTAATCTTTTCTTCTGCATCCGGTGCCGATTCTTTTATTACTTTTCTTAACGTATTAAGTTTTTCCTGAACATCAGGGGGAAATTGTTGGATATATTCCCCAATTGAATTAAAAGTTAATTTGTTTCCTTCCATGATTGATATCTCCTTAATGTTTCTTTCTTATTTTAAAATGTGATTACGAAGCGGCACTAGCATAGATTCCTCTATGCCTTCAAGTACAAGACTGGCAGTCTTCTCAGCACCAGCCTCCTGAAAATGAGTGTTATCATGAACACCATTCGGATAATTCTTGTTCTCTTCAGCATCCAGCCAGAGGAAAACATCCTTTGTTCTTTCTGGTCCAAGTTCTTGGAACAATGCCTTGCTTTTGGCAGTAAGGTCAATGACAGGTACATTTTCTTCCATTCCAAGCTCCTTCATGGCAGCAGGATACTCCCCGTGTGTATCACGCGCTCTTGCTTCTTCAGAAAAACGCCGGCGTTCAACAGGTGTCACTAGAACAGGAATGGCTTGTTTAGCTCGGGCACCGTCAATATATTGTTTTAAATAGCTTTTATAGGTAGAATAGGGCTCCGTATAACGGGTTGGATCCTCTTTTTTTTCATCATTATGACCAAATTGAATAAACAGGTAATCACCCTTCTCAATCTGATCTAAGATTGATTTGAGTCTCCCTTCATCAATAAAACTTTTTGAACTCCTGCCAGATGAGGCCTCATTTTTTACGACAATCTTATCATCGAAATACCGATTTAAGACCTGTCCCCAGCCTGCCCTGGGTGCTAACGAGCTGGAATAGTCAGAAACGGTTGAATCTCCGGCCAGATAAACGGTTATTCGGTTTTTGTGGTTTTTTTCGTTTTTTGCAGCTGTACCAAAATAATTTCCAAAAATCAAGGTGAGAACTAATAGGAACAAGGATACCCGTAGCATTTTTCCCTTAAGCTTTCGCCGCATGATGTTCCTCCTAGATGCTATTTACTTTAGAGTTTAATAATATTAGTTAGAATTTACTTTATGAGAAAAAAGTCCTCTTATCATTCTTCCTTCTTTATTAATTATTATTTAATTTTCCTTCTTTATAATACTTTTAGCAAGGACAAAAAAAGTCGCCAATAGGGTAATTGACGACAAAAGATATGAAAAATAGATCGGTAAGGGGTTAAATCCTTCGAGTCTATTTCAATTTGATACTATTTCTAAAATAATCATAATCAGTTTTAATGAAATGAAAGGCTGTTGCATTACCGCCGTGATCTGGGTGAGTTATTTTTAATAATTGTTTATATCTGGTTAAAACTTCTTTATCGCTCGCCATTTTTGAAAGACCTAATTTTTGCCGATAATCATTCGTGTTAGGTGAAGAAGGGGGAACGTCATGTGTCTTATCAGTATCTCTTTTGTTTCCTTTAAAAAGTTCTTCTTTAAATTTTAACAATTCATTAGTTAAATCAATATTTTCTTTAAGTAATTTCTTGGTTTCCTTTTGTAATTCACTTTTCTCATTCTTTAGGTTGGCAATTTCTTTATGTAAAATATCTCTTTGCTTAATTAAATTGGTTATGGACGTCTTATGTAGATGTTCAATTCCTTTTATATGTTCATCCTGTGCTTTTATTCTTATTTTCAATTGGTGGACGACCTTATCCTGATCTGACGGACTAATAATTAATCCCTTTGAATCTGTTTCATTTTGCTGGTTTTTTGTTTTCTGATTTCCAGCCCCCACGTTTTGAATCTTACCTTCACGCAGCAAGCGACGAACAATTTGAAATGCGATGCTATCGGTTACACCTGCATCCTTTAACATGTTAAAAACTTGATCTGTATTATCAATTATGTATCCTGTATCCCGTTGTCCTGTTCCCTCGTAGTTAATCTTTCTTTCACGGAGCCACCGTCTAACCGTTTGAATACTAGTATCTTCAGTGACTCCTGCTTCCATTAACAAATCAAAAGCTTGATCCGTGTTCACGATCTTCCTTCTTTCCTTGCATTTATTATTTATACTATAGGAGTAAATATAAAAAGTGAATGGATAAAAAAGACTATAATAGAAGTCTTCTAGAGAATAGAATTTGAGTGAGCAAGGTCGCTTTCAGTACCAATTTCCTAGTTGAATTGGGGCGGATGTTGGTTCTAATAAAAGGAAGTAATAGATTCATACAACCAGCCATTCATAGCAACGAGACCGTTCAAATAATTAAACGGTCTTCATTCTACTTTTTCGTTATCAGTTGTTAAATCCCAGGAAATAGGAGTTTCCATGATCTTCTTTACTTCTTTACAATCATTTGTTTTTCCAAGCGCCCACATAAGCTTAGAAACAATAGCTTCGGTGTTCATATCACCTGATAGTGTAACATTATATTGTGCTGCCTTCCTTCCAACCTCATAGAGATAAAGGTCTTCCCCTTCCTCTAAGCATTGAGTAGTAATGATAACGGTTATATCAGCCTCAGTTAATTCTTTAATCTTGGGTAATAAGTTACGGTCCTCAAATGGAAGTCCCCCATTACCAAAACTTTCAATTATGACGCCTCGATAGCAAGTTTTCACAAAGTCAAATACTTCAGGCTTTGTTCCTGGAAACAATTTCAAAACAAATACATCAGGAGAAATACGTGTATCTACACTTAATTCTTGATGCATCTTCTCCGGTTTGAAATAGTATTTAACAATGTCCCCAGTTATATAAGCAACATAAGGATGGTTAATACTTTCAAAAGCGTCATAACTTTTCGTTCTAATTTTGACTGCACGGGTTCCAATTATAACTCGTCCATCAAAGACAACAAAAACCCCACCAATATCTTCACAAGCAAATCGAATCGAATCCGCAACATTTTTTACGGCATCGGTTCGACTAAAGCTAATTGGAACTTGGGATCCAGTTACAACAACCGGTTTTTGTAACCCTTGCAGCATATAGGATAAAGCTGAGGAAGTATAAGCTAGTGTATCAGTACCATGAGTAATGACAAATCCATCATACATAGTGTAATTATCGGCTATTGCATTTGCCATCATTACCCAATGTTCTGGTTGCATATTTGTACTATCTCTATTCATAAGAATTTTGCACGTTACCTCTATTGATTCAGATACATTCAGGCAATATCGGAGTAATTCATCAGGAGACATTCCAGGAACTAGACCTTCATTGCCCTCCACCGATGCGATTGTTCCCCCTGTTGCAAGTAATAATATTTTTTTCATCCTTTCCCCCCCTTTACTTATATCTAAACGTACGCGTTTTGCGAATGAATATACTAATTATAAAGCTATTAATGTATTAAAATCAATCATTGTTTTCATATCGCGTATATATTTCTTTTTAAACGATTTTTTCTATGATATAATCAAGCAAAAAACCATGGGGGAAGGGAACGAGAGTGTTAAAACGATTAGTAGACCTTAGAAAACAAAAAAAGTGGTCAATGCAGGAAACAGCCGATCAGCTGGGCATTGCCAAAAGTACCTATGCAGGCTATGAATCCGGGTATAGAGAGCCTTCTTTACATGCTTTATCTCTTATGGCCGAATTATTTGATACAACAGTTGATTTTCTCTTAAATCGAGTTGACGAAGAAAAAATAAAGGTTGAATTAAACTGCGTATTACAGTCGGGTAACAGTTTTATTTATCTCGATGGGACTCCATTATCTGAAGAAGAACTTTGTGATTTTATTGCTTTTACCAGGACAAAACGTCAAGTAAAACAAACAATGGTTTAAACATCTTCTAAATATAACAATATGACAAACGATTAATGATCACGGTTAACTATATAATTCAATAAATGCTTCAGAAAAGTGATATTGCGAGGCACCGCTTGTAACGCTTCCATGGCAAGACAGTATTGTTCCCACATCTCTTTTCTAGCACCCTCCTGACCTAGGATGGACACAAAAGTAGAACTGTTGTTTTCAGCATCTTTACCAATCGGTTTTCCGAGTATGATCATATCTCCTTCAACATCAAGCAGGTCATCTTTTATCTGAAACGCAATACCAGCATGTTGGGCGAATTTTTTCAAAGCTTCAATTTCGATTTCATTTGCATGGGCGAGGATTGCAGGCATGATTAGGGAAGCTTCAAATGCTATTCCAGTTTTATAAAAACACATCAAATTCAATTGTTCCAGTGTTAATTGTTTCCCTTTAGAATCCAAATCCATCGCCTGTCCCTTACACATAACAGCTGTCATTTGAGCTGAGTATTTAATCAAGTTAAGCACCGATTTCGAATCGAATTGATCAAGAGATGCTTGTTCTTCAATTGCCTTTTGGGTCAGAAACAGTCCAGTTAATTCTGCTATGGCAATGTTATAAACCGAATGTATTGCTTGACGTCCCCGACGGGTAGAGGAATTATCCTGTGATGGCAGATCGTCGAAGATTAAGGATGCCGTATGCATGTATTCTAATGATCGTAGAAGTGGTACGATGGCCGAACTATTTAATCCATATTCGTTAACGCCCATGACCCAGGTCATTATTGGCCTCAATCGCTTCCCGTCACCTTCCAGACTGTAATTTGCAGCATCAATTATTGGCTCAACTTCTTCAATTTTAGGGATATTTAAGACGTTGTTGATCTGATTACGGACAGTTTTAATCGTTTCTAAAAAGTCTACCTGCTCCTTCCGTTCATTTTTCAAAATGGTAATCATATGGTCCCGAAGTAGTTTATCAAAGAAATCTACATCATCTGCTTTACGAACCATATTTTGAATCACACGATTAAACTTTGGAACTCCTGAAAAAAATAATTTCATAACTTCGTTGTATTTTTCAGTTCCCATTCGTTCTTTAAATCTCTTAAGACCATTTATAGCACGATCAAGAATCACCTCACAGGCCTTGTGATCTGAGTGATATACCTTATGGATCAAATTAGAAATGACCGTCCAGTATAATTCAAAAGGATTGATAAGATCGAATCGCTTTTCATGATACTTCAGATAATAGGTATAGGGGGTTACCCTGTCTTCTTTCAAGTCTTCATACATATCTGCAAAATCATCCGCAAGCTGGTTGTATATGCCATAATAGAATGTTCGGGTGTCAAAGCCTTCATCCTCCGGAGCACTGATAACTGAACGGACAATCAATCGGGAAGAAGAGGATTTTAAAATGACCGGAATGTATAACTCTTCATTCGTGTAATTTGCATTGGATAGATCCTTTAAACGGTCCACTTCCTGTGAATTAAAAAACACATACGCCTGCTCGAAAAATTTTTTGCTGGTCTCTGGCCGCAAATGAGATTTAATATACTCAAAGGCATCGCGGAGTTCTGAATGAATATATCGGATTAGGTTTATGTTTTTCCCAGACCACTCACCCAATTCCGGTACATTTCCTGTGATAAGGGTGGTACGAATCAAATCGGAATATTGTTTTTCTTCATTAGCAGATAAGACTTTGGCATCGAGAAGATCGTCAATAAATGGATAGGTTAAACCATAGGAATAGCCGAGCCTAATTGCATCATCAAGTTTCTTCATTCGTTCTTCAGGCGATATCTCATCGCCCATCTCTTCAACTTCATGCATAATTACCCCAGCAATGATTTTAATAAGCTTTCTCTGAGCATTCTCAGCATCCATTCCCGTTGGAATATTGGAGGATACAGTCTTTAATTTGTTTAGCACCCAAATCATCGTGGATTCGATGCCTTCTTTCTGGGCGATTCGGTACAACCCGGCCATGCTAAACGTCTCAGAATTGACACTAAGGTTTGTTGAGGTAGACTGAATTAGGTGATTTTTTAAACTGTCAACAACACGCCGTACCCTTTTCTGTGTCTCAGTTGAGTCCAGAGCTTTGCCTAGGTCCCGCATGAAAATATAAGAGATGCTGCGATCCAAGTAATTATCAAGTTTGCCGGTGTAATTGAGCCATTGGATATAATTGTGATATGCTCGATTATCAGGTTTTCCTTTTCGACGTGAAAAAAAGGATAATATCGAATGGTGATGAATATGGTTGTGTTTCCAAGATTGAATATCTTTTGTTAGGACAGGAACAAAGGTCTTTTGCATGACCTGTTTATGAAGTGATTTAAAATAATGAGCAGCCTTCTGCTCAGCTAGCTGATAACATGCATCGGCATTTTTTATTAACTCCTCATCCATACTGTACATTACCTCTTCTTAAGGTTGTCTTATACATGTTTTGCAATATAATTCAAACCGAGATTATAAATCCAAGCGTTTTTCTTTAAAACTATCAAAATATATTTATTTATAATCATAAAATAACATCTTTAGACTCAAAAAGTATAATATTTCCTTTCATATTATAATTCCGCGAATTGTAAATAATACCTTCATTAATCTTTTCTTTTTTAATGGCTTTGTTAAACTTGGCTGTTGATTTCCGCTCCAATCAACGTGGGCTTTAATATCAATAATGACCTTTAACACAGCCTCTTTAATTAATAAAAAAACACCTCAAATATAGAGGTGCTTTAAGCAATTTAACCTATTTTAAAGTTGTAGCCACTGTACTTTCAGGTGATGTTACTTTGTCATAAAAATCTACGAATTGATCACGTTCAGCACTATCACGGTATGCCATGGCAACACGTGGATGTTCATTAAGAACACCTGAAATCATATAAGGAATGATAAAGCCCCACTCCCACTTTTCACGCATTTCGAGCATGTGCTTCTCAATGACTCCAAGAACTGGCTTAATCTCATAGCTTGATTTTTGGATGTAGCTAACAAGAAGCTCTGTGTTACAGTTACCTGCTGCCCGACCCATGCCATATACAGACGAATCGAGATATGTAACCCCATTTCGCATCGCAGTTAACGTATTGGCAAAAGCTAACTGCATATTGTTATGTGTGTGAATTCCAAGCTGTTTGTTAGGGATCAACGCTTTGAACTTTTTCACTTGGTGCTCAATATCTACAGGGTCTAAGCTTCCAAAGGAATCAACGATATAGACCACATCTACAGGGCTTTCCTTCACCAATTCAAAAGCTTTGATCAGCTGTTGTTCAGGAACACTTGATAATGCCATAATGTTCAGTGACGTCTCATATCCCAAATCATGGAACATTTGGACAAGTTCTAAGCCTTTATCTACTTCACGGATATAGCACGCTACTCGAATCATATCTAAAACACTTTGTTCACGAGGTAGAATATCATTGGGATCTACACGCCCAATATCGACTAAAGCCGATAGCTTCGTGAACTTTTTGACAGGGATAATTTCTTTCAGGAAGTTATCATCAAGAAATCGCCATGGATTGGGCTCTGTCGCTTTAAGAAGCTTTGGAGAATTTTTATAGCCAATCTCCATGTATTCAACACCCGCTTCACTTAGGCCGTTATACAAGTCTTGAACAAATTCGACACTGAAATCCCAATTGTTAACTAATCCTCCATCACGAATGGTACAGTCTAAAATTTTGCTACGAGTTTCCATGATCGTCATTTCCCCCTGTTTATTCCACATTTCTAATATTATTTCATACTTTTATGCTTTTAATTACTAAAATTTTCTTATTGTGTTTATAACACGTATTGTCCGGAGGTGTCAACCTATTTTCCGAAAATTCACTTTATCAAAAGTAACCAATTATATTCTTCCCCATGTCATTAATTCATTAGTCCTCTTTGTATTAAAACAAGGTATTGCTGATAATCATTTGATAATATTTCTTGCTGCTGTAAGTTCTCACATGTGCATATCTCCCTTAAATAAAAATAAAAAAGAGTCTACTCATCCCAAAACAAGGGACGAAGAGACTCTCCGCGATACCACCCTATTTGATAGGCTAGAATTGCCCATCCACTCAATAAATAAGCTCATGAAACTGCATTTGTAATTCATACTCTTGTACACCTGGATTTGCACCATCCATCCAGTCTCTTTTTGCTGTGTAGTAGGTACTACTAAGAATGCTGAGCTTTGAATCTATTTTCTTTTACACCAAAAGGATTAAACACTTAAACGCTTAAACGCTTTTAAGTGTTAAAGTAATATTAACAAAATACTACTAATTTAGCATTCTGTCAATGTTAATGTAAATTTTTAAATTAAGCTCTTTCTAAGTAAACCCGTCGAACAAGTTACACTAAAATGATGTTTTTAGGTAGTTTAACCGATGTTAGAATTTCTAGCTCTGTTAATCTCTGATAAGTATAAGAAGACCCGTTTAATAGGTTATTATCTAAGTATGAAGGGTGACACATAACTTCAACTGTTATGCCATCTTTAATACGATCTTTCAACTTTGAAAAATAGTCCGGTGTAACACCTTCACCATAGAAATCAAACAATGATACGTCAGAGAAAGAGTCCACACCAGAAATGGAGATGTATCCATTTTTCCTTACTGGCAGCCCGAATTTAACTGATAATTTCTTAACCACAGGATACACTTCTTTCAAGGTATGAACATGGTGATGGCTATCGAGATGGGTTGGTTTAAGTCCCGAATCGATAAATCGGTCGATTTGAGCGGTCCACTCAGCTTCAAGTTCATCTAAAGAAATATCTTTAGGATTGAAAGAGGACAAGGGTTTAAAAAGTCCATTAACATCAACCAATGAGGGAGCCATGTCTACTAATGGTTTGCCACATGTTAGCACAAGATGAATTCCTACCCGCAATCCTGGATTTTTTTTAGCCAATTGAATGGCATGCTCTGTCCCAGCCATATTCATCATCATTGTAGTTGATTTTACAATTCCATATAAATAGCTGTCGATTATTCCATGATTTACGCCTCGACTAAACCCAAAGTCGTCCGCGTTAACGATTAATTTTATCATGATTTATTCATCCTTAAGGTTTTGGACTAAACATAGCGATATCCTAATTATCCATGAATGATGGGCAATTTAGAGAAGGTTTTACATTTTAGGTTCTATCATTTGATTCTTTGGTACAGTTCAACCATTTCTACAGCCAAATCCTTTACTGTCATCGCATTCATTAAATGATCTTGTGCATGAACCATTAAAAGTGAGATTTCCGTTTTTTCTCCTCTTATCTCTCCTTGAATGAGCGATGTCTGGATATGATGTGCCTCATTCATGGCATTGTCTGCTTCCATCAATTTTTGTCTTGCTCCTTCAAAATCCCCTTTCTTTGCTGCCTGCATCGCTTCCATTGCAGCGCTCCTGCCGTTGCCGCCATGGAGTATAATTTGAAAGATTACTGCCTCTAAATTTTCCATTTTACTTCCCTCTTTTTCTTGATAATTAATGAAACTGGGGTAGGTATTCTTTATGTGCCTCGAGCATTTCGTCCAAAATGACTTTTGCCACGCGATCGCTTGGTACAAGTGGGTTGATTGTCATAGCCAGTAACGCCATTGCATAATCCCCGCTTATTGCCGCTTCAATCGCTACCCTTTCAAATGATTTCATTTGCTGTATAAGCCCACGAACTTGTATAGGCAGATCACCCACGGCAATCGGTTTCGGTCCGTCCTTTGTAATGATACAGCTGATTTCGACAGCAGAATCAAAAGGGAGACCTGCAATAGCCCCGTTATTGATTGTGTTAACAGCCTGAATGTCACGTTTATCCGTATACATTGAGTGGATAAGTCTTACAGCTGCATCACTATAATAGGCGCCGCCTCTCATCTCTAATTGAGGCGGCTTAATTGCTAAATGAGGGTCTTTATACAACTCAAATAGCTCTTCTTCCAGCTTTTTAACAACCTCTGCACGTGTTCCGCCCTCTTTATAGTTTTTCAATTCTTTTTCCAGCATATCTCCAGATTTATAATAGTAATTGTGATAAGGACATGGTAAAACATCTAATGCCTTCAAGAACTCAGGCTCCCACCCCATTGCATGAATGTTTTTCATCGTTATACTTTTCTCGGGATCATTAATTAAAGAAATCACCTTATCCTTTACGGATACCCCATCGACAAAAACATCCAATCCGTATACCATGTGGTTTAATCCAGCAAAATCGATTCTTACTCTGTTATTGTCTACTTCTAATAGTCTTGCAACGCCCATTTCCATACCAATCGGCACATTACACAATCCTACCACTCTATCAATATTACTGTAACGAAGGACTGCCTCTGTGACCATCCCGGCAGGATTTGTAAAGTTTATGAGCCAGGCTTTCGGACAAAACTCCTCCATTTCCCGGCAAATATCAAGAATAACAGGAATAGTTCTTAATGCTTTAAATAAACCTCCTGGGCCATTTGTTTCCTGACCAAGTACACCGTGCTTTAACGGAATACTCTCATCCTTCTTGCGTGCATCAAGCAACCCTACTCGAAATTGAGTAGTTACGAAATCAGCAGACTTTAAAGCTTCTTTTCGATCAAACGTCAAATAGATCTTTATCGGAACCCCTGCTTTTTCTACCATTCTTTTGGCAAGATTACCGACAATTTCAAGCTTATCCTTTCCATTTTCAACATCTACCAACCATAATTCACGCACAGGCAGTTCGTTATAATATTTAATAAATCCTTCAATAAGTTCAGGGGTATAGCTCGAGCCCCCGCCTATCGTTACGATTTTTAAACCGTCTTTCATTTTTTAACACCTCTGCTTGGATTTTATCTACATATTTAAGGTATCAGTAGTTTTGGATGTTTCACCCATTTCTCTCCTTGCATCAATGCGTCCCTGAGCAATGACAAAAGGCAGATAAATAAAGATTGAAATGCATAAATTCACTGCCGCCAAAATAGCACCGGAAACATGCCCGCCAGTTGCTAATAATCCTCCTATAATTGCAGGTGTTACCCAAGGGATATCAGCAACTACTGGATGAACCAAACCTAAACTAATGGATGTATAGGCTACGATTGTCATGATGATTGGTCCTAGTATAAACGGAATGAACCAGATGGGATTTAATACAATGGGCAATCCAAAAAGAATGGGTTCATTGATTTGGAAAATCCCAGGAGGTGTTCCTAATGCGAGTAATTGTTTATTACGTTTCCTCCCTGCAATAAACATTGCTACAATTAAACCTAAAGTTGCACCTGAACCTCCCAGATAAACAAATGCATCCAAGAATGAACCAGAAAGAATATGGTATTCACTTAAATCTTTAACACCTTTTGCATACATATTCACATTTTCTTGCCCTAACTTGGTCATTAAAGGAGTTGTAATTCCCCCAAGTATGTTTGGACCGTGAAGACCAAGAATCCAAAATCCATGTACCAAGGTTACTATTAAAATCGCAAATAGCATTGAATCTACCGCCCCAGTAAGCGGTGATACGAGTACTTTATTGATCCAGTCATTTAAATAAGCACCATCGCTAATAAACTTTCGTAAAACAAGGCCAAATAAACTAATGGTAAAAATGGTTGCCATTCCTGGGAGGAGCTTAGCAAATGAACGTGAAACCGCTGGCGGAACTCCATCAGGCAATTTAATCACCAAATACTTGACTTTAGCTAAACGAACAAAAATTTCAGTGGCTACAATGGCTACAATAATACCGGTGAATAAGGCAGTGGCATTAAAATAATTCCAGCCAATGAACCCCCACGCACCCCCTGTTACAGCTTCACCGCCCTCAGGAGTTATCGACACGTTAGCAACTTGAGGAATCAGGACAAAGAAAGAAGCACCAGCGACAAGCATCGCTTCGAAACCATCGTCCCCATAAGATCTTGCCAGCTTATAAGCTATACCGAAAACCGCAAATATCGTCATGAAGGCAAGGGTACCCCACCAGATATCTGAGCCTAAAGTTTTCCACGTTTCACCGAAAATAGATATCATTAATTTTTCATAATATTTACCAATGCCAGGTACAGATCCTAGGTTGTTTAATAACACTGCTAACGAACCAATCATGGTAATCGCGATCATTCCTACCAAAGCGTCACGAATAGCAAGAAGGTGCCTGCTGTTCCCTAGCTTATTTGCGAAAGGCATAATAAATTTATCGATAAAATTCATCATGTTACCTACTCCCCTTTTATTAGATTAATTGCTTGCTTCAAAACTTCCTCTCCATTACAAAGGCCGTAATGCTTCGGATTAATAGAATCTACCGGAATACCAATCTTTTCTCCTGCCTTTTTAAGCTGGGTAAGCATATAGCGAACTTGTGGACCAAGAAGCAATACGTCTGCCTTGTTTATCTGGTCATTTATTTCAGTGGATCCTACTGCCCAAATTTTACAATCGATCCCTTGTGATTTGGCGCTTGCTTCCATTTTGGAAACCAATAGACTCGTAGACATACCAGCGGAACAGCATAATAAAATGTTCATCAATATCCCCCTTAAAGAAAGCGATTACATTAATTAATAAAATTGCAAATGAGTTCGATTTTTCGAAAAAGATGCTTAACATTATTAATGCTTATAAACAATCTTCCTCCCCCTTTAGAAGTAAACATATAGCTTATTTCAAAAAGCAGTAAAAGGTTTTTATAATCTTATTGTAATGACAATTCTGAATATTTACAATACATTTCTCGCCAATTTGTTATTATTTTTAAAATTTGTTATTACAAATATAAATAATTGTACTTTTATAGTACCTTTAAGAGCTATTTTTTGTTAATCTATAGGTATTGAGGGGGAAGTCCACTATGATAGAAGATACAAAAGACGGAAGTGCTCTGCACCTTAAGGTAAAAGATGCAATCATTCAATTGATTAACGACGGGGAATATAAACCAGACTCACAACTTCCGACGGAGGCTGAATTTTGCGAAAAATATGGTGTAAGCAGGACAACTGTACGAACTGCCCTACAACAATTAACGATGGAGGGTTATGTTTATCGTAAACGAGGAAGCGGAACTTTTGTTTCCGCAAACAAGGTAAAACAAATTTTAACAACGACGGTTGACCACTTTTCGAGTCAAATTTCCATGCAGGGAAAAAAACCATTAATAAAAGTAGGACAATTAGAAGTAATACCAGCAGATGAGTATCTTAGTGAACAATTAAAGATCCAAGAGGGAGAACCAGTTAATGTGCTAGAGCGGATACGTTATGTAAATGAAGAACCGATACAGTTTGAAACTGCCTTTTTACCCTGGTATAAAACCCCAGCTTTAAATAAACAGGGTTGTGAAAATTCATTATATAAACTTTTGGAAACACAATTTGGTTTAAAAATAAACAAGACAATTGAAAGCCTCGAATTGTTTATTGCAGATCAAGAGGCAGCAGAAAAACTACATATCTGTGTTGGTGACCCCTGCTTTGCGCTCGATACCTTGGCCTATCTTCAAGATGGTTCAATCATTGAATATTCAAAAACAATCTATCGTGGAGATTTGGCCCATTTTGTCATTGAAAGAAATTACTAACGATTTATATATAAAACAGTAGATTAACGTGAAAAAAGGATTGGTCATTTCGAAAATCGCCTCCAATAATTGGCATTGGCATTATAATACCAATGCCTTAGTTAAAAAAGGGAGGCCTTAGGACCAATGATACAGTTTTCCTTGCCTGCTAAATGATTGACTGAGATCCTTTAATGTGTAAATTCTAGCCGTTAAGAGAAATAAATCATTGTAGTTATTATGGATGTATTCATCAATAATCTCGATTCCTTCTATAAATTGATCAACTAAATAATACGTGTACTTTTCATCCCAGGAAAACTTATTGATTCTTAAAAGTTCATCTGCTAGTATTTGAAACTTAAACTCCTCAATCAGGAGTTTTATTTGAAACAATTTATCCGGATTAAACCTAAAACTGTTTTTATTTTCATGGCTTTTCTGAACATATTTTATAAAACCATTGATATTTTCAGCCAACATATTCGCTTTTTGCATCTCGAAGTTCAATTTGTCCTCTCCTCAATTTCTAATTTCCAACCCATCTTTAAAAAGAGTGTATGTCTTGGGAAGGAATAATGACACCAACAAAACCAAATGTCTCGAAAAAATTCCTTATTAATGAAAGAATCAGGAAAAATAAGTGAAAAATCTTCATAAAAAAGAGGCACAAATCCAATTTGATTTGCAGCCTCAATTTAGTTTAGAATTTATTATTTTATGAAGATGCTATAAGAGTCAATTCACACTGCTTTAGATAAAGTAATGTTTTGATCTTGATTATCTTTTCTTTTTTTCAAACTAACCATTGCTATAAAGGAGATACAGTAGAGTACAGCAAGATATCCCATTGCGATCGTCACATTAGCATGCTGCAGGATATATCCTACTAAAATAGGAGATAATCCCCCTAATGCTCTACCGAAGTTAAAGATAGTATTGGTTGCTGTGCTGCGAATTTCTACTGGATAATAATTGCTTATTAATGCACCGTAACCAGCAAACATTCCATTCGAGAAGAATCCTACAATCGCACCGCCGATTAAAAGACCCGCACTTCCTGACGCAAAGGAGTATAAAAAGACTGCGATTGCGGAAGCGAATAAGAAGATTCCGAATGACCGCTTCATTCCAAGTCGATCCATAAACTGTCCAAAAGTTAACATACCTGCAATCATTCCCGCAGCTGTACTAATCGTCCAAAGAGCCGAGTTTGAAACTGATAATCCCTGGGATTGTTGAAGCATGGATGGCAGCCAAATCATCAAGCCATTATAACCTGCAATTTGGACCGTTGCCATGATAGCTAAAGCAATCGTCGTAACTGAAGTTCTTGGAGTAGCAAACAATTGCTTTAAATTCGCTTGCTTTGGCACAAGTTGTTTTTTCTTTTGTGATGCCAGCCACACGGGTGATTCGTCTAATTTTTTTCGGACGATAAAGGCGAATATAACCGGAACCAATCCGATGAAAAACAATCCTCTCCATCCCCAAGCAGGCAGGATCATGGCACTAAGAAGTGCAGCCAGAATCACACCGTATTGTGCACCGATGCTAACATAAGAAGAAGCGCGTCCTTGTTTATTCTTTGGCCATGCTTCAGCCACAAGCGCCATACCAATTCCGTATTCCCCACCTGCGCCTAAGCCGGCAATAAACCTAAAGATGTATACTTGTTCAATATTTACGGCTAAACCAGTTAATGCCGTTCCGATAGCAAATAGTAGAATCGTATAGGTAAATATTTTAACTCTCCCAAATTTATCTGCTAAGATACCGAAAATGATTCCTCCAGCGAGCATACCTAAATTGGTAATCGAAGAAATAAGACCTCCAGCAACCATGTCAATATGAAACTCTGCAATAATCATCGACATCGCAAAGGAGATAAACATGATATCCATGCCCTCTAAAGTTAAACCTGCTACTGATGCAACTACTGTTTTTTTACGATAATCCATTTTTGTCGTTCTCCTTTCAAGCCTCACAGGACTTTGATTAAAAGATTATGGGCAAAAATAAAATGCCCTTTCATCCAAAGGACAAAAGGGCATTCATATACATAATTAGTATGATGAAGTTTACTTTTGCCTTTTTGGCCTCTCTGGACCAAATTAAAGGAATTTAATTTCATCTAATAGTAACACGATACATTTCATGTGACAATATTTTTATTATATTGCAAGAATTCTACTTTACGCAGATATTCTAATATTTTTTCCCTTTGTCCTTTTAAATGAATACACTATGAATAAAAGAATGAACCATAATGGTGTCATTAATAAAGCGACACGAGTTGATTCTGCAAATAGCATAATAATGAGAATAAATGCAAATAACGAGAGAACAAGATAATTAATAAATGGGGTAAATGGTGCTTTAAAAATCGACTTTTCATGTAAATCTGGGCGTGATTTCTTATATCGCAGATGACAAATTAAGATAATGCTCCAAACCCAAATAAAACAAATCGCACTAATCGTTGTCACGATACCAAAGGCTTGTTCTGGAATCAGCTTACTTAAAAGAGCTCCGACGGATAGAACAAGTGCAGATATAAATAATGCGTTACTCGGTACATGATTTTTATTTAATTTAGCAAAATTCGCGGGTCCTTGTTGATGATTACTTAAATTAAATAATATGCGGCTCGTTGAAAACAATCCACTGTTACAGGCAGACGCAGCAGATGTTAAGACGACAAAGTTAATAATTCCTGCAGCAATCGGAATACCAACTAAACTAAACGTTTTTACAAAAGGACTGTTTGCTGCATTCAGTTGCGTCCATGGATTGATGCATAAAAGGATAATAAGGGCTCCCACATAGAAAAACAGTATTCTTAAAGGTATTTTATTTATTGCAGATGGGATATTTTTTTGTGGATTGGATGTTTCGGCTGCTGATACACCTACTAATTCAACACCTACAAATGCAAAGACAACCATTTGAAAAGAAAGTAAGAAACCTGATAATCCATTTGGGAAAAGACCACCATGGCTCCATAGATTTTTTACTGTAACCGTTCCTGAATCTGTTTGAAATCCAATAATTAACAAAATGACCCCTATGATGATTAAAGCAAGAATGGTGATCACTTTGATTAAAGCAAACCAAAACTCTAATTCTCCAAATAGCTTTACTGTTAATAAATTTAGTCCCAATAATAGAATTAAACAGACTATAGCAGGCATCCATTGTGGGATATCGAACCAATATTGCACGTATACACCAACAGCAATAATATCAGCCATAGCTGTCATAATCCAACAAAACCAATAGGTCCATCCAGTTACATAACCAGCCCACGGTCCAATATAATCCTCGGCGAAGTCCGTAAATGATTGATAGCCCTTATTTGATAAAAGAAGTTCTCCTAATGCCCTCATTACAAAAAAACATGCGATACCCACAATTAAGTAGGCAAAAATGATAGATGGACCTGCTAACTGAATGGCTTTCCCTGAACCTAGGAATAAACCTGTACCAATCGTACCTCCAATCGCAATCAGTTGTACGTGCCGATTTTTTAAATCTCTTTTTAATTCTTGTTGTGCCACTTCTTTTGCCCCCTCATTTAGTAATAATTTCCTTTGTCCACTATGTGAAGATATGAACAATGAGTTAAACACCATAAAAAAAGAGATTGGAATTTCTCCAATCTCATCGGTCATAAGAATAACAAATAATATCCATTACTCTTTTGTCAGAATAACAAATAAAACTCGTACTCTTCTGTCCTTTTGCCTGAGATTGTGAACCCTTCGGCGCCGCATATTTCCTGCGGTCTCTCCAGAAGCTGCTCCTGCTATAGTTTGACCCATAGCAATCATAGCTTGCTTAGTATTTAATTTATGTAGAAGAACAAATGGTTCAAAATCCCCCGCTAAAAAAAGTTATGCATCATTACATCTTATCTCACAAACTAAATTATTGTTAAATAATTTCTAATTTTAGTAGTATTCAATCACTTTGTCAATAATTAATTTCAGAGAATCTAGATTTATGGAGAAACAAAAAATGAACCCACTGCAAGGGATTGGGTTCATTTATATCGCAATCGTTGATTCTGCATCCTTAATCTCCTAGTACCAAAAAATATTGAATATGATTTGCTGAGATGGGCGTAATCGCGATTATACGATAGCCGATACTTAGTAATTGCGACAAAGTTTCAGCACAATTGTGACGTGGAGGCTCAATCGGAGCATGGAAACTTTTATAAAGATTAATAAATTGATTATTATTTGTACAGTGAAGCAAGATCACATGTCTACCAGTCCATGCTTGACCAATCATGGTTTGTGGTTGGGTTTGTATTTCCCTTTTGATTCTCATAATGAACACCCTCAAGTATTGATACAATAGAATATGGATATAACCCTGTCCAATGTTCTTGGAAAATTAGGAAGTTTTTTTATATGATCCAAATATCTCCATAACAGCAAAAATGGGGTGTTTACTTAAACTCCCCCTCACCTTTTATTAGTTATTATATTTGGCAGATTTGTGAACTCACTCCATACGTCGAGGTTTTGCAGGATCACAATTGGGTGAGTCAAGATTTGCCGATTCTGCTAATTTCATAAGATAATAACATTCTTCACGGTACATATGATCCGCCATTAGGGGGGCGAATGTTCCTAATGCTTGCTTACTTAGTCTAAGTTCTTCTATTTCATGTAGAAAATTTTGAAATAATTTTATTTCTAACTGGCTGTCTGAATTCAATTTTAACAAAGCAGGGAACGAGTTCAAATTAGTTCTTAAATATCCTGCTAGTTCAACTGATTTCAGGTAAAAATCTTCAAAGTTCTTCCTAAATGTATTACTTTTCTCAATGAGTTTCTTTTCAACACTATCTAAATTAGAGGAAATTGCCTCTGAATGACCCGCAGCATCTAATAACCATAAAAGATGATGATGTAGTTCATGGTAAACAGGAGGAACTTCCCCTGCTTTTAGGTGTATTAAAATTCTTAAGTATTCCTCTAATTCATTGACCATATGATTGATGAAGGTTGGCGAAAGGTGCATTTTTATTTTCCCAATCAGATGTTTTCTTAATAAGTCCATTTTAAATTCCCGTAATCTTATAACCTCTGTTTCAGCTTCGATTGTTAATGTCACTAAATCTGAGGAATTTGCACGATCCAGAAGCTTGTCAAAAACTCGAATAAAAGATGATGCCTTTTCAATTTCCTCTTTTTGAACGGGTGCAAGAGCTTCATAAATAAACCGCGAATGATCACCTAATATTTGTAACCAAAAACGATGTTCAAATCTTGCTGTTCTTTCAAGGACATCATTCATGTTTATTCCTCCCCAATAAGAAATCCCCACACTATTTTGATGTTTATTCTTCTTATTTGCTTCTTATGACCAATGACATCCTGTTTGAAATTCCAACAATTTCAATTAAATCTATTAATCTCCTTTCTTCATCACTTTTATAGCCATTTCCTTCCATATATTTCATTACCTATACTTCATTCAGAAAAAATTCTAATAAAAAAAGGAATTCTCAGCGTTTTATAGAAGTGTTAAATTGGAGGTGTAGTGTTATGACGATAATATATTCACCTAGTAACGTACAGGAATTGCTTGGAATTGATGGCAATACATTACGGAAGTATGCCACTCTCTTGGAAGGACATGGGTATCAAGTTCAGCGTAATAACAGAGGACATAGAACCTATATAGATAAAGATGTTATCACTCTCCGCAAATTAATCGAATTCAGTAAGCAAGAGGGTATGACGATGGAACGTTCAGCCGAAGCTGTGATGACATGGATCTCTGAAGAAAATAAAACGGTAACACTTTTGGAAGAAGTGCCGTTACAGACAACTAATGATGGCGATACTGAGCAAAATACTAACACTAAAGAGCTATTGGATCGTATAGAACATTTGGAGCAAGTAAACTTAGATTTAATCAAACATTTGAAGGAGAAGGCAGTACGAGAAGCTCAGCTAGAAGAAAAGATTAATCTAATTTTGAAGTATGTTGAACGTATGGAGCAATTGGAAAAGGAACGAAGTAAAATGATTGAGGAAGAAACCAGAAAGCAAATCGCAGTCGCTGAGCAAAGGAAATGGTGGAAATGGTGGAAATGAGAAAAGCCGTGCTTAGAATAGCATGGCTTTTTTTACAAACATAAGTCAAACAATGAAAATTTTTTTCTTTTATTAAAAGAAGTTAACAGTTCATTTAAAACGAGGAATATCGACAACTTTTTCAATATACCTTGTTTATAATGACTTAAGTATTGAAGTGTAAAAAATTGAGGAGGAAACTAATGGACCTTCTACTCTATATCGGTACGAATCTATTAGGTGCTCTTGCTATTGTGCACCTGATTACATTCACTTTTAATCTATTTTCTAAATAAAGTTCGAGAAAAGGCCTTTTCAGCTACTTATTCTTTAATCTTTGCATTCTTTTAACCTTATATTGTTCAAAATCCCACTTCGATAAAAATTCTTTTGTAGAAGAATAGCCTGACATATAGAGAAAATCGATTTCAGCCGTAGCCAATTCAAAATCAGTAGCGTTGATGTCACCAGTTGGAATTTGAATGGTACGTTCAATCGTCTCTTTGTTCAAATATCGTAGATCATGGGCCTGAATCATTGTTTTAAATATATTTTTAAAAAGGTGGAGGGGCGTTGGTATTACGGGATCTATGTTAACTTTATCTTTCACAAAACGGAAGCCGAACGTTGGAAACCGAGGATTGTCCGTATCAAATATCCATATTGGAAAGTTACTTAGTAACCCACCGTCTAAAATGTAGGACTTTTTACGGTCTTTTGATTTCCAAATAACCGGACGGAAGAAAAATGGGAGAGAGGCACTCATCATAACTGCGGTTGAAACCTTAAAATCAGCAGGAGTCATCCCATACCGATCCAAATCATCTGGCAAAACAAGCATTTGGCCATTCGTAACATCAGAAGCGATTATTTTCAATTTTTCCGCTGGTAGATCCGCAAATGTCTTAATTCCTTTTTCTATAAGAAGTGAATCCATCCAGATTTCCAAGTAATCGTTTTTATAAATTCCAAGATGAATCATTAGTTCTAATAAGGTACCAAAAATCGGAATTCGATTCAAGTACGTTCTACCTCGTAGCTTTGAAAAATCTAGTTTGCTCAAATGATCTCTAATTTCATAGCTTTTGTAGCCGCTTGCCAAAAGAGCAGCGATTACAGCTCCTGCTGATGTTCCAGCTAATCTTTGCCATTCTACTTTTTCCTCTTCCATTGCTTGAATCGCTCCAATAAAAGCAATTCCCCTAGCCCCACCACCTTCAAAAACTGCATCCGCCTTCATTTTTTTCCACCTCACGAGTAATATATTTTAAACTGCTAAGATAGTTGATTAACGACGAAAATTAAGTTTTCCTGTCAAAACCCCATAAGTAAAAATGATGATTACATATTGGTTAATTGGCCCTTTATTAAAGTTTTATCTAATTCACGTACTTTATCATATGACTGTAACAGTTGTTCCGGTACCAATGTTCTCCCGTATTCCCAAGCATTCGTTTCAATTTCAGATTTAAGCTTCTCTATTTCTTCATCTTCACCATACATTAGAATCCTAAGATCATGTTTGTTTTTTTTAAAATCCAAGTAATACCCAATCACATGATAAAGAATAATTCTAACAAAGTTTTCATCTATCTCTTTAATTCTAATTTTGTTGATATAACCGTTAACTTGTAGATAATTAAATTTTATAGTATTTGTCGATACGTTATAACTCATCGGTACAGTGAGATTATTGTTAAATTCATAGTCAATATTTAAATTATGCTTATCTAATGTATCATTTATGATCTTTTCAATGTTCCTTATATAAAGCATTTTACTATCACTCCCTTTTAAGAACTTACTTCATCCAGTGGTATCAATATTTTCTTTTACATCCTACCTTTATATTGATAAATAGTATTCATTTGGACATTAATATGCTGTAATTATATCTTTATAGTATCCCGATTACGAAAAAACTTCGAAAGCCATATTTACCATTTCTTTCTACCTCAGCTACTATTTTAATAGTAATATAGGACCTTTGTTAAAATAATTTTAATATATAGGATTTTCAACTTGTCTGTTGATTTGCGCTCAGGCCAGTTAGCAGGGATAATCAATAAAAAAAATCGGGATTTTGGATCAGACAAAATGAAAAATTGCCGAGAAAATGAACCTTTCTCGACAATCTGAGCAGATCCATTGGATCTGCTTTTTTATATGTCTTACTTTCTGTAGGGAAAATTCATTCATAGATCATTATTTTTTTACTTTTATTGTCTCGGGTATGGCCTTCCAGTACATAGGGTCTTCTAAGCCGAGTCGCCAAATGCCGATTCCTTGTAAGTTATATTTTTCTACAAGGTTTAGTTTAGACCGCAGACTGTCACTATTCTCAAACCAAGCCTCGTGGATATGGTTTTTTTCATCTACATAATTGTAATGAGGTGTTTGCGTACGAGGGTCCCACAAAATTTCAGCTTTATATTTTGTTTTATGCTCCATTAACAGTGCATAGGAGCTATATAAAGCTTTTTTAGCTGTTTTGTCCCAGTCCCATCCATAACCAGCGATACCGAGTAAAATTTTTGATTTTGGGACTCCTTTATTCAAAGCATAACGAATCGTTGCTTCTGTCCAATTAGTCGACGCCGTTGACCCGGGTGTTGTGTTTGCGTTGTGTTCATCGTAGGTCATAATCATTACCCGATCTGCAAATATACCAAGTTTTGGGTAATCAAACCACGGTGACCAGGGATTAGCACGCGAATCACCTGTGTTTGCCGGGACGGAAACCGTCACTACTTTTCCATCACGATGCAGTGTATCAGACAATTTTTTAATCATTAGACTAAATGAATCTCGGTCTGTCAAATACAAATTTTCCATGTCTATATTAATACCGTCATAACTGAACTGATTTATTTCATTTCGTAAATTTCGAATGAAAACACTCCGGCTTTTATCATTATTGAGTACATTACTCGCTACTTGCTTGCCTTTCTCCGTGGTTTCATAAAAGAGGTTGTGAACAACTAGATATACCTTCACCTGTTTTTCATGAGCGCTTAGAATAACCTTTTTCTTATGTGCTGCTGGAACGGAATCTATCAGACTGCCTGGACGTTTATCATCAAGCTTGTACCAAAAGGGTGCAATGATGCTTATATTGTTGAATTGCGAGTTAAATGTAGGCTGAGAACCGGGAAAACTGCCTTCCTGTTCTGTGTAAAAACCTAAAACTTCACGAGAGATTTTATTAGTATTATGTACCTGAACTCTCTGGTCGTCCGTTTCTGAGTAACCTGGATGAAAATCCTGCATTTTCACTGGCGATGGCTTTTCGATACTGTTCGTATTTTCTCGAACACTATTTGGACTACCACTTTTTCTTTGTGAATGACTGCATGATGACATCATTAGTAAAAAAACCATGACTAAAGAAATTATGGTGAAGCACTGATAAAAGTTCCGCGACACCTATTACACCTACTTTTCTAATTTGTTTATTTCTTAAGTTGATGAGAAAAGTTATAATTTATTCACGGCAATTTTTAAGTCCTTCCTTCATTAACAAAGAAAGCGACTCCGAAAATTCAGAGTCGCCTTTTGTAATCATCAATATTTCGTATTTCAACTATTCTTTATTATTATCTGTCATCTTTTGTTTTTAATTCAATCATTCGGACCAGTTCACTAAGTAGTAAATCAGTATACTCATTTGAATTATTATCTTTCAGATAAAGTTGAACAAACCCTTTTATTGTTGTAAGCGGATTCCTTATTTCATGTGCCACTCCGTCTGCTAATTCACCAACGATGGAGAGCTTTTCAGATTGAATAATAATTTCTTCTGATTTTTTACGTTCAGTAATATCTCGACTAATAATGACGAAATGTAGGGAAAGCCGTTATCAAAAAAGCATACGAAGTAATCTCAAAAATTCATGAGTTAAGAGAAGAAGCAAAATTACAAGAAGCATTAGTTAAAACTGAGATAAAGATTTCATGTATTCCCGGATTGACTTATTCTGCCTTTGACTCTTTAGTAAAACTGCAAAATGATTTTCCTGAAGTTATAGTGGAAATCCGGGAAGATGAGATAAGGAAGATCATTAATGATGTTAAAAGTGGAAAATGTGATATCGGTTTAATAACGGCTAAGAAAATAGAATTAAGGGAAGAACTAGTCTTGGTGTTTTCAGAATTGGCTACCTATAGAGGAGAATATTTGAAGGCATTGTTGAAAACCGATTTGTTCCATTCATGCAAATAACAAACCGCTTCCGCCCCTGCCCAAAGATATTTGAAATTTGATCAAGATTATTGGAAATAATGGGAGCATGTTTGGGAAAGAGTTCTTCCAATTAACTACTGAAATTCAAATCCTAGATAACGAAAAATACCCATCCAAGTTTAAATTGATGGGTCTGTTATAACCTAATATTGCTTCATTTTAATTGTAAGGTTACTAGTCTCGCTTGCTCAATTTCTATTCTTGATTTGGCCATCTGTCATCTTTTTTTTGATTCTATAACATTAACAAGTTCTTCTATAATATCGTTTAAACTCATAGTGCTTGTATCTTTTCTTAAAATGATAGAAGTTTTAAATAGTAAAGTTTTTTCTTGTTCACTCATAAATATAGTTTTTTCTTGTTCATTCATATAACTTCCTCCACTTTAATAGAATGCTGAATTTTAATTCTAAATGGTAAAACCCAACTTATTCTTGGAAGATCTCTGAATAAATAATAAATAAATTTATCTGTAAGTCTAAAGATTCTTCATAGGGTGCAAGTAATCTATGATTAAAAAACATTACTCTTATCTACGAAAAAAAATATTTTACTATATTCAAATTCTAATCTGATTTAATATACTGATTTAAAATTTTTCTAGAATCATTTATGGGTGATTCATTAATAAATCGTGTGTTTAACTCATTAGCCAATAGCAGAATAAAGTCTTTGCAAAGATTTAACTTAATAGCAGAATTAAATGCTTCTAGCAATTGTTCAGTGCTAAGGTTATGCATACTTGTCTCACTCCACTTTACTCAAATACCTTCTTTCAAGTAAGAATATGAAGAGGGAATACTCAGTTGTAACAAAATTAAAAAAGCAGCGTGCCGTGAAGGTAAGGCTGCTTTTTTTGTACGATATAGGATATTTATTAACAAAGAAGGGCTCATCCGATTAAGAATGTGTTTTCCTTTAAATATGTACATTATTTACTTGGAGCAACAAGTACACGCACGCTATCTTCCAATCGATGGGCAATATTTTGATGAGTTTTTCTAGCCTGTTTTAAATAGTTGTCTGTGACAGCTTCCCAAGCATTCAGTGCTTCATTTGTATAGTCAATAAATGCCTCGCTATTTTGTTCAAAAAGTTTCTCAGTTCTTTCAATTAAATCAAAGGCTGAGTTAATTGGAGTTAAAGAAAGCTCCTCTAATTTACTAGCTGCTTCACTAACATGACTTTTTAAAGATTCAGTCACTTCATGAGTCGATTCATTTGTTTTAAAAATGTTGTTTTGGAATAATCCTTTACGCAAATCGCCATTTAATTTTGTTGTTTGCTCAAAAAGACCCTTTAACGTTTTGAGGTATACTCCATTGAATTTTGTAGTTTCTTTTATAGCCTGTAAGTAAAGTTCTTGGCGTTGTTCTCTATAATCTCTTGTACGAGATACGGCACCTTCAATTTGATCCCAAAATGTTTCAATAAATGAATCCGTAACATAGCTTGGTTCATTTTGCTCCTCTACTTTCGGAACCTCCACTTTTTTAACTTCCTTTTTTAGGACTTCTTCTTTTTGATGAATCATCTTTTGGACCATCTTCGTTCCTCCTCATTTACTTTGTAAATTTCTCTATTTTATCCTCCCTATGAAACGGAGGTATGTAGAGCTCAAGAAAACTAAAATACATTTTAAAAAATTGATCGAGCATGGATTGGTATAGCTCGAGTTGATTTGCATGACTACAGCTTAACAAAATTTCTATATATGTATTTTACACATATAGGCCACATTTCGTCAATTACATATAAACAATAAAATGAATAAAATTTAATAATGCATCTATTTTTTGACTATTAAAGTGCTTAAGGTACTTTTCTCCAGTAATATCAATATCGCGATGAGCTCTTTTTTATCGAACGCTAACGCCCGTCATATAAAAAATAGTGGCCTGGAATTATTTCCAACGCCACCATTCTCTTATTGACAATATTTTTACTTAAAGACACGTCACATCAACGTAATTAGTTTGCTTATGAGACACCCCTATGGCACATAGATGGATGTGTGGTACTCCTAATAAAAATTTGGAAGTTCCTCCTATGAAACAACAATAATTTAATATTTTTACTCTCGATTAAAAAGAACTGCTCCTGCAATGCCGGGGTGTGTCATTTCATAAGGATCTAATATTAGGTCTAACTCTTCTTCTGTTAATACATCATTTTGCAGGCAAAGCTCACGTACTGATTTTCCATTTAAAATGGCTTCTCGTGCGATACGTGCTGCCACCTCGTATCCAATATGCGGATTTACAGCTGTAATAATCCCTGCGCTTTTTTCTACATATTCTTTTAAACGATCTTCATTTGCTTCAATGCCTGCAAGACAGTAGTCGGTGAATGCGCGGAAGGCATTATTCATGATGCTGATGGATTGAAGTAAGTTGAACACAAGCACAGGTTCCATCACGTTCAATTCAAGCTGGCCCGCTTCAGATGCCAGGCAGATCGTATGGTCATTGCCGATAACTTGGAACGCTACTTGGTTAATCATTTCGGGCATAACCGGATTGACTTTTCCCGGCATAATGGATGAGCCGGGCTGACGGGACGGCAAGCTAATTTCCGCAAGTCCCGCACGAGGGCCTGAGGCCATTAATCGTAAATCATTGGCGATTTTCGACATGTTCATCATGCATACTTTCAAGGCAGCAGATACTTCTGTATACGCATCCGTATTTTGTGTTGCATCAACAAGATGCTCAGCGCCTATAAGTGGAAGGCCGCTAATGTCTGCCAAATGTTTTACCACGTTTTCAATATAGCGAGGGTCTGCATTTAAGCCTGTGCCAACGGCTGTCGCACCCATATTGACTTCATATAAATGCTGGCGTGATTGTTGAATACGTTTAATATCACGCTCCAACACTCGGCTATATGCTTCAAACTCTTGCCCAAGACGGATCGGTACCGCGTCTTGAAGATGTGTACGCCCCATTTTAATGACATGATCAAATTGCTGTGCTTTTTTCTTAAACACTTCCAGCATATATTGCATCGTGTCTAACAATTTTCCAACCAAATGGAGGGTTGCGATATGAATGGCGGTTGGAAACACATCATTCGTTGATTGTGACATATTGACATGACTATTTGGACTTAACTCAAAATAGGAGCCTTTTTCTTTGCCGAGCAGCTCAAGGGCGCGGTTCGCAATGACTTCGTTGGCATTCATATTCATGGATGTACCAGCCCCGCCCTGAATCGGGTCCACCATAAATTGGTCATGCCATTTTCCTTCGATGATTTCATCTGTTGCTTGAACAATCACTTGTCCAAGTCCCTCATATAAACATTTCACATCCATATTTGCAAGTGCTGCTGCTTTTTTAACGATGGCCAACGCTTTAATCAATTCTTCATGAATGCGATATCCCGTAATCGGGAAATTTTCCATAGCCCTTACTGTTTGAACACCGTAATACGCATTAATAGGCAGTTCTCTTTCACCTAAAAAGTCTTTTTCAATTCGTACATTTGATTGAATGGTATTAATCATTGACAAAACAAGCACCTTCCTCTTTGTTAAGAAATTCTATGATGCTTGAATTAAACTTTTCAGGATTTTCTTGATAACACAAATGACCACCTTCTGGAATAATAACGAGCTGGGAGTTTATCAATTCTTCATGAATCGCTTTCGATTCCTTTACAGGAGTAACAGAATCCAATTCACCACAAATAACAAGAACAGGAACATTTATCTGAGATAACACTTTCATATGATTTTGATGATAAAGTGAATATGCTACTGAACGATATCCTGCCGGTCTAACCTGTGTCATAATCTCTTTTACCCGCTGATATACTTCTTTTGAAGCATAGGGAGATAGCAAGGCATTGATCCTTTTTTCCGCTATCTCCTCAGGAGACAGATTTTCAATAGAAAATAATCGATTTTTTAATTTCAGCTCGTTCTCTTCTGGATCCAGAGCAGCAGCTCCTCTTGTTGGATCAGCTATTATAAGCTTTTGAACCTTATGAGCGTAAAGTCTACAAAACTCTATTGCAATTGCTGCTCCCATTGAATGCCCGAGAAGATAGATCTTTTCCAACTTCAGCTGATCCAGCATGCCTTTTAGAATATGTGCAAACTCTTTAAAATATCTAAATTCTTCAGCTGGATCTGAACTTTTCCCATAACCCGGAGCATCCCAGGCAATAACTGTGTAATGCTTTTTTAAGTCCTGTATTTGTTCCTTCCACGACTGTGAATTATTGCTCATACCATGCAGCAATACTAATGGTTCTCCATTTCCTTCTATTTCATAATGGATACTCAAGTCTTCTACTTGTACGTAAGGCATACTACCAGTCCTCCGACTTCCCATGAAAAAGTTGATATTTCACCGATTTTACTTCTCATAAGTAGGGTCCATTTGTTCAGACAACGTCACATGACCGGACCCTATTTTTGCTGATGCATAAATGACAACTTTTAGAACCTTCTTTCTAAAGGTCTATTTATTTCATTTTTTTATTTAGCCAAGTCCTCGCACTGACAATCCGCCATCGCTGGAAATAACTTCACCGGTGATCGCGCGTGCTTGGTCGGATGCTAAAAGTACATACGCCGCAACATGATCTTCTGGCATCTGGGCGAGTTGAAGAACATTTCGTTTTTTAATTCTGCTTGCTTTCGTATCATTATCCACGATTTTAACAAATGGACGCAGCGGTGGGATAACCGAGAGTGCTGTCAGTGTGCCCCCTGGTGCTACCGCATTTACGCGGATAGACGGCGCGAGTTCGAACGCAAGCTGGCGCATCAGTCCTATTTGAGCGTGCTTGCTCGCTGTGTACCACACGCCACCTCCATCAGGATAGAAACTCGCACCAGAAACAGTAAAAATAATATTACCATTTGTTTTTTGCAGTTCTTCAAGAGCTGCTTTTGCGCCGAAAAAAGAACCTTTTACATTAATATTGAGAAGGTAATCATACGCTTCGGAAAGCGCATCAGGAGTCACATCGGCAAATTTAGCAAAACCATCGAATACTCCAGCATTAGCGATAAAAACATCTAACTTTCCAAATTTTTTGACAGTAGCTTGGACAGCTTGCTCATTGTCTTCGTATTTGCTTACATCTCCCTGATAAGTGAGGATATTTTCACCAAATTCTTCTTTCATTTTCTCTAACGTTTCTAAAGAGCGGCCGATAATGCTCACTTTTGCTCCTTCTTGTATAAAACGGCGTGTGACAGCTTCTCCTATCCCTGAAGCGCCACCTGTAATCAACACTACTTTATCTTTTAAGTCCATTACCATTGTCTCCACCTCTCTAGTTATCTTTCATACGTGATTATTGTTACACGAAGATGGCAAGATTTCTTGTATTTATTGTTGTTTGATCTACAATGAATACCCGTTTGGAAAGTTTCCATTTTCCATCTTCAAATAGAAATTCATCATTTCGTTCACCCGAAATTAAATCATGATGAATATCTGTGCTTCGGCTACGGTAAATCAGCAAATTGCTCTTTACAACTGCCTTTTCACCCTCAACAAAGTCTTTCACACGCACATTGCTGACAAAGCGGCGCGTTCTTGAAGGAGGAATTTCCGCCCATGCATAATCCGTTTTCAAACGCTCCACGCGAAGCTTTAACAACTCAATATCATCATTAAACGTAAACATATCAGTTGAATAGTCTGGACGTTCTACTCCTTCTTTATTAACACGTACAGGCATTTGATAACGCAAGCTCGAGTGCATTAAATGAAACCAATCATCAAATTCAATGTCATCAAGTAATTGTGCTTCATCATACAACCACTGTTCAAACTCACATTTTGTCAGCATTTTTTCTACGTTCATTTTTCTTCCCCCTACTGCTCATCACTTCGTCATTAATTCCAGCCAATATTTGTAGAAATTACGCTGAGCCGCTTCTGTGAATTTATCATTGAAGGCAACACCTGGTCCGATAAACTCAACAGGTTCGCGATGAAGACCCATTGTATAGTTATAATTTAACTTATTTTGAAAAGGCATTGAGCCTTGGGCTGCTTCCGTAATGTCCGTAAATACCTCAGTATCATCTTGTTCAAAAATACCAGATGGGCTAAACGTCAAGATAAACGAATCTCTCGAACGATCCTTCCAATCTTGAGGGGCGTTTTTTTCAACGAGCATCCAAGCGATTACTTCCATCTTATTAAGACCAATTGGCCGCCACATTCTTATGGAAGTGTTAGAGATTAACTGGTCTTTTATTTTTGTATGGGAAATTAAAAATGATAGGTTCGGAAAAACGTTACCAATCATATTTTTCAAGTTTGATAACACTTCAAATTGTTCTTCAGACAAATTATTTTTATATTCATCTTTCAATTCTTCCGGGAAAGCAAAGTCAGGGTTAGGTGTTCCGAGATTTAGCCCATGTCCGTTTTCTGTGTAAATTTGAAAACCGCGCTTTGAATACGTTGCATTTGGCACCATTCCTAGTTTTGCAATTGAACCATGTGTGACCATCGTATGATAGGAATCACCAACAAAGTTATCAGAACCGACTTTCCAGTTAGAGTTCACGATAAATCGTTGAGGAGCCCCAATCACTTCCATTTCTGCGCGTCCTACAACGATATCTAAATACCATTTGAAATCGCCGAGAAACTCTTCAAGCGGCTCCGCATCTTGATTCCATGTTCCAAATAAAAGACCTTTATAAGATTGAAGCTTCACTTGGTGAAGACCCATTTCTGAACGGTTAAGCGTCTCGCCATAAATATCTTTTTGAAGCGGAACACCAACAAGCTCACCTGTATTTTTAAAGTTAAATCCGTGATATGGACACGTAAATAAAGACTTATTCCCTTTGTCAGCCCGACATAGTTTCATTCCACGATGGGTACACATATTATAAAAAGCACGAATTTCTCCTTCTTTATCACGTGTAATTATGAGTGAATATCCGGAAAGTTCACGTGTCATGAAGTCCCCTGTGTTCGGGATTTCAGATTCATGGCCGACAAAAACCCACGTTTTCAAAAATACTTTTTCATGCTCTAAATCGTAAACAGTTTGATCGCCTAAAAGGTAAGCAGGGATTACCCCATCCTCTGGTTTGACCGTTTCGTTCAAATAATTAACCACTTGCTCTTTCGACATTTCTTTTAATGATTGATCAGTTTTAAGCATACTTGTACTCCTCCCTCTACGGGCTTCACTTAATTCATTATCCAACTAGAATAGTCTTGTCTTTGTTTTGAAGCGTAGCCAGTACACTTAACGCAGCTAAATAACTCGTTTTCGGATTGTTTGGCATCGGATCATTTTCTACTTCAAGCTTAAGTTTTCCGAACGAACCTGACGCTTCAATAAGATGGCTATTCTTCAACACATCTGGATCGGCAATAATTTTTACTTTCGTCTTTTCAGAACCAAGACCAGCTAAAGATAAAACAATCGCAACATTAATATTTCTCGGAAACTGCTTAATTGCTTCAGCTGCAAAGCCTTCAAATAAAACCGTTTCTTTTTCTAATGAAGCACCTGCTGGCAATGCGCTTGTCGGTTTTCTCGTTGTAATGGACACTGATTCAAGTCCATTCACGGCTTTTGCAGATTTTAGTACATCGAGTCCTCCAATCGCACCAGATGGAAGAAAAACGTTTACATTATTTTTTCGGCAAATTTCGCGTACGCTTTTTTCAAAAGCAGCATCGGCCATTACTCCTATGCTACTTAATAATAAATCTTTTCCACCTTCAAGCACTTTCAATGAGTACTCTTCAGCGGCTTCAATGGTCGCTGCTTCAATGACTAGATCCACATCAGAATGAAGGAGTGAGCCAACATCTCGATACGACTGTGTCCCAAATTCCTCTGCTAGTTGAGCTGCGATTTCTTCGCGGCGTGCATAAATCGAAACGATTTTTCCACCTGGAAGAAGTCCGTCCTTATTTATTGCCTGAAGCAGAAATGTACCGATATTACCGCACCCAATTAGCCCTAGTTTCATGTCATTCACCCTTTCTCAATCAGCAAACCCGTATGAATCTGCATAGAATTCCAGTCCACAATGTCTCGTTTCGCGGGAAACACCACTTTCTTTTAAACCCGGAAAGTCGAGAGCCAAATCACTGAAAACGGTATGATTGTTATGGAAAACAGCTCCTGCCTCGAGGCGATCGGCCAGCTCAATAGCTAATTCTTCATTCTCAGTCCAAACAGACGCCCGTAAACCAAATTCACTATCATTCGCTAACTTTACCGCTTCATCAACATCAGAGAAAGGCAAAATAGGGATGACTGGTCCAAATTGCTCGACGCGAACTACTTCGCTTTGCTGATCGATTCCTGTAACAATCGAAGGAAGCATATAATAACCTTGATCCCACGATTCCGGATTAAGTTGAATGCCGGAAGTGATTACTTCTGCACCTGACTTAACTGTACGTTTGATCAACTCATTCACATAATCAAACTGCGCTTTATTATTTAATGGCCCCATTGTTACATCAGGCTGAATGCCATCACCAACAACAACCCGTTCAAACTCTTTCGTTAATTTTTTCACAACTTCTTCATAACGTGATTCATGGACATACACTCGTTTAATAGCTGAGCAAACTTGGCCTGCTGCTCGTAAAATACCCATTTTAAGACGATTGATCGCTGCTTCATCCATGTTAGCATCGTCCAAAATAATTGCCGGATCATTGCCGCCGAGTTCCATATATACTTTTTGGAGATTTCCTGCAGACTTCTTCATAATATCTTTTCCTGTTTCAGTACTGCCGACAAAAGCGACGGTACGCACGCGGGAATCAGAGCAAAGTATGTCACCGATTACTTTTCCTGAACCTGTCACAATATTAATGACGCCTGGTGGAAAATGTTCAGCGACTACTTTTAAACAAGTCATAATTGTTAACGGACAATTTGTAGCAGGTTTTACAACGACGGTATTGCCTGCTAAAATGGCTGGGATGACTCGTTTAAATGTTAAAATCATGGGTGAATTCCATGGTGTGATCACTGCTGTGACGCCTCTTGCTCTTCTTCTAACTTGGACTTTTTGATTTCCTGGAAGCACTTCTGGTTTCCACCAGTTAAGCAGCTCTGCTGCGCAGCCCTTCATGACCTCAACACAGCGTAGTAAATCTTTTTTAGCTTCTACTAGTGTTTTTCCATTTTCCCGTACAAATAGTGTGACATTTTCCTCGATGATAGTCGCCAGGTCTTCTGCCGCTGTGTTCATGAGGGCTGCTCGGTCTCCTATATCAGAACGAGACCAGGTTTCATAAGCCTTATCTGCCACTTCTATCACTTCATTTACAATGTCCTCAGAACATATTGCCACTTGGCCTACTACTTCTGAAGTGTTTGCAGGATTAATCACATCGGCTGTTTCTTTTATTTCTTTCCATACTCCATTAACGAGGTATCTTCCTGAAACAACTGGATAAGTCGAAATCATTTTCAATCCTCCTTTATATTTTTTTTGGTTTAAATGCTTCCGCTGCCCCTGGAGGTCCGCCGAACGGTTTTGCCATTGGCCCAACAGCTTCCATATCGACAACGATCATTGACGGTTTACGTCTTTCTTTTGCTTTTTTTAGTTCGCTAACAAATTCATCTCCAGAACCAATCCGTACAGCAGCATAGTGCATTGACTCAGCAAGCTTTACAAAATCAGGACTCAATAAATCCACAGCTACTTGGCGTCCATATGCAGCGTCTTGGATATTGCGAAGAACCCCGTAGCCTGAGTCATCAAACAATACAATGATGATAGGTAAATTTTCTTCAGCTGCCGTAACCATTTCCCCGACATTGACCATAAACCCGCCGTCTCCTGCCATCAGCACAACTGTTTTATCTTGACAACCCATTTGTGCACCAATTGCTGTTGGAAGGCCTTGACCAATTCCGCCCCCTGACGCATGAATGGAAGTCCTCGGTTCATAAATTTCAAATAAACGGCTTCCCCAAACGTTTGCCTGAACAGTTACATCACGAACTAAAATGGTATCGCGCGGCAATATTTCTCTCATTCCATCTACAAATTGCTCATATGGTCCGAGCGTTTCACGGAGTTGAGCGCGCACTTCATCTCTTAGGGAACGTACTTCTTCTATATAAGAAGGTACTGCAGAAACTGATTTTTCTTCGAGCTTTTGCACGAGAGCCTCTAACAAATCTTTTGCATCGCCAACTAAACCGAATGTCGCTTTATAGTTACGGTTGATTGCCTGCCAATCCGCATCAATTGCAATATGCTCTTCTGGTACAGGTACTTTCCAGTTGGACGTTTCATTCCCTCTAAAACGGACACCTACGCTGATCAATAAATCCGCATTTCGTAAAAACTCTTTTGTGGACTCATATGCCGCAAAATGTCCGATGCATTGTTCGTGGTCTTCTGGAATCGAACCTTTTCCTGTTTGACTTGTAATAACTGCTGCGCCAAGAATTTCCGCCAATTGTTGCAGCTCATGTGAAGCATTAGCAGTGATGACACCGCCTCCTGCCCAAATTACTGGACGGCGTGCTTCAATAATTTTTGTCACTGCTTGTTCAGGAATAAATGCCTTTGATTGTTGTTTAGACTCTGCAACTTGTACACCATCAAGTGAAAGATCCTCTATAATCGCCGATTGAAAGTCAATCGGAATTTCCAGTGATACCGGTCCAGTCGGCGCAGTTAACGCTTCTTGAATCGCCTTTCTTACTACTGCAGCTGTTTGTTCCGGCCTTCTAAGCCGTACAGCATGTTTACATGCACCGCTCATCATCGAGAGCTGATCTTTGCATTCATGTATGTATCCTCTACCTGTTCCAAGATATGGAGATGCGACTTCTCCGGTAAGATGAAGAAGTGGAACGCCGGCAGCCCAAGCTTCAACTAATGAACCAGCTGCATTTCCTGCTCCTGTTCCCGTACTTGTAATAACTACACCTAATTTTCCAGTCGCACGCGCATAACCATCTGCCATATTGACTGCACCGCTCTCACCACGCGAACAGATAAGCTTAATGCTTCCCTCTCTAAGAATGGCATCATAGATAGGCATATTATGAATACTGACAATACCGAAAGCGGTTTCTACGCCTGCACGTACTAGCTCTTTTACAATGGCATCAGCTGTGGTAAACTCTATCTCTTCTTGTTTTTTCATTGTGATATCCACCTTTGTTTAGTAATATAATTAAAGCGCTTTACCTATCGCTCCTGCAGTTTCAATCGTCGAGCCAGCTACATAACTCGCTTTGTCTGAAGCTAGAAATACAATAACACTAGCAACTTCTTCCACTTCACCAACACGGCCAAGTGGAATATTCCGTTTTTTCGCAAGATCTCTATAATATTCTTCCGGATCCATATCAGGGGCATTTTTCAATCTTCTGCGCTCCCACTGATCAGTCCGAATCAACCCGAGGCTAACTGAATTCACTAATATATTGTCTAAGGCCAGTTCTTGAGACAAAGTTTTGCTTAAATTTAAAAGACCAGCCCGTGTAGCTGCAGTCGCTACCATGTGACGCTCAGGCTCTTTAGCAAGCGTTGCATTAATATTAATAATCCGCCCGCCACCTCTTTTAACAAGGTGTGGATGAGCAGAACGAACCGCATAAATGATAGCAAAATACTTTAATTGAATTTGTTCTTGCCACTGTTCATCTGTAATGTCAAAAAAATAACCCATCACGCTTTGTCCAGCAGCATTTACTAATATATCAATTCCGCCTAACTTTTCTGATGTGCTGTTAATAAACGATTCAACATCTGATTTCGAGGTAACGTCACAAGTTGATGCAAAAATATCTTCTTTGTTCCCAAATGATTGCAATTGATGTTGGGCATTTTCCATGCGCTCTTCGCTTCTTCCACATATAGCTACTTTTGCGCCTTCACCTAAAAACATTTCTGCTGTTTTTAATCCGACACCTGATGTGCCTCCCATAATAACAGCAACTTTTCCTTTCAAACCTAAGTCCATCTCGTCACTCCTTTAAATATGCAGCTTCTCGATTCGCCGCATTAACGAACGTTAACTGCTCCATTTACCCAGCCTGGACTTGTTCTTCAAAATTCGACGTAATCAAACTGATATGTCGTAAATGAGTAATTCCAAGCACTTTTTATACCTCCCTTTAAACAGATATCCCTCTCGTTAGAAAGCGTTTTCTTTGGAGATCCTCTAGAAAAGGCAACTGCATTATTTTTCATAATGCAGCTGTGACTTTTCTATTTTATTAATCAACCTTTAATGATTGCTTCTCTTTCTTTAGCACGTTGTTTACGTAGTTCTTCAAGTGCGCTACCTTCTGGATAGGTTGGCAAATTAGGCTTAACTGCTCCAAGCATAACGAGCATACGCGCCTCTTCTTTCCCATCATTTCTGATCCCGCGATATACTCCTGGAGGGCTGCTGATGCAGTCTCTCGCATTCAGTTTAATTTCATGAACTTCACTGTTGCTGTCTTCCTGAATTAACGCTGTAACTTCTCCCTCAAGAATAAAAAATACTTCTTCTACATCATCGTGGAGGTGCAACGGCCCGATACATCCTGGAGGAAGCACCATTGTACTTAATGTAAAATGTTCCGCTGCAATTACATTTGAATCATTATTCGCAGTAGCACCTCGTCCAATATACCGCAATTGTGCACGTCTATAAGCTGGGGCAATTTCCTCCTGGAACTTTAAGACATTCCAATCAAGTGTACGGTCTTCCAAGCGAGCCACATATTTTTTTTCAAATTCTTTAACCGAAAAAGTTTCTTTTGTCATTTTATAAATCCTCCCTTTATTCATTGTTCTTTACTTGCATTTTGTTTTATATATAAAACAATGTTTTATTTATAAACTAATTCTAAAATGGAATCATTATATTGTCAAGATTAGTTTTTAGAAAATTTAAAAGTGTTTTTATTTTAAAACCCCCTTTTTTTTGAACAATCCAAGGCTTTATCTAAAACTATGAACAAAAGCGGAAGGAACATATAAAACTTGGAACTTTATGTCGAAACGCTTACCCGCAGTTTATAAATTTATTTTCTAAACGACAAAAAAGTGTGGTTACCCTTAAAGATCGGGTATCCACACTTTTGAAAAAAGATGATTCTTTTTATAGTTAAGATCAATTGTTTTTTCAGATATCCTTTTGATTAAGCGCTTTTGGAATTCCTCCACTGTATCCCATATAATTCGATAGTAAATGGGAAACTTCCAGTACTTTTGGCAAGGATATTTTATCCATAAAATCTTCCTGGTAAGCCGATTCTGTTGCTACGACATTCAAAGCCGCCAAAATTTCTCCAGTTCTATCAAAAATCGGCGCTGCAACAGAACGAATACCCGGATGGAATTCTCCACTAGTCATTGAATATCCTTTTTGCCGTATTGTTTCTAATTGCTGTTGAAACTCACTCGGTGTTATGAGTGTCTTATCTGTATAAGGAGTTAGGTTTGAGACATGAAACATTTGCCTCAGACTTTCTTTTGACTGATAAGCAAGCAATAATTTTCCATTGGCTGTTGCATGAGCTGGGAGCCTCATGCCAATGTTCACATTGATGGCGGATACACCCCTGACCGGAGCACTTCCTACGTATACCACTTCCTGTCCATCCAAAATAGACAAATGACAAGAAGCACCGATTTCATCACGCAGCTTTTCCATATAAGGTTGGGCAATTTCCGGGAATTTCAAGCTGTTTAAATAACTAAAACCCAATTCAAGCACTTTTGGAGATAATTTATAATGTTTTGTATTTTCATCCTGAGACAGGTAACCCATATTTTGAAGTGTAAATAATAAACGATATGGTACCGTTCTGCTAACGCCCAGCTGTTTCGCTATTTCTGAAAGTGACAAGCTCGGCTGTTCTTCATTAAAAAGCTTTATTATTTCCAATCCTCTTACTAATGAATTGGCACTATACTTTTCTTTTTCTTCGCTTACCATTCGAGTATTCCTCCCGTTGTTTACTCTTTCAGAGCCCCTTAATATATAGGAGAAACTGATCATTATCTAATAATTTATTATTTCATATATAAAACATCGTTAATAAATAAATTATATATTTGTCTGAAATTAAATTCAATATGTTAAAATATTAAATTGACAAACAATTGTACTTATTTTATCGTATATATATTAAAAATGTTTTATCAACAAAACATATTTTTCAATTGTAAACGCTTTAATTATTGATTAAGTTTTAACAAGGAGAAGATATTATGCTTCAAGGACAAAAAAGATGGTTATATATTGCCGTACCGATTTTTTTCTTTTGGTTCTTTGGACAAATTGATAAGGTGGGTATTTCCATCATTCAAACAGATCCGGATTTCTTGAATACGTTCGGGATAACAGGTGAAGACAAAAATACAAAAATTGGTCTTCTTTCGTTTGTTTTTACTATTGCTTATGGGGTTTCAAATCTTTTTTGGGGCTTCATTATTGACAAATTTGGTGCGCGAAAAACAGCTATTGCTGGATTATCCATTTGGACGCTTACCATGTTTTCGTCAGGTCTCACTACTTCATATGAAATATTTTTAGTAAGCCGAATTATTCTCGGTTTTGGCGAAGGGATGATGATTCCTGTATCCGGTAAATTTATTTCTTCCTGGTTTAATAATCGCGAAATAGGACGTGCTCAGGCATCTGGGCTTACTGGAAACTATTTAGGACCGGCGATCGGAGCCGTTGTTTTGACTCTCATTATTTCATCACTCCACTGGCAGTCAGCTTTCTTTATTCTAGCGGCGCTTAACTTATTTATTAATATCCCAATGTTTATCTTCCTGACAAGAAATAAACCAGAAGAGCACCCGCATGTTAGTAAAGAAGAACTGGCTTTTATCCGTCATTTGGATGATGATGAAAAAGAGGGAATCACGTCTGAGAATAAGAGTTTTGCTCAGGATTACCGTTTCTGGATTGTCTGGTTTGGTATGCTCGTATGTTCTTTCCTTTTCTTCGGAATCAGTATTTGGCTCCCAACATATCTTTTGGAAGCAAAAGGCTTCGAACAAAAAGGGATGTCAAGCATCACTTCACTCTCCTGGTTATTTGCGCTTGGATTTGTCCTGTCATGCGGTTTTCTTGCCGATAAGACAAGACGGCCAGGTTTAATGGCATCGATTTTATTTTTAATGACAACCATCTTTTTGACAGTGGCAGTTTTTATCCCAAATCCAATTATAGCGGGGATTTGTATGGGTCTTGCAATGGGATGCCAGGGCGGTGTGTTCCATCTGAGTAATATGCTTATGGTAAAATACTCAACACCAGAAACAGCCGGTCGGGCAGCAGGCTTGATGGGATTCACAAATATTATGGGCGGCTTTTCAAGCTATATTATGGGCTGGCTTCGTGACATATCAAACGGGGACTTCAGTACATCCATTGCTATGTTAATTTTTGCATCTATTTTAGGTTTGGGCGCTTATGTATTTACGGTTAAAAAAGAGGCAGCTGAACTTCATTCAGCTCCTCTCGCTACGCAAAATAGGCACGCCTAATAGAATGCGTTTTTCGAAAATATGTATTGAATCAAAAATAAAAAAACGTAAAATTACAAATTGATAAATCCCCTGCCATTAGACCGACCAAAGTTAAATCTTTGAAGTCTTCTGGCAGGGGATTTTTAGATAGACATAGTTGCCCTGGATTTATACAAAAGCAGGTAGTTTTTCTTCTTCAAGTGTTAATAGACGCTCTTTGATCTCTTCTACATTTACAATTTTTCGTGAAACACCTGTTTCCATCGCAACTTTAGCCACTGCCGATGCTACATGGGCAGCAACCCGACGGTCAAATGGATTGGGGATCACATAGTCAGTATGGAGGTCTTCCTCTGAAATCAATCCAGCAATGGCATAAACAGCTGCCAGTTTCATTTCTTCATTGATTTCTTTTGCGTGAACGTCTAAAGCACCGCGGAAGATGCCTGGGAATGCAAGTACATTATTCACCTGATTCGGGTAATCAGAGCGGCCCGTCCCAACTACGAGTGCTCCCGCTTCTTTTGCATCCTCCGGCATAATTTCCGGTACCGGATTGGCCATCGCAAAAATGATTGGATTTTGATTCATGGAACGAACCATCTCTTTCGTGACAGCACCTGCAGCTGATACTCCGACAAACACATCTGCTCCCTCCAGCGCATCCGCTAATGACCCTTGTTGTTGTTCTTTATTAGTCATACGGGCCATTTCTTCTTTAAATGAATTCATTCCCTCAGGACGGCCTTTATAGATGATTCCTTTTGTATCACATAAAATAACATCTTTTACACCCATATGAAGCAACAGCTTAATAATCGCCACTCCTGCGGCACCCGCACCGTTTGCGACTACGCGAATATCTTCAATTTTCTTGTCAGCCAATTTAAGAGCGTTGATTAATCCGGCAGCTGTTACGATTGCAGTACCGTGTTGATCATCATGGAAAATGGGAATATTGCAGACTTTTCGTAAGCGATCTTCAATTTCAAAACATTGAGGTGCAGAAATGTCTTCTAAGTTAATCCCGCCAAATGTAGGCTCAAGCAATTTGACAACCTCGATAATTTTGTCACAATCAGTTGTATCTAAGCAAAGAGGGAATGCATCTACATCGGCAAATGATTTGAATAACAATGCTTTTCCCTCCATAACCGGCATGGCAGCTTTTGGGCCAATATTTCCAAGTCCGAGTACAGCTGTACCGTTTGAAACAACGGCAACTAGATTACCCTTCATGGTATAGTCATATACCTTGCTCTCATTCTCATGAATGTCTAGGCAGGGTTCTGCAACGCCTGGTGAATAAGCAAGACTTAAATCGTTTGCATTGCGTACTGCGACTTTTGAGTAAACACCAAGCTTTCCTCGATTTTCTTTGTGCATCTTTAATGCTTCTTCACGTAAAGTTGACATACAATGTCTCTCCCTTTGTTTAATATGTTATGGTTATAGGAAAATCTAGAGAAAAGGGCTATGTGAAAAGGATACAAAACTTTGGGCTTCAGCCCATTTTATTCTTAGTTATCATGGTAAAGATCTTAAACAGCAACTAAATCAACACCATAATCATTATAATAAGCAATCTCGGAAAGAATCTTACAGCCTTCAATGTTTTCGAAAGCTTCTTTTGCTTCTTCCGCTGTGTCATACTCAAACATTTTTATATTTGAATTTGAATAGAGCGTGATGACCCACATTAACATTTCCCCCAATTAAATTTGACTTCATTTCAATTCCATTTATACAATTACTTTATTTCCTGATGTATTGCTTAGATGATTTCCAGCAGCCTCTTTTTTAATCATAAACAGGTACGCCACAAATCCAATAATAGCTGCCACAATCAACATGATAATGGATGGACCAAAATCTCCGCCCGACGAATCGCGTGCCCACCCCATAATATAGCTCGAAAAACCACCCATAATATTCGTGAACCCCATTAAACCGGCTGCGCGGCCCGCTGTTTTAGGTGTTGAAAATTTGATAATGAATAAATTGGTTAGATGAAACATTCCTCCCTGAGATCCCATTGCGAGTCCCATTGAAACGCCTGCCACGATAGGATTTGGTGCAATAACTGCAATTGTCAAAAATGAAGCTGTAAGTATGAAAAGAATCGCCGCCTGTATACTCGGGCGTTTCGTTTTGTCTGCTAGGAATCCACCAACCAGTACAAATCCAAGTGCGAATAGCCACGATAATGATGTAATCCCCGTCATTGCTTCTCTTTCAAAGCCTTTGGCTTCAACGAGATATGTAGGCAGCCAAATACTGATTCCAAAGAAAAGAAAGGACGACATCAAATTGCCAAACCAGACAATCCAATAACGAAAATCCTTAGCGAAGAATTGCTTCGTCTCTGCATCAACTGCTTCGTCTTTTTGGCGAATATAGGAGACCTCTTCTTTACTGAGACGTGGATGTTCTTCTGGCGTATTACGTGTCAGAAAAAGGAACATTGGAATATTAATAAATAAGTTAAAGCCGGCGAGAACAAAGAATGCGGCCTGCCAATGAAAAGTGGAAATAACTAATATGAGGATAACCGCACCCACTGCTGGACCAAGATAGTTGCCAATAATCCAGGATGATTGTGCACGGCCAAGTTCTCGTTTATTAAACCAATTCGAAATAAATTTACCCGATATTGGAATCATCATACCTTCCCCGATTCCAAGGATGATTCTACTAATTAGAAACATTTCATATGAAGTAGACAGCCCTCCAATTACCATGGTCGCTGTCCATACCAGTAGACCCAAAACAGCTGTTTTCCTTGCCCCTAACTTGTCGATAATAATTCCCCAAAAAACGTTGGAACACGAGTATGAAATCATGAATATAAAGGAGATTAAGCCAATTTTGGCATTTTTATCTGGACCAGTTAAACCAAGATCACTTAAAAATCCCGGATCTGTTTGGATAACCGAAATGCCTACTTTATCAATCTGACCGAAAAACCAAAAGAAAAAAATTGGAACGGCAATATACAACCATCTTTTTTGACCTTGTAACATGTTAGTATCCCCCTTCAATATAGTCCTACACGAATACGCTTTCATAATTTGCGATAAAAATAATATCACTCACACTATTAAACACCATCAACTCCCCTTTAATAGAGTAAACCATTTGTTTTATATATAAAACAATGTTACTATTATTTATAATATTATATTGTATTTTAATAATAGTCAATAATATTCAGATAATTTGTTTCGATAAAGTAAAATAGTTTTATATACAAAACAAAAAAAGTATTGTTTCATTGAAGTCAACAATGAAACAATACTTTTTTCTTTTTCATCAATACTTTTCCCTGTATATCCCATAAAACCGGATAAAGAATCTGAAATTTCACGTGCCTTCATTCAGCCGATTAAAAATCCCTTTTCATTATCATTCTTCATCTTTGTGGACTATTAAAGTAAACTATAGTTCTTGATTCTATACCATGAACCTAATTTTAATATTTACTTAGCAGAAAAACTAAAAAGCTTTTCTAATTTACGTACAATTTCATCTTTATCCGCCTCAACAACTTCTAGATGCTGCGGTTTATTAAACAATTGACTTATTTGTTCAGGAAATGTCTGCTTAATATCACACCGTTCGATGGATTCATTAAATTTTGCCGGATGGGCTGTTGCAAGTGTAACACAAACTTCAATAGGTTCATTACAACTTTCGTAGGCAGCGACCCCACAAGCAGTATGTGGATCTAATAAATAACTCGTTTCAGCATAGTACTTCGTAATTGTTTGTAAGCATTCTTCCCCTTCAACTCCATGTGCTGCAAAATCCTCTTTTACCTTTCGGAGCAGTTCCTCGTTCACAACAATTTTTCCTTCTGACTTGAATTTCTCCATTAAGGCAGATACTTCGTTTGGATTTTCACCAAGCAAGTAGTACAAATAACGCTCAAAATTGCTAGCGACTTGAATATCCATAGAAGGGCTATACGTACTGCGGAACTCACCAGGCATGTACACCCCATCAGAGATAAAATCTTCTAAAATGTTATTCTCGTTGGTCGCAACGATGAGTTTACCAACCGGCAGTCCCATTTTCTTTGCAAGATAACCAGCAAAAATATCTCCAAAATTTCCAGTTGGCACACTGAAGTTAACGCTCTGTGAACCTGTCTCTTTTGTTACTTGGAAATACGCATAGAAATAATAAACTGTTTGAGCCATAATACGAACAAAGTTAATGGAATTGATCGCACGCATATGGTATTTGTTTTTAAAATCCACATCTGCGAACAATTCTTTGATGATTCTTTGACCATCATCAAACGTCCCTTTGATGGCTAAATTCAAAACACTTTTATCATCAACAGTTGTCATTTGTAATTCTTGTACCTTACTTACTTTGCCATGTGGGTGCAAAATGCAAATGCGAATGCCTTCTTTTCCTCTGACACCCTCAATCGCTGAGGCACCCGTATCCCCTGAAGTTGCGCCGAGAATATGAATTGATTCACCTGTTTTCTTTGATACATAGGAATATAAATTCCCTAAGAATTGCAGAGCAATATCTTTAAAAGCAAAGGTCGGACCATGGAACAGTTCTAGCACATACATGTTATCCTTCAGCTTTTGAACAGGTGTTACTTCTGGGTGGCGAAAGGTTGCATAGCTTTTCTCGATTAAAGCCTTTAGCTCATTGTCTGGAATTTCACCATCAACATAATAGGAAAAGATTTCGTATGCTAGTTCCTGATAAGTTAACTGGGACATTGCTTCTAACTTATCTGCAGGAATTTGTGGGATTTTCTCAGGGACTAAAAGTCCCCCATCATTAGCTAATCCCATTAAGACTGTATCAATAAAACCAATTTTATTTACATTTCCGCGTGTACTAACAAAGTTCATAGCATCCTCCAAGGTTATATTAAAAGTTTTTACTATCCGATAAAATTTGCTAACGAGGGTTTCCTATATTATTTTCGTGAAGCTATAATATATAAAATTCATTTTAATACATAATTTAGCGAATAGTCTATAAATTGTCGTTTAAGAAAGCATATTTTTTCTCAATTATTCTAAATCAGGCACCATCCTCATGGGAGGAAGGTGCCCGGGACAAGAAGAATATGTAAGTACTTTCCTTTTTAACCTCTCCTAAGTGGAGATTCAGGATTCCTCTCTATAAACTTGATTCAATTTCCATTGGGGGTTATTTTACTTCTCTATAAAGGTTGATTTCTGTACTTTCTCGAAGTTTTCTAAGCTCTGGAACAATTTTCATAACATGTTCACTTTTATTATGTTGATTTAAAGCCTCTTCATCCACCCATTCTTCGAGCATAGTAAGGATGGTCGGATCATTGATATCTTGATGAAGTGTGTACGTTATACAGCCTTTTTCTTTTCTGGTTTCTGACACAACTTCTCTTGCCAAAATAAAATATTCTTCTACCTTTACACCTGGTTTTAGTTTTGCTTTACATACAACTTTAATCATTTTATTAACTCCTTCTCTTTTTTATTATTGCCTTATTACGGAACATAGCTCAACTTTATAATAACATGATTTTCGATATAGCTTTACACTGTGCAATCTAAGATTACTTATTCAAAAACTTGATCTATACAAATTCCAAAAGCATCACAAATAATAGGTCAGCCTCAATATGTACGTATAATGCTAGTAAATTATCTCATGGTCAATCTCTTGTTTTTTTGTTAATATTAATTTATTAAACATGTTGTACGCACAAGTAAATAAACTTGCTTCCAAGTTGAAAGTGGTGTAATCCAATTGGCTCAACAAACTAAATATAATATGGTAAAAGAAAAGATAACAGAATGGATAACTAGCGGTCAGGTAAAACCTGGGGATAAGATTTATTCTGAAAATGAACTTGTCAAAATGTTTGGTGTAAGCAGACATACGATTCGTCAAGCTATCGGGGATTTGGTTCATGAGGGATGGCTATACAGAGAACAAGGTGCTGGTACCTTTTGTTCCAATAAGTTATGGAATGAAAAGCCTCAAATCCAGCATCAATCGAGTAATGGAAAAAATATCGGAGTTATAACCACCTACATTTCTGACTATATTTTCCCTTCCATTATCAAAGGAATTGAATCATATTTAACAGCTGAGGGATATTCTTTAACCTTTGCATGTACGGATAATGATGTTGAGAAAGAAAAACAATGTTTACAAACGATGTTAAGCAGGAATATTGACGGTCTTATTGTTGAGCCTACTAAAAGCAGCAATTACAATCCTAACATTCATTACTATCTGGAATTAGAACAGAACCATATCCCATACTTAATGATTAACCAATTCTATCCCCAGCTTATGCCTCCTCATATCGTTGTGAATGATGAACACGGTGGATTTGCGGCTACTGAACATTTAATTAAATTAGGACATGAAAAGATAGTTGGACTTTTTAAAACGGATGACCTCCAAGGGGTATATCGTATGCAGGGCTTTATCCGCGCTTTCAGAGAGCATGGCATCACATTTTTCCCGGAGATGGTGATTACCTTTACCACCGAAGAAAAAGATAGCAGATTATTAGAACGATTAGAAAAATTTTTCAATGCAGATTCAATCCCTTCAGCAATTGTTTGTTACAATGACCAACTGGCCTTACAAATATTAAATATGTTAAGAGAACTTGGATTAAGTATTCCTGATGATGTTTCGATTGTTGGATACGATGACTCCTTTTTAGCAGAGGCATCAGATGTAAAACTAACATCAGTAACCCATCCAAAAATGCAAATGGGTATTGATGCTGCAAAATGGATTGTTGAAGCTGTCGAAAAGAAGGATAACATTCCTCCATCTATCGTATACGAGCCTGAACTTGTGATTAGAAGTTCAACCACTACATTGAAAAAATAACAAGTGTAGAAATTATTTTAAAGTTAACACGAAGACGCTTTCGTAATGTATTTTTCAACACATTACGAAAGCGTCCTTTATTTAATTTAAAGAGATATATTAATTCCAGAATCTTTCATGAGGACATGTTCTATTAGATTCTACAAGTTTTGTCAGCATGACCCTTACATATGAAATTCAGATGTTATATTTATAAAAATCGTTTTTTTCGATTGCGCAAGAACGCTGGTATATTCAGAGATTCTTCTGACTGTTCTGAGTGTCTTTCATAATCTTGAACTGGTTCGCCTCGGTTTATTGGTTCACGCTGTTTACGTTGTTCCCTTTGATATGGATTAGACATTTCTTCCATTAATGGCTGGGAAAGCGGTTGTGCTAATATCTCCTCTTGCTCAGTGAATCCAGTGGCAATAACAGTTACGATAATTTCTTCTTCTAAGTTTTCGTTAATGACCGAACCAAAAATCATATTTAATTCCTCATGAGAAGCAGAAGCAACTATATCGGCTGCCTCCTGTACTTCAAAAAGACTTAAATTATTTCCACCAGTTATGTTCATGATCACACCATGAGCTCCATTGATGGAAGTTTCAAGTAAGGGACTATTTAAGGCTTTCTGCGCAGCCTCAACAGCACGATCTTTACCTTTTGCAATACCAATTCCCATTAAGGCAGTTCCCTTATGGGACATGACCGTTTTCACGTCAGCAAAATCAAGGTTGATTAGCCCTGGCACAGCAATTAAATCGGAAATCCCTTGAACACCCTGGCGTAGTACATTATCCGCTTCACGGAAAGCTTCAATCATGGGTGTTTTTTTATCTACAATCTCTAATAATCGATCGTTGGGAATAATAATTAAGGTATCTACTGCTGCCCTCATTTCGTTAATTCCACTTTCTGCGTTAGATGCACGCTTTTTGCCTTCAAACTTAAACGGACGTGTTACAACACCAATAGTCAGTGCACCAAGATTGCGGGCAATTTCTGCTATGGCAGGCGCTGCCCCTGTGCCTGTACCACCGCCCATACCGGCTGTAACGAAAACCATGTCTGCGCCTGCTAACACTTCTTTTATTTGCTGTTTGCTTTCTTCCACAGCTCTTCTACCTATTTCCGGGTTTGCCCCTGCTCCCAAACCTCTTGTCAATGCAGTACCGATTTGCATCGTGACCGCTGCTTTTGATTGATTAAGAGCTTGTGCATCTGTATTAACGGCAATAAATTCTACACCCTCAACTCCTTCGTCGATCATTCGATTCACGGCGTTGTTTCCCCCGCCCCCAACACCGATAACTTTTATCTTGGCGAGTTGGTCCATATTTGTATCAAATTCTAACATTTTCATTCCTCCGCTATAGTAGATTAGGTGACAGGAAATTTTACTATTGCTTTCTAATTATTTCAGAGCAAAACCTTAATCCTTATAAAATCCTGAAGGAAAAAGATATTGGACAGGTTAGGTTCTTCCCCTCTAATTAAAGTTGCTTGTATGACCTCTTATGATAATAAAGGTATTTATTATGAACTAGTTTTTAGTCTACTTAACCTAAATTTTCTTGTCCAGTTAAGATTAACCTATTTATAAGTTTAATAAATGGGAAAAAACCACCCTTAAATAAGAAAAGGATGAGGAATTTTTCTTATTTATTTTTGCTTTTAATCAAAAAAAAGGAAACCAGTGTGTATTCACATTGGTTTCCACTTTGATTCATGCCTTTAATCGATTATTAAAATGAACAAGCCGGTCTAAATCTGCAACCATTCTAAGACAATTAATATAATCCTTTTTACGGCGTTTTTCGACTCTCATTCTCACTGTATGATGTCTTCTGTAATCTTCATAACCTACACCATGTGCACTATACATCGCTTTTTCCATTTCGCTCGTATAACTTAATTGTAAATGATTGATAACAAATCATTCCTTTCAGTTCTTTTCCCCTGGGCGAATTGTTCTTTTACGTAGGTTTCATCTTATCATTGAATTCTAAGTCACACAAAGTCAAAAAGCCGGTGTATTTTGCTGTATATAGGATTGTCATTCAAACTCGAGAATATATCACTGACATCCTTACTCTTTTAGCCATATCCTTCCATATAGTGCACAACCTAAAAAAAATTCCAGAAAAAAGAATCTAACAGGATTTATAAAATATACTCAATAATAGGCTGTAATTTGTCGTTTTAGAAAGCAGAATTTTATCATTTACATGTTTCGATAGTAGATTTACTCATAATTTAGGAGGATCCATCGCATTTCATAGGAAAGTGACGATGAAAACTCTTTCTAATCATACAGGAATGTGAAGAACGATATTGAATTATACACCTACAAGGAAAATAATCTTGTAACAAATCGGAAAGGTTGTGAGTTTATGAGACTTTCGAATGTGCAGCCTAAGAAAAACTTCAGTTACATCTTCGTTCAATTTCCAGGGATGAAAATGAATGTCCCTATGCTTTCTGACGAAGAAGGAACGGTGATGAAAGAAGATGTTGCTTTATGTGTCCAATTAAACAGTAAAGAGAAGGTAAATCAATTATTCTTTGTACGCACCCAGAGTATAAAACCTTTTGATTTTACAGATGAAGGAATTGGAGCAAAAGCATATTATCGAGTCATTAAGCAAAAAGAAAACTCTCAAGACTCACACACGAAAGAACCCGAAGAATTCGTCACGTTTATCACAGATGAAGTAAACATTTTACAAAAGAAAACTGAAACAGGATATAACTTCATCTTGGTCGTCAACAATCGTGAAATCGGAATAGTCGCTTCGATTGAAGAAGAAGTTTTCCAAACCGAGAAAGGACTTTTAGTACTTAGTGAGAAAGTGAAAGAGCGTGTCACTGTTAACACAGATAGCAAGAAAAATATGACTGCCATCGTAAGGAGGAAGAAAAAGAGGATAATCATGGGAGGTAATGTCTTTCAGGATCATGAAATTCTTGAGCCGATCCGAATTGCTTTGGAGGGCAGTAAAAGAAAATTTACAGTATTTTCTCCTGCCGCATTAGATTTCATCGGTCCAGGTGATCAGAACCCATCCAATTTAATGATGAGGAGGTGCTGATTAAGATTGCCCTTTCGGAAAAAACTTCATACTAGTAAAATCGAAACAAAAGGATTAAATGGATAATCCTTTTCGATAAATAAACTTTAGGAAAGGAATGAATTATTGGCTTTAGCCTAATAATTACTAAGGAAAACTAACGAATCCATTTTATTATAAGGACTTAACCAACGAGTTAAGTCCTTTTTACTGTTCAGACAATTACATATTCAGACTTTTGATGCCGTGAAACATAGTAATTATAGTACTTTTTCCTCCAAACTTAAGTCATCTGCCTTTTTTCTTGAAAATAAATTGGCAAGAGCATCTGGCATGGCAATCATCGCCGGCAAAAAGACAGGAAGTAGTACAAAACAAAGCACTACGAGGCCTGTAATGACAGCGATCGCCAATTCAAACAAAAGCAGGATTCCGGAAGGCATTAGTGTAGCAAAAGTACCGCCAAGTATGATGACTGCGGATATGATTACCCCACCTGTCTGCCTGGAAGCCACCACGATTGCCTCTTTTGGCGACAATTGTGGATATTCCTTATAGCGCATCATCAGGAATATACTATAGTCCACTCCCAAGGCAACAATGATAATGAATGAGAAAAATGGAACGAACGAAGATATTCCTTCAAATCCCAGTAAATCTATGAAAATATAATTTATCATGAACATGGCTGAATAGTATGCTCCAATAAGAGACCCAGTTATGAAAACCGGTATCCAGAAAGATCTTATCACAAAGAACAGCACAAGTAATACTCCAATAATTACTATAGCTGTTGTTTTATTCAGATCCCGGCTCAATATATTATTCATATCATTTGTAGTGGCACTTGGTCCTGAGACACCAAACTTTGCCTGTGAAAGGACTGTGCCTTTAAGTCCATCAGAAACTGTTGAATTTATTTTATTAATCGTACTTAAAGCTTCTTTTGAATAAGGATCAGCTTTTAAAACAATAATCATCTTAGTAATTTTTCGATCATTGGACATAAACGCGTCTAATGATTTTTTGAAGTTCTTGTCCGTCAAGGCTTCCTTTGGAATAAAGAATGTTTTATTTGTTTTAAATTGCGTTAAGAAACCATTCGTTTGTCCTAATCCGTCAGAAATTTGCTCCAATCCGCCGTTAACATCGGACAGCTTTTGACCAAAAGTACTGAATCCATTAAGACCGTCTACAAGTTGCTGCTGACCTGATTTCATCTGCCCCAGCCCATCGGTTACACTATTCATATTTGTAACGATTGTGCCTATTCCTGAAGATGCTTTCCCAAGGCCGCTTTCGAGTTTTTTCAAACCATCGGTCATTTGGGAGAGACCGCTGCTTATTCTTACAAGATTTTTATTGGCTATACCAAAACCAGAAGTTACTCCATTATAATTTTCATTTAATGCTCTTATTCCTTCCGGTGTAATTTGGTTTAAAGATGAAGATAACTGATCTATTGTTTGCTTTAATGCTTGGTAATTAGCATCTTTCTCAGAATCTGAATAACTATTTCCTAGAGTAGCCACCATTAGTTGCATTTGAGAAAGTGCACCTTTTACACCAAGAAGAGCCCTTGCCGCATCTTGGTAGTGAGTTCCCATCTCTTTGTAACCAGCCTGCATTTTCCCATAATTATCAGCTAATACTGCTACTCCATTACTCATCTTTGAGAGATTCGTTTCTATGGCCGCTATACCATTACTTATCGTTTGTGAATTACTTGCCCCATCATCGATACCAGCCTGGATTTGCTTTAATCCATTGGTTAAGGCAGCCACACCATCTTGAAGCTTTGCCGTACCATCCACCATTTGGCTAACCTTTGAAAAGTCTGCTGATTCAAGTTTTTCTTGAGCCAGCTTTAATCCATCATTTATTTGATCCACACCATTTTGAGTTTTTGAAATACCATCCGTAACGGACCCCATTTGACTATCGATGTAGAAATCTTCAATTTGCTTTCCCTGAGGTTGTGTTACCGAAGAAACCTGATCCACACCTTTAATACTCTTCAGTCTTTCGGTTAAGTTATCGATTACGACAAGAGATTCATTAGTATCCAGGGCTTCCATATGTTCAATAGCAACAGTAGCAGGCATGGCCTGGCCTTTACCAAAATGCTCCGCAATTAAATTAAAGCCTTTAGTGGAAGGATATTTATTTCCAAGTTCTCCAATGGTATCAAAGTTAAGCTTTTCCTCATGTAAATACACCATCGGTCCGATGATCAAAAGAATTAAGACCACTGGTAGAAGAGGATGCTTTGTTGCATAGGAGGATGTTTTACCCCAGAATTTGTTTTCCTTATGTCCACCAACATTTTTGGAAGGCCAGAAAAGTTTTTGACCTAATACTTTCATGATGAAAGGTGTTAGTGTCAAAATTTCCAGCAATAGAATCGTTACACCGATTACCACCACAACACCGGATTTATAAATAGGCGATTCAGCAAAAACGAGAGCAAGGAAAGCAATAAAAACAGTGAGAATACTATAAGCAATTGTTTTCCCTGCCGTTTTATAGGTATTTACGATGGATTCATCGATCGAGTGGCCTAGGGATAGCTCCTCCCTAAATCGATTAAAAAGTAGTATATTGTAATCTGTACCTATCCCAAAGAGAATCAGGACTAGGAGCATTTGCGTAAGACTTGTAATCGGAAATCCTGCTTTATCAATTAATTGAGCTGCAATTCCCATGGAACAAAGATAGGAAAAGGCTACAGCCACTAAGGATATCAAAGGAGTAACTACAGACCTAAACGCAATGACAAGTACGACTAAAATAAAGATAACTGTCAATGCAGCACTTTTCTCTACACCACCTTGAGAAGCCTTCAGATAATCATTATTAATAAAGTCTTCACCACTTAGGTAGTATTCCACAGGTACTTGATTGAGTTTGCTATCCAGTTCTTTTTTTATATCATCTATTTCCCTTGATTTCTTATCAAGCTTAAAGCTGACCATAAGAGTGGTGCCATCCTTAGAAACTAAAGAACTTTTGGCATCCGGCATACTAAAAGGATCAATCATATCTGTAATCCCTAGCACTGTGCTGCTATCGCTAATGTCCTTAACAGCATCACCGATTTTGTCCATTTCTTCATCTGAAATTTTATCTTTATCATAAAAAACGATAAGATCGTTGGTACCCTTAGCCGTATCGACCTTCTTTAGAATATTATCTGCGACCACTGAGGGGCTGTTACTATTTGCACCTTGCTGCCCTTGTTGTCTTAATATTGCATTGATGTCTGGCTGAATAACTGTAAGCACGATCGTCGCGATTAGCCATATAGAGAAAATAGCCCAACGGCCTTTTATAATCTTTCTCACCTTATACCCTCCCAGATAATTTCGTTTAAAATATTTATTTTTCATACAACACATTAAAACAACAAGTTATTATTTAAACACTCCGTTGATTTAATGGCATGAAAAAAGTATATTAAATCTAATGGAAGGTAACAATAAGCAATTTGAAAACATGTGTTATTAAACCGACAAATCTTTTGTATTTTGTTCAATAAAATCCCTATTGAAAAAGATTTGGTTTTTAAAGAGGAGGAGCATTATATGGTTGGCGTAAAAGGAAACCGGCGAACATTGTATAGCAAAAAAGTAATTATTGATGCTTTTTTAATGCTGCTTCAAGAAAAAACCTTAAATAAAATTACGGTTACCGATATTTGCAAAGAAGCAGATATTAATCGTGGAACTTTTTATTCTTATTACAATGATCCGTTTGATTTAATGAGAAGTATCGAGGAAGTAATGATAGAGAAGTTGATGAGTACCATTAATATTTCTGGAGACGAATCTCTTCAAAATATGCTTAATGAAATATTTAATTTGATACTTGAAAATAAAGAGCATTGTAAAATTATTTTTAATGAAAAAACTAGCTCTCATGTGCTAAGCACCATTTTGAATTCTGCTTATGAAAAAAAAATCGAAGATATAAAAAAACAGTTTCCAAATGCTAATGAGACTCAATTAGAATATTATTTCACCTATATAACTGGAGGAACAATTGAAATCATACGAAAATGGATTAATGATGACATGAAAATTCCTACTGGAGAAGTTATACGTATCTTAGAAAGTTTGTACGAGACCTAGTCTCAATACTTTTTAAATGATTAAAAGATCGAATTTGCACAAATCTGAAACCATATTTTGAAGCTCAAATTACATAACTTATTTCTACCAAAACAACAATAAGGCCATCAATTAGTGACATTTCATCCTTGTAAAACATAAGTTCTTGAAATAATATCAAAAAACCGCACGAGTGATAAAATCCAATGCGGTTAATTTATGATAGTTTTTGATGAAACTGTGTGAGAAACCCCTAATAAAATTTATCCTATCACTGGGACCAGTCCAATCTTTTACTTCACTAGTAATTCGACACCAATTATAAATGAAGCCTCCGTTTTTTCAATAACTTCATCAACCGATACTCCGTCCTGGGTTTCCACGAGAACCATTCCTTCCGGAGTGAAATCAAATACAGCCAAATCAGTTATTAAACGGTGGACCACTTCTTTTCCAGTAAGGGGAAGTGTACACTCTTTTTTGACCTTTGATTCTCCGTGCTTATTAACATGTTCCATAATAACCACAACACGTTTTGCGCCGTTTACTAAGTCCATGGCTCCGCCCATTCCTTTGACCATCTTCCCTGGAATCATCCAATTAGCCAAATCTCCTGTTTCAGAAACTTCCATTCCCCCTAAGATAGCAAGGTCGATATGACCGCCGCGAATCATTGCAAATGATTCTGCACTGTCGAAAAAAGAAGCACCAGGTACAGCAGTTACCGTTTCTTTTCCCGCATTTATTAGGTCGGGGTCTTCTGTACCTTCAACAGGATAAGGTCCAATGCCCAATAAGCCATTTTCTGATTGAAGCAAGACGTTGTATTCGCTTGGAATTTCATTGGCAATAAGGGTAGGGATCCCAATCCCTAAATTTACGTTCATTCCATCCTGAATTTCTTGAACCGCTCGTTTTACAATGGTTAACCGCGCATCCTTCAATCCACTCACTCCTTGTCTCTTTTAAACTATTAGGCTTGTACTACTGTACGTCTTTCTATCCGTTTTTCATAGTTTGTTCCGAGCAGCACACGTTGAACGTAGATTCCTGGCGTATGGATTTCTTCTGGATTTAAATCTCCTACCCCAACGATTTCCTCGACTTCTGCAATTGTAATTTTCCCGGCCATTGCAGCCAATGGATTAAAGTTGCGTGATGTTTTTCGGAAAACAAGGTTTCCAAGCGGGTCGGCCTTCCAGGCTTTCACCAGGGCAAAATCGCCGACAATTCCCTCTTCTAATAAATAGGTTCTTCCTTTAAACTCCTTGTGCTCTTTTCCTTCTGCAATTGGAGTTCCCACCCCAGTAGCCGTATAAAAACCAGGTATTCCGGCTCCGCCGGCACGAATTCGTTCAGCAAGCGTTCCTTGAGGGACTAGTTCGACCTCAAGCTCACCGCTTAAAAACTGCTTTTCAAAAATTTTATTTTCACCGACATACGATGAAACCATTTTCTTAATTTGCTTATTTGCAAGCAGCAGACCAAGCCCCCAATCATCAACACCACAATTATTGCTAACGATTGTTAAATCCTTCGTTCCTTGATCTCTTAAGGCAAGAATTGCTTTTTCCGGAATTCCGCACAGTCCGAAACCACCAACAATGATGGTATCGCCATCTGAAATATCTTGTATTGCTTCCACAAAGGAGTTTACAATTTTTCCATTCTTCACAGGATCCGCCTCCTTATTAAGATAAAGTCTCTTACATTTGAAATTAACTGTTAAAAATTAGACCGGATATACAGAATGTTTTCGTTCTGAAAAAATGAGATATTTTGAAGAGTATGCCTCAAAACGATTAACAAGCTCTTTACGCAATGAGTTTGCTGGAATAATACCGTCGATCACCATTTCGGAAGCTAGATGGTAAATATCAATGTCCTCTTTATATTCCTCACGCTTTTGTTCAATGAATGCGGTTCGCTCCTCTTCAGGAAGCTCTGCAATTTTATTAGCATAAACGGCATTAACTGCTGCTTCTGGTCCCATAACCGCAATTTGAGCAGAAGGCAATGCAAGACAAGCATCCGGTTCAAATGCAGGGCCAGCCATTGCATAAAGACCAGCTCCATATGCTTTACGTACAATAACAGAGATTTTTGGAACACTTGCTTCAGCCATTGCTGAAATCATTTTCGCACCATGACGAATGATTCCTGCCCGTTCTACCTTTGTACCTATCATAAATCCAGGCACATCAACTAAAAACAAAAGGGGAATATGGTAGGCATCACAAAGATTAATAAATTTTGCGGCCTTATCTGCTGAATCGTGGAATAATACCCCGCCTTTAACACGCGGCTGATTGGCAATGATTCCGACAGGTTTCCCATCCATGCGGGCAAGTCCTGTAATAAGTTCGCCAGCAAAAAGTTTTTTGATCTCAAAGAAGGAGTCTTCATCAATAATCCCGTTTATTAGATCATGCATATTAAATGGTGCATTCTGATTAGCCGGAATCAGCTCTTCTAATGTTTTTTTCAATGGTTTAGGAGCCACAGACAAACGAACTGGCGGTTTCTCTGAAAAATTAGCAGGGAAATAAGAAAGATAGTTTCTTGCCATTGAAATGGCTTCTTCTTCATTTTTTGCAAGAACATCACCACAGCCTGAAACAGAACAGTGCATGCGCGCGCCGCCCATTTCCTCCAAGGTTACTTTTTCACCAATAACCATTTCGGCCATTCTCGGTGATCCAAGATACATCGATGCATTTTTATCAACCATAATAACAATGTCACAAAAAGCTGGAATATAGGCTCCGCCAGCAGCAGATGGGCCAAACAGAATACAGATCTGAGGAATTTTACCTGAAAGTTTTACCTGATTGTAAAAGATTCTTCCTGCCCCACGACGCCCAGGGAACATTTCCACCTGATCCGTTATCCGCGCTCCAGCAGAATCTACCAGGTATAATAATGGTACGCGAAGTTTTTCAGCTGTTTCTTGGATTCGAATGATTTTCTCAACCGTCCGAGCTCCCCAAGAACCAGCTTTGATCGTTGAATCGTTAGCCATCACACAGACAAGCTGGCCATTAATCTTGCCCATCCCTGTCACAACACCATCTGCAGGAAGATCCCCCGCCATGCAGTTTGCAAATAGCGCATCCTCCAGTTCAAAGCCAGGATCGAATAATAATGATAAACGCTCGCGGACGAACAGTTTTCCCTGCTCTTGGTTTTTTTCGTGATATTTGGGAGCTCCGCCCTTTTTGATTTGTTCGACTCGATCATTCAGAGTTTGTTGTAAAGGTTTCATATCCACTGTCATTATTTTTCCTCCTATTAATCTAGTTTTCTTATTCACCATTGTAGATTGGGGCGCGTTTCTCCTTAAAAGCCTGTAATCCTTCTGAACGATCTTTTGTTGGCATCGTCACTTCATAGGCATTTTGCTCAATGGCAAGACCGGTGTTTATATCAACATCATAGCCTTTATCGATTGCGAACTTTGATTGTGCAACGGCAATCGGGCCATTCCGAACAATTTGTCCTGCAATTTCTAATGCTTTATCAATTAAGCTTTCAGCAGGGACCGTATACTCTACTAATCCAATCTCAAGGGCTTCTTTTGCATCAATTCGTCTTGCAGTGAAAATCAGCTCTTTTGCACGTCCCTTTCCTACTAATCTTGGTAAACGCTGTGTTCCGCCTGCACCAGGAATAATTCCCAATGATGTTTCCGTCAGTCCAAGTTTCGCAGTTTCAGAGGCAATACGGATATCACAAGCGAGCGCTAGTTCAGTTCCTCCGCCAAAAGCAACGCCGTTCACAGCCGCTATAACCGGTTGTGGTAATGATTCTAAAGAGTTGATAGTTTCACGGATCAAAGAAACCGTCTTCCTCACCTCAACTGGATCCATTCCAGCTCTTTCCTTTAAATCAGCTCCCGCACAAAAAGCTTTCTCCCCAGCCCCTGTAATGACGATACAGCGGACTAATCGATCATATTTACAGTTAAGAATGGCGCCCTTGAGCCCCTCTAACATCTGTAAGGATAAAGCATTAGCAGCTTCCGGCCTATTTAAAGTAATCATCACGATTCCGTTTTCCATCTTGTTAACTAATATGGTTTTACTCATGATCTCACCTTTCTCACAAAGCATTTCCAAGCTTTCCACTCAGCGTGGAACTCGCGGCTTGAAAACTTTTACTTGGTAAAGGTCTACCAAGTTTCTCCTGAATGAATTGGGATGCATGAAGCAGCTTTTGCTGATCAGCACCAGTGTAAATTCCCATCCCGTGAAGCATATAGAGTAAATCGTCTGTTGCCACGTTTCCGGATGCTCCAGGCGCATAAGGACAACCTCCTAGGCCGCCAAGCGAAGAATCAAAAATGGTAATTCCCATTTCTAACGATACTAAGATGTTGGCCAAAGCCGTTCCACGTGTATCATGAAAATGCATTGCTAATTTATCTGCTGGAAATCTTTTTAATAAAACTTCCAACACATTTTGAACTTGCCTTGGATTTGCCACACCGATTGTGTCCCCGAGAGACAACTCTGCAATACCCATTTCAAATAATGTTTCGGACACTCTTATGACCGCATCGATATCAACATCACCTTCATACGGACAGCCAAAAACAGTAGAAACATAACCTCTGCTTAATTTTCCTGCTGAAATGGTTTCTCTGACCAAATCCCGTAACACAGGGAAAGTCTCGCCAATCGTTTTATTGATATTTTTTAGGTTATGTGTTTCGCTTGCTGACATAAACACTGCTACTTCATCAATGTTCGCTTTAAATGCCCGTTCCAAACCTTGAAGGTTAGGAACGAGTGCTGTATAGGTGACACCAGGCACTTTGGTAATGCCAGTAGCAACGGCAAATGCATCTGAAAGTGCAGGAATCCATTTGGGATTAACAAAAGAGGTAATCTCAAGATGTTTTAGTCCACTATCTGACAATTGATTAATCCAAACAATTTTATCTTCTGTTGATATAAATGCCTTTTCGTTTTGCAATCCATCACGAGGACCAACCTCTTTAATCGTTACACCTTCCGGCCACTTCATTGATTCATCTCCTTTCCACCTATATCCAGGCTTTATTCAACTACTACAATGACGTCGCCTTCATTAACAAAGTCGCCTTCGTTCACTTTCACTTCTTTCACCGTTCCATCGAATTCAGCTGCAATTGGAATTTCCATTTTCATCGATTCTAAAATCACTACATCTTGGCCCTCTTCTACCTGATCTCCAGCTTTAACTAATACCTTCCATACATTTCCTGCCATGACTGCAATTACTTCACTCATGATAATTCCTCCTATTTTACGTTATTTTTTTTTTTAGTTTTTAAATGCTTGTTAACAAAGTCTGTTGTCGTATCACCTGAATGGAATGCTGAGTGGGCAATAACCTCTTGCAGCATTGGGATATTTGTTTTAATACCTTCAATATGATAATCAGCTAATGCAGCTTGCAGACGATTTATTGCCTCTTCACGATTGCTGCCTTTGACGACAAGCTTAGCAATCATTGGATCATAAAAAGGTGTGACTGCGGATTGACCGTGAATGGCTAATTCATGTCGAACTCCAGGACCGTTCGGCAACTCTAATTTTGTTATTTTTCCAGGTGAAGGGAAAAATGTTTTGGGATCTTCCGCATAGATTCTAACCTCAATGGCATGACCCTCACGTTTTACGTCTTCTTGAGAAAATTTCAGAGCTTCACCTGCAGCAATTTGTAATTGTTCTTCAACTAAATCCAAACCTGTAATTTCTTCCGTAACAGGATGCTCTACTTGTAAACGGGTATTCATTTCAAGAAAGTAGAAGTTTTGCTCTTCATCAACTAAGAACTCGATTGTTCCTGCATTTTTATACCCAATTGATTGGGCCGCTTTTACTGCAGCCTCCCCCATCTTGGTACGAGTTTTTTCAGTAATAAACGATGATGGGGCTTCCTCTACGACTTTCTGATGACGGCGTTGGATCGAACATTCACGTTCCCAAAGGTAAACGGTATTTCCAAAACTGTCTGCCAAGATTTGAATCTCAATATGCCTTGGATTTTCAACAAATTTTTCAATATACATTGCTCCATCGCCAAAGAAATCAGTAGCCCGCTTTTGGTTCCCCGCAAATGCTTTTCGGATTTCATCCCCGTTATGGACCACTTGCATTCCAATTCCGCCACCGCCTGCGGAGGCTTTTAGCATAACGGGATAACCGATACGTCCCGCCGCTTCGACCGCTTCCTCTTCATCTGCCAATGGGTAGGTAATCCCTGGAACGACAGGTACACCTGCTCCCTCCATCGCTTTGCGTGATTCAATCTTACTTCCCATTTTAGAAATAACCTCTGGAGAAGGCCCGATGAATACAAGTCCTGCTTCCTCACAGCGGCGGGCAAAGTCCGTATTTTCAGACAGCAAGCCATATCCCGGGTGAATAGCCTCCGCTCCTGAAACCTGAGCGACCTCTAGAATTTTATTGATATTTAAATAGCTTTCTGCTACACGGGAACCTCCGATTAAATAGGCCTCATCTGCCATTTTTACATGGGGAGCATCCGCATCAGCCTCTGAGTATACTCCAATTGTGGTAATCCCTAAGGCTTTGCATGTACGGATTACACGGACAGCAATTTCGCCACGATTAGCAATTAAAACTTTTTTGAACATGCCTTTCCACCCTTTCTATCTTCTATTTAAGAAGGTTCAAAACTCGTCAGCATTACAAATGCTTAAACTGTGATGATTAAGGAGATATGTAAAAATCTAACAATTCATTTTGCAACATTCTTTACGTTTATCTTTTACTCTTAATCTAGTAATATGGAACCAGTCATTTGCCGGTGATTTTCCTGACAAATGACTGTCTCTAATTAATAATTATTTAACTGATGACTTTTCAGCAACTATTTTTTGGATTTGTGCAACCGTCGTCGGGTCTTCTAGTCCTGTAATGTCGCCGGAAACCTTTCCAGATACAACAATTTCCTTTAATAAGCGGCGCATGATTTTTCCGCTGACTGTTTTCGGCAACATATCTGTAAAAATAATTGATTTTGGGGTTGCAATCTTACCAATTTGTTGAATGATGTGATTATTTATTTGTTGTTTTAATTCCTCTGTTCCTTCATAGCCATCGGCCAAACGGACAAATGCGAGCGGAACTTCTCCTTTAATTTCATCTGGGATTCCAATGATTGCGCTTTCAGAAACACCCTCACATTCAAGTATAGCACTCTCCATCTCCATTGTACTTAAGCGGTGTCCGGCTACATTAAATGCGTCATCTGAACGTCCAACTACCCATAAATATCCATCATCATCTATTAATGCTAGATCGCTAGCATAATAGCAGCCATCCACTTGGCTATAATAGGATGCGTAATATCGTTCTGGTTCTTTCCAAAGTGTCCGGCATAGCATAGGAAATGGTTTTCTAATAACCAGATTTCCTAAGACACCAGGTTTAACTGGATTGCCTTCTACATTAACGATATCCATAACCGCACCTAAAAATGCAGTACCTGAGGAACCTGGTTTCATCGGCGTCAGCCAAGCTGCTCCAGCTATAGGCGATCCCGCTGTTTCGGTTTGGCCCCAAGTATTATTGATATATACCTTCTTCTTTCCTAAAACTTCATATGTCCAATGCCAGGTTTCCGGATCGAAAGGTTCTCCAACAAGGGAAATGACATCGAGGCACGATAAATCAAATTTCTCTAATGCCTTTTCTCCCATACTTTTTAACATCCTTAATGCTGTTGGGGCAGTAAACAGTTTATTCACCCTGTATTTTTCAATGATTTGATAAAAACGATCTTTTGTTGGATAATCAACAGCCCCTTCAAAGACAACGGTTGTTACACCATTCGCTAAGGCGCCTGTAATTCCCCAAATATGCATGGTTAACCAGCCGATATCCGCGGTACACCAGAAAACATCGTCTTGATGGTGATCCATATGATACTTGGCATATGTGTAATTCTGTGTGACAAAAGCCATGCCGGAATGCACGACGCCTTTTGGTTTACCTGTCGTACCACTTGTATAAAACACAATGCCGCTCTCATTCGCTTCTATTCTCTCAGGTTCACAAACGATACTAGCCGCTTTTGTCTGCTCATGCCACCAGTAATCCCGGCCATCTTTCATTTGAACCTCTGAACCTAATCGGTCGACAACAATTACTGCTTCAATCGATGGAATAAATGGTACAACATGATCAACTTTTTCTTTTAAAGGAATGAATTTACCCCGACGTTCTGTTGCATCCGCAGTGATCAATACTTTTGGCTCAAAATTGATGAGACGGTCTGTCAATGATTTTTCCGAATATCCTGAGAAAATTGTATTGTAAATAGCACCAATTCGAAAACAAGCTAAAACGGAAATAAAGGCTTCGGCCAGATTGGGAAGAAAAATAGCAACACAATCACCTTTTTTTATACCAAATGATTTAAGAACATTCGCAAAACGATTTACTTCAGCAAGAAGCATATTATACGTGTAAAATTTGGTGTCCCCGTTTTCACCCTCCCAAATGAGAGCGGTCCGGTTTCCTGCGCCATTTTCTACATGCCGATCAAGTAAATTTACACTTGGGTTACTTATGCCGCCGGCAAAAAAGCGAAAATCGGGAAGCTGTCCACTAATGGTTTCATTCCATGGTTCATACCAAACAAGTTCGCGGGCTGCACGATCCCAAAATTTAGCAGGATCTTCTTGTGATTGTTTAAGAAGTTCTTGAAATGCTTCGCTGCTCCCAATGGAGGTTGAACGGACTTTTTCTTCTTCTGGATAAATGAGTTTACTATTTGATACTACTTGTAAAATTCCACTGATATCCATGTAATGGCTCCTTTAACAATTTTTATTTAATCACTATGTCTCTACTAGACTGTTGATTTCCGCTCCAGGCGCTTCGCTTTCCGCGGGCGTGCCGGGGAGCCTCCTCGTCGCTTCGCTCCTGCGGGGTCTCCCCTGCCCCGTNNAGTCTTCGCGCCTTCCGCTCCAATCAACGTAGTCTTAAGATCAACCATCACCTTTAACACAGCCATCCTAAAATAATTCATTAACATCCAATTTGTTTGGCAATAACCATTCGTTGAACTTCAGATGTTCCTTCACCAATTTCCAAGAGTTTCGCATCACGGAAGAATCGTTCCACTTGATATTCCTTCATATATCCATATCCGCCATGAATTTGAACGGCTTGATCACATGCTCGCATGCATATTTCCGAAGCAAATAATTTCGCAAATGCCGCTTCCTTTTTAAAAGCTCTTCCTTGATCCTTTAACCAAGCTGCTTTAAAAACCATATTCCGGGCTAATTCAATATTCATTGCCATGTCAGCTAATTTAAATTGGATTGCCTGGAAGTTGGCTAAACTCTTTCCAAACTGTTTTCTTTCTTTTGCATATTGAAGAGCTTTTTCATAGGCTCCTTGAGCAATACCTACAGCCATGGCACCGATTCCAATTCTTCCGCCATCAAGCGTAGCTAAAAATTGCTTGTAACCGTTTCCATCTGTTCCCAGCAGATTTTCTTTTGGAACCCTTACATTCTCTAAGATAAGTTCTGTGGTATTTGAGGCATGCAGACCCATTTTTTCGTAGTTGTCGATTACAGTGAATCCTGGAGCATTTGTAGGAACAATAAATGCGCTGATTCCGTTGATTCCTTTTGAGCGGTCTGTTACCGCTGTCACTGCAAGGTGATTAGCATAGCTTGCATTTGTAATAAAACATTTTGAGCCGTTAATGACCCATTCATCTCCATCAAGAACTGCTGTTGTTTGGGTTCCCCCTGCATCGGAGCCTGCATTCGGCTCAGTTAATCCAAATGCTCCAAAAGACTCTCCCGTACAAATTGGTGTTAAGTATTTCTCTTTTTGCTCATGTGTACCAAATAAATTAAGAGGAGCTCCTCCTAATGATATATGTGCTGAATATGTAATTCCTGTTGATGCACAAACACGACTAAGTTCTTCAACGACAATTGCAAAGCTGATCGTGTCAGCCTCACCTCCACCGTATTGTTCAGGAAAAGGCAGACCCATGATCCCTAACTCTGCTAATTTTGCAAAAATTTCCTTAGGGAATTCCCCCGTTCGATCACGTTCATCCGCTCCAGGAGCAACTTCTGCATCAGCAAAATCTCGAACTAACTTGCGTATCATCTCTTGTTCTTTCGTTAAATCAAAATTCATTTATCTTCAACACCTTTCTAAATATTCCGATTGTTTCAAGCAAAAAAAATTAAGCCTCCACTACCTATCTTTACGCTGAACTCCTTTCATTAATTTCAAAACTTTCTTATAATAAGAATATAATCATTATGAATATTATGCTATGTACATTTTCATGAATATTAATATGAAAAATTTGTGTCTTTTACACAAAAACACGAAAATGGATGAAATGTAAAAAATCTTAGAGAAAGGATGATGACAGATGCAAGATACATTAACCCATCGGCAACTAAAGTCCTTAATCCATGTGTCCAACGTTATCAATTCCAAATTAGATATTGATACGATCTTTGATTCAATCATGAATGAAACGATATCTGTCGTTGAAGCCGCAGGAGGAGGCTCTATATGGATTTTTGACAAAAGCCAGAATCGACTCATCGCAAAATCAGCTCAAGGATTATTTTATCCACATATTTTTAGGCAAATTAAACTAGTTAGCGGTGAATCCATGACTGGGATGTCTTTTGCTGCCAAAAAATGTCTCATTTTTTGGAATGAGGTAGAAATTAAACAGGCGTTGTCAACATTAACGCCATTTAACAGAGATTTATTGGATCAGTCTATTCCGAGTAATTTTCATTTTACATCTGTCATTTCTTCACCTATTTTACAAAACGGAAAATGTATTGGCGTGATTACATTGGACTCTTTTGAACAATCTTTGCAGTTTAAGCAAGAGGATATTAATCTATTGGAAGCGATTGGCCACCAAGCAGCAGTTGCCTTGGAAAAATCCAGTCTTTATTATGAGAAGGAAAAAATGGTTCAGAAGCTTTCCCATTCAATCGAAATACATAGGAACCTGGCCAATCTCGTTGTAAATGGAGAAGGAATTCAATCGATTATGAATTTTATACATAAAACAATAGGACAACATATGTTTCTCTTTGATGAAATAGGTGAACTTAGGGCTTCTGCCTGCTATTCCTCCTTTTCAATTGAAATGACCGAGTATATGAAAGCGTATGCAAAACAAATTATCCTAACACTTGAAAACTCACATACCGTTTCCGAAATAACATTAAATGATGAAACGTATCAATTAGTTGTATTGCCACTTGGGTCCAAATTAAAGTCTCTAGGCGGACTAATCATCCTTTCAAAACAAAAAATGAATGAAGTGGATATCGCTGCTCTTGAACATGCTTGTACAGTCATTTCACTTGAACTGGGAAAAGAGCAAGCCGTTTTTGAAACACAGCAGCGTTTAAGAGGGGAATTCGTGACCAAGCTTTTTTCAGGACAGATCGATGAAGCACTTATACAGAAAGCAAAAAATTTAAATTTTGACCCTAACCGAAACTATGTTGCCATACTTATTAATTTTGAGGATAAGTTAAACGAGCAAAAGGTGATCGGCGATCACTTCATAAGGAATTTACTCCATATGGCCAATACATTACTTGGGAGGAACTCGCAAGTAATGGCAGTACGGGATGAAAATCAAATCGTTGCCCTTCTATCTTTGCATTCAAGAGTTTCTTCATCCAATATTATTGCTGAATTAAAAGAACTAGCAAAAATTTTACAGCATGAGATTAAAAATAAATATAGAGAGATAGACGTATCAATTGGGATTGGAAGAATTAAGCAGGGGCTTATCTTTGTCCACGAGTCATTTGTAGAAGCGACAAAGTGCATAAAGTTTCTCAAAAACTATCGTTTTGATCATAGAGTTCTTAGTTATACAGACCTTGGCGTTCAGAGGTTTATTTTACAAAATTCAAAGGAAGAATTGATCGATTTTATCCATGAAGTATTAGGTCCCCTCATTGAATATGAACAATCTAGAAAAGGCGAACTGTTAAGCACTCTGATTGTTTATTTAGACCAAAATCAAAACATAAAGAAAACGGCTGATTCTTTACATATTCACACAAATACCTTAAGCTATCGTTTAAAACGAATTGAGGAAATTCTATTAACGGATTTGAATGATAGTCAACCATTATTTAATATTCATTTAGCAATCAATATATATCAATATATAAAAGATAACACTAGTGTTGCCTTAATTTAATTTCAAACTAAAAGTTACTTACCGATAACGTAAAAAACCGATTTCCTAATGGAAGTCGGTTTTTTGTACTCTAATTATCTTTCTTATTTTCGAACACAAGCCATTTCCCCTCATTTTTAAACTTACATTATTAAACTTAAGCATAGTGGTGTTACCACCATGCTCAAGTCATTTTCTATTTTTCAACCGGCTCCCCAGCTTTCCCCCAATGTGTTTTAGGAATCTCGGTTACGAGGACTCTTATATTCTCCTTCGGTGAATCCAATGTTTCGGATACGGTGGTCGTGACATTGCGAATTAATTCAGCCACTTTTTCTTTCGGTCTACCTTCCATCATTTGCACATGAATAATAGGCATTAAAATCCCTACTCTCTACAATTATTAATCTGTCACGGTAAAAGACACATCGACAAAACCATCAAATTTCCCGCTGACAACTGTTATATCTGGCAGTGTGAAGGCAACTAAGATGATGGCTTTTTTTCATTTATACCCAACTACTCTCGTAACTCGAAAACGAAGAAAGCGACTCCACAAAATGAAGTCGACTTTAATAATTATTGAAATTTTTCAAGTAACTGTTTAGCACTTTTCTATACCGCCATATATCTTTATTATCAACCGGAAGCTCATTTATATCCCAAAAGGTTTGATACTTCCTATGAGCAGTAAGCGTGCCATCTGGATAACGCATAAATGTAACTGTTCCGTTATTTTGATCATCTTGTAGGGCAATGTAGTGCTTCGAACCATCCCAGATGGCCAAATCACCAAACCTCTCACAAAAGAACTCAACATCGGCTTTACTTCGAATAACCATTTAATTCACTCCTTGATAAAATTATTTGATTACCGCTCTTATACCGTTGTTTCTTGTGAGGAAGTGACTATTAGCTGCTAGGGTATTAATTGAACAGTGAATTTCAAAATATCTTTGCTAGAAATATATTATGAAAAAAATTAAAATTCGAGCGCTTATCATTGATTTGATAGTATTATAACATAACTGAAATGGATTTGCCGAAATGAATGTTATAGTAATCCTATGAACATGATCCTTTCTAATTTTAAGTATTAAATAGACCCAAGTGCTTCCGCAAACCTTTTAATTCCTTCATGTATTAATTCTTCATTTTCCCTAGCAAATGTAAAACGAACAAAACCTTTTTTGGACCCCATCGTGTAACCTGGGACATAAATAACTCCTCTGCTGATTGATTCCTCCAGTAATTGCATTTCATTCACCTCTTTTTTTATCCTGCACCAAATATGAATTCCTCCCTGAGGGATGGAGAAATCAACTTTATCCTGTAAATAAAATATAAGACTAGTAATAATTTGATCTCTTCTCTTTTCTAATTGTTTGTTTAAATTTTCGATATGAGAATGGAAATTTTCCGATTCTAAAAAATCATTTGCGATCCACTGAGTAAAACTTGCATGACCAAAATCAATTTGTTGCTTCGCATCGGATAATCTCTCAATAACAGGGGTGGGGCCAATAATCCAACCAATTCTTAATCCAGAAGCAACGATCTTTGTTAAAGAGCTAATATATAAGACATTTCCGTTAATATCCATTGATTTTAGAGTAGAAATCTTTTCCCCTGTAAACGAGGTTAAACTATAAGGATCATCCTCAACCACAGGTATACCATGTTCTGAAGAAATTTCTAAGATCGCTTTCCGTTGCTTTTCCTGAAGTAAAGCTCCTGTTGGATTTTGAAAAGCAGGATTCAAAAATATCATTCGGATTCGATGCTTTTTATGTAATGAAAGTAAGTCATCCGGGTTGATTCCATCTTGGTTTACAGGTATGAAATAAGGTCTCAGTCCTGCTGATTTAAAAATCGGAAGATTATAGTTATAAGAGGGATCTTCCAATGCAACTGCATCTCCTTGTTTTAATAGGCATTGAACCACCAAGTGTAATGCTTGTTGTGCCCCAGATGTAATTAAAATGGATGAAGGATTTGTTTCAATTTTTCTATATTGCTTAACATGCTTTGCAATCGTTTCTCTTAGTATTGCGTTTCCTTGCGGGTGATCATAACCTAAGCTTCCTATAAACGATCTAGAAGAAGTAATCTCACTTAAGTATTTCAGCGGAAAAAGATCCTCTGACAGTTCGCCGCTAGCTAGATTGATTAACTTCTGTTCTACTGCTTCCTTCCTTATCCTCTGTGTTATAGGCAAGTTAGGTAAAAACGATCCTGCTTCAATATACCTGTTCCAGTTCGGTATACGTTTCTTGGTAATTCCCCAGATATCTTTACTTATGGTCGTCCCGCTTCCTCTATTCCTTTGTATTAGTCCATTTGACTCCAATTCATCATATGCTGCAACTACTGTACTTCTATTTATGTTAAGGTCCTTAGCTAAATTTCTTTCAGAAGGTAATGGTTTATCTGGAGGAAAAGTACCATCTGCAATTCCATTTTCGATATAATCAGCAAGTTGTTTATAGATAGCTTTTTTGGCTTGGCGATCTGGTTTCCAATCCATATATTTCAGTCCTTATTATGTAATGTAGTCTAACTATTATGTTTCTTTATTAATATTATTAATCGTTTGTTATGAACTTTTAAAAAAAACTATTGTTCATAATAATTAATTACCATCCAAATTATCATAAATTTAACCATCCACTTTTATTATAACTTACAGCGCGTTGTATTGCGAAATGGCCATCCAGTCAATAATAGAAGCAGAGAAAAACGGCAAACAGCCTAAAAAGTCAAAAAAGGAATCCATGTCTGACCGGGTGGAATGGCTGATTCATGAAGAGAAAATTATGTTAGAGGAGGAATCGCATTGACCAAGGAAGAGGTAGTCAAACTTTTAATACTTATTGAATCGGTTTATCCCAACTGCATTTTTAAGGATGAAACGGTCCAGCAATGGTTCCAATTTTGTTCTGAAATGGATTATGAAAAGGTAATGGCGAAGGTGAAAAACCACATTCGAAAAAGTCCTTTTCCACCTGCGATTGCTGATATTGCTGTATTCCCTTTTGAAGAAAATAATTTTCCAGAAACATTACAAAAATGGATGAGGAAAGGACGGGAGAGAATTGAACACGAAGGCGAACCTAACCAACGAAGTACATTACCTGATTGGCTTGCCGAATATTCAGCAAGAAAATCTGTTTGAAGCAGAAGCATCCTATTAGGCGCGGTCTTTCTCGCTCCTGAACTGATTCATGAAATCACATTAGAGCCATGCCATTTTTCGCAGAAATGAAATCAGCACCTGTTTCAAGCGATGAAGGAATTGCAAAATAAAAATCCCACCTTCCATATCGAAAGTGAGATTTTTTACGTTTATATCCTTGACTATATGATTGTATTACCTTATTGAACGACTACTTCTCCCTGATAAATCCGAAAGGCTGGAACAATCGTGTCCGAAACAATTTCTTTTCCTTTTTCACGAATGAAGTCCAATTTATAATAGGAATCAAATCTTTGGCTGATTTCCGTTTTCACCAGTTCAGGCGGTGTGACGACGATGAATTGGAACTTCAGTTTTTCGGCTACGGCGAAGATCGGGTCAAGGACATGTGCCGAAGCTGCTTGTCCGAACGGATTATCACAGACTAAAGGAACCCAGCTTTGATCGGTTTCGCTTTTAACTGATAATAACATCATCATCATCACCATTCGAGCGGATAGCTTTTGTCCGCCGCTGCCATCGGATTTCGTCCTAGAACCTTGATTAATAGTCTGCCAGGTTGAATAATGCTCTCTTTGCGGTTTCCCGTACATAAAGGCATTATCCGTTCGCATATTATAGACGAGCAGCTCAGGATATCGATTTCGGAGTGATACAAATAAAATTTGCTCATCACTTATCAGTTGTTTTATTTCTTCATCTAAGGCGCGATTATGATCATCAATCATATCAAATTGTTTAGTGATTTTGTTAATAGCAGCTACAAAATGCTGCTTCAGCAGTGGTTCAATATCTTCCGCCTTTTTAGGTAAGATGTCTTCTTTGAGCTGAACGAGCGGAAAGGATCCTCGTTCATTTTTCAGCTTCATTTTCGCAATCATTGAACGAATCGCCTCTGCAATGCTCATCACTTTCATGCTGGCACGGCTTGCCCAGAAGTTTTGAGCCTTTTCTGCCCTTTCTTTGTCGCGTTCTAATTGTTCCAACCCACTTTGTGAAAAACGCTTCATATTTTTAACGATACTTTGGATATGTGTATAATGCCTTGTATCCATATGGTCTAGTGTGGTTAATACTTCATTTTTAAAGCGAATCTCCCAATCTTTTCCTTCAATCGTGAGCTTTAAATTCCTTAATGATTGATCGATTTTCGCATGCTTCTCCTTACCTTCTTCCTGAATCACTTGATGTCCTTCACACCAGGATAAGATACATGCTTTCCCTTGACTCTTAATTTTTTCTAAATCATGATTCGTAAAGGCTGCCGCTTCCTCCTTTAGGATAACGGATAAGGTTAACAAATCCCCTTCGAAACCCGCAATATTCGTTTCTGTTTCTTTTTGGCGTTTCTCAGCCTGCTTTACTTCCTCTTTTGTTAATTTCGTTTGGTCTTTAATTTCTAAAGCCTTTACTTCTAAGTCAAGGTCTTCCCATTCTTCCGGCTGTTTTTCATGCTTTTCAACTTTCTTTCCTGACTTGTCACGCTGTTCGGTCGCATGCTTTAAGGACGTTTCTGCTACTGTTACAGCCGTTCCTTGTTCCCGTTCTTCTTTTTCCGCTGTCTTCGCTTCCTTCTGTGCGGTTTGCAGCATATTTTCTAATATACTGATAGGTTCATCTGGTTCTGGAGCATTATTCCAATCCTCATCATGAGCATTGAGTTTTTTCTCTAATTTCTTTTGCTGCTTTTGTTCGGTTTCTTTTTTTGCTTGAATAACGAGTAATTCTCTAGCCTGTTCTTCCTTTGATTTCTGGAGCTGTTTTAGCTCTCCAATACTTCCGTTTATCTTTTCTAATAAATGTGGTGAAAGATGAGGGACCTCATCACATGGGTCTGCTTTTTCATCAGTAGGAAAAACCGCTTCTTCCACAAAGAACCTGATCTCCTTTATAGTTTGTTCGGTTGTCAGCTTCCATTCTAAATACGTTTGATTCCACTGGTTTTGCAGTTCAACTGTATTTTGGAGCTCTTTTCCTATTTCTTGCTGCTGAGAACCTAAGGCTTCCTTTTGTTTCTCTTTCTCTAATTTCACTCGTTTATTTTCTTGATGAAGAGTTTTTTCTTGATCAAAATCCTGTAATGTTTCCACATCTTTTATAAGCTTTTCTATTTTACCTTTTGTATTCTCCAGCTGTTCTTTTAGCTGAAGCTGTAATTCTTTTTCTTTTTCTTCTTGTGCTTTGATTTCCTGTAAATTTGTTTTCTTAGAATGAAGCGCATTTTGTTCCTGATTGAGAGCTTTTTCGATATCAATTGAAAGCTCGCTTGATAAAAATCGATCGATTTCCTTTAAAACACGACGTAAGGAGGTTTCTGTTTTTTCAATTTCAAGGAGAGTATCTTTCTTTTCTTCTATTTGTTTAGCAATCTTTATTTTCCAGTTGGTGAATTGGTTTTTATCCGTTAATAGCTCTTGCTCGGTTCCGTTAATGATCACAAAGGAAGTTTGATGATATTCGCTGTTCATTTCCTCCCTCAAGAAAATCGGAACAGGACTTTTGAACATTCTTCCGGAAAGAACTTGCTGATTTATTTTTTGCCATTGCTGCCCGCTTACGACCAAACCGTATGGAAGGAGTGGATACTTCATAAGGTTATTCGCTAGGTCTTCTGCACGTAAGGATTGGAGAAATTGGGTACCATAAAACACATCAATGCCAGTCTTCTCATCAATCCATTCCTTTAATTCTTTTACATCTTTATTTGCAACCCAAAAGGGCTCATCGTTTAAGGAATGGTCGAGTTGTGTTTCCCATAGTTCTTTTTTAATTTGTTCAGCTTGTTGTCGGTTATGACCCAGTATTTCTTCTATTTGTATTGCATACTTGGATAAGAGAGAGTGAGTGAGCGGCGCTGTGACATCATCTAATAAACCATGAAGCTTATCTAGTAGTTTTGCTTCTCTTTGCTTTTGCTCTTCATTTGCTAGGTTTAATTCTTCACATTTTTCTTCTGAAAACTGAATCGATTGGACGAGCGTACCATGTGAAGTGGCAAGTTGGTTTTGTCGTTCACTAGATTCTTTATCCTTTACTTGCAACTCTACTAATCTAGCCTTTTTGTCTTCAATTTGTTTAAACAGACTTTCGATCAAGCCCTTTAAGTCATAGCTTAAGCGGTCGCCAAATGCTTGGATAAGTGCCGCTTCCTTAGATTCAAAGGTATGAATCTGCGTGTAAAGAAAATCAATTTCAGTACTAAGCTGAGCAATCTTTTTTGTCTTTTGCTTATCCTGTTGCGACAGCTCCGTTCCTTTTTTCTTTATGAACTTTTGATACCCCATATACTGCATAATCGCTTCTTGTATGGATAAATAGGACTGATCCCATTGCTTTTTAGCTTCTTGTTTGATTTCTTCCATTCTTTGATTCACTTGCTCTAAGCCGCTATTTTGTTCCAATGTCACAATTTGCTGTGAAAGAGAGCGAATACTTTGTTCATTTTCACTCCACTCTTTCAATAAAGCCTGAAATACTAACTCTTCTTTTCGCTTCTGTTTCTCTAGAACGATGGCTTGTAAGGAAGTATGCTTCTTCCTTTCTTCCACTAATTTCTTTTCCCAATCCATAACTTCTCTGTGAGCTTTTGCATACTCTAAATTGTCTTTTTGATAGCGGAGTTCTGCTTGCCTTATGAATAATTTTTCCAAATGTTTTTCTAAAGTAAGCCGTGTTTCCTCTTCCGTTTGCTTCAAATGCTGTAGCGCACCCAGCAGTTGTCTTCCTGCCTGTATACTTGCTTGAACAATTTCTTTATGTTCTACTCCTTTAGCTAGGTGCTCTTCAAATGGGACAATGTCTTCTAAAAACTCTTTATGGGCTTGCTCTCTTTTTAAGAGAACAGGCAGGTCCTTAGCTATACTTGCCTGACTCTTGAAAATCTCTACAAGATCGTTTTTTTGATGTTCCGTCCTGTGCAAGACTTGACTGACAGTGGGAACAATTCGTTTTTGGAACAGGGAATGATCATCCTCCGCTCCCTCAAAGTATTTTCCAACGCCGCCTTCATCCTTGTTAATATCCTTCATAATATCCCAGTCTTTACGGTTAATTCCGTATGTATCAAGGATGCGATAGTGCTTCTTCGTATCTCGGTAAACGTCATATCCATTCCATTTTAAATAGTCCTTCAAACTTTCAATTTCAGCAACCTCATCATTATCGTAGAGTGGAATATGCTCAAGCACTGCCTCATCTTTCCGTTCAAATTCTCTCGTATAAAAGGTAATCGTAGGGAGGATCTTTGCTTCCTGTTCCAATGTTTTACTTTCATTTCCACTTTCTTCACTCATCGAGATCCGTTGTTCGGCTGAGAACATTCCTCCAGTTATCAGATGCCGGCGGTCAGCACCATCCAATTCCCATTGAATAAGAACATGAAAGGTATAGGGAATAAATTGCTCTTTATTATTAAAGAAGAACTGCTGATAATAACGATTGTTTTGTTTCCCCCACGAAGTTCCTGGTTTCAGTATTTGGAAGATTGTTTGAAGGAACACACCTTTCCCGCCCCCATTCATCATTGCTATAAGGCCATTGGTTGATGTCTCTTCATTATGGAAATTAAAAGTGGTATCTTTATATTGCTTTTGCATGCCATCATACTTCAGGTTAACAATTCTAATTCGATGGATCTTCGGCATGCTCATCCTCCTCTGTTGTCATTAATTGCTTAAAAACTTCATAACGGTCATAATCGTGATACAGGTATTCAATTCGCTCAAAAAGCTCTTGTTTTGGTATCACCTTAGCTATATCGTCCCGATCAAGAATGACGATCAGCCCCTCCGTCTCTAATAAACGCATAGCTCCGGCAATTAAACCGATTCTTGTTCGTCTATTGCCTTTTTTTACTCCATAATCGTCCGTGTCAACCTCCATGTATTTCCAGGTGGTTACAGCTTCCTTCATATCAATTCGTTCGTTTTCCCCGAAGGTCGGTTTAGCTTTAAGAATGCTATCCCATTGAATCATTAGGTCGTTGACTTGCCGTTCTAATGCGTAATAGCTAATCCCTTCCCGCTTCGTGCGAATTTTTGCAGCCTGGTTGCGATCGATGGCAGCTAAAAATGACATAATGACAACACTGATAAGATGAAAATGTTTCTTATTTTCGACTTGTCGATGCTTTTCTTTCAAATGGGTAAAATTGGTAGCAAAGACAGAGCCAGTAGGCTGGACAACTATTTGGATACGTTTTGGCGATTCAATGATATATGTACCAGATTCGTCTGCTAATAAAAGAACTGTCTGTCTCACTTCTGGATCAAAATAGGTCTGGAAGTGTTCACTATTCTCGTCGATTACTTTATCTTTTAATAAAGTAAAATAGACAGCGGATGCTCTTTTGATCGTTTCTGCATTCATCCTTTCTCCTCCTGTACACATAGTTTAAAAGGGGTCATTTTCGTTTGATACCATAAAAAAGGCTCCGCTTTATGATCAAACTCGGTAAAGATTTTTGTGCCCTCAAAGGTTTGAAATTGACGATATTCCTTCATTAGTTTATAAAGAAGAATTTCCCTCTCATCGCTTAATGTTTCTTCCTTTCGATACAGCACTTGAACCTTCAGCGGCTTTTTATCGAACATCATCCATAAATCAATCGTTTCAGATTCTTCAAACCATAAATCCTGCACTTCTAATGGCAATGTCGCTAAATCAGCTAACGAAAACTCTCCGCTGGTTTGTAAAAATTGAAAAACATAACTCCATGCCTTAATGACAGATTCCCAGTTCGTCACTCGCAGACGAGTAATACTTTCTTCTGCCTCCTCTTCAATGACGGCATCGGTTAGTTGTTTTTCATCGAATTCTTGCTCACCCCAAATCCAATCGAGCGGCAAAATAAATTCATTCTTCGGTGAAAATAAAGGAGAAAGCACCGTTTCGATTTCCGTAAAAGTTTGAATTCCATTCTTCATGAACCAATTTTCATAAATATGCTCTCGAAAGGAGACCAAACTGTTTTCCCAAAACAAGGAAGGGTTTTCCACTTTTAATTTCATTTCATAGGAAATATTTTGAATAACCAGCTTAGCAAAACGATCGTGCAATTGCCTTGTATGGCCAATTTTTTCTTGGAGAAGAATCAATTCTTTCTGAATATAATCATTTTCTTCATTTCTTTTCGTTTTATCGATCATACTAGTGATGGTACGGAAGTGGTTTTTTTCTTCTTCAAATTGCTTTTCAATTTCCACACGATTGTCAGCCCTTTGCCATTCCTCTTCCATCAATAAGATTTTGGGATTGTTGATCATTTCCTTTTGAAAGGAGAATTCCTTTGCCATTAAGCGGTTTACTCGTGAAATGAGGTGATCGAGGTTTCGAGTAGCTTTTCTAAAATTTCCGTTTTTAATCAGCTGCATACTGTAGAGTTGTTCAATCGTTATCGAGAATTCCTCAGCCATTTCCCTGCTCATAAAAATCATTTCCTGAGCAACATCCGTGAGTTTATAAACAATGGATCCTCCCATCTCTAAATTCGTATATAATTCATCCATTGTGACATATCGGAAGACCTGAGTCTCCCAGGATTGTCTTATTTCATCGTAATATAAGGCTTCAAACGGTTTACTATACTCTTCTTTCCCCTGATACAGGAGCCCGCTTGTCATCCGTTCAATTTGCTTATCGTCTGCTAAAAGCTTCATTTGTTTAATGGAATCTTCCACCATATACTTGATATCTGACTTGCGTCTATGATCATCATCATTTAATTCTCTATAAAAGATGGTCAGGAGCACTTGCATGAGTATGGTTTGGATATGAGGTTTAAGCTCACCCACTTCCATTCCCCTCCCAAGCTCAAACAGTGGATTTAATCGTTGCATTCTCTGCGCGAATCCTTCCCATGATTCGTTCACATCCATCGCCTCCATGTTTCTATGTTTAAGACTTCTTGTGGGATCCGCTTATTTTCTTGCCATAATTGCATTAATAAGGCTTGCTCCTCTTCCGTAAACCATTGAAAGAATGCATCACGGTATTTGCTGTTTTGTGTTTGCCCTTGTTTATGGTCATTCCTTTGTTCTAGACATTGTATCATTTTGCGATAAATTTTTAAGGCAGGCTGAATACAGCAATCCGAGTATTTTTCGATAAGCCGAATGAGGATCCCGTATCCCGCGGCATCAAGGTCTCCTGCGTAATAGAAAAGATAGGGTTTGGGCGGAAACATTGTAAAGAAAAAGGAAAAGCTCCGTTCGATTTTAGTCCCTTCACCATAAATGATTAGTTCAGGTTCATAATCAAGTTGACTGGCTTCCAATAACTTAATGGAAGTATGAAAGAATGATAGATTTTCGACGATCAGAACCCGCTGAATATCTTTTATTTCTTTCCCTTGTTTCATCCAAAATACAAAAGGCTCCCCGTATTTCACCATTTTAAGTTGCTCTTCAGATACTCCAATTCTAGCTAAAAACCCATTTCCATCCGGAAAGCTATCATTGTCTAGTAAGAATTTTTCATGACCAAAGAGCTCCAAACTTCTTTCTTCGAATGACACGTTTTCCCGTTCCTGACTGGATTGGAGAAAAGTATAAACATGTTGGATTCGATTCCATTCGTCTTTCGTTTGCCATTCGGGATGCCGTTCATAAAAGGAAAAATCAAACTGATCACCTAATTTCATCATTTCGAGACGATCCCATTTGAGTCTCTGAACTTTTGTATTAACCCAGTAATATAAGGCAAGCGCTGGGCTTCTTCCATTATATTGATTATTTGGAATAGGAATCAGGTGTCCTTCCGCTTGCAATGTTTCAATGGCACGATAAAACAACGAATAGCCGTCCATTTCAAAATAATCATCCAAAAGCTTGCGCAACTGAAGTTCTAGATCGTTAATATTTACTTTCTTTTTTTGGTTAGGGTGTTGAATATCAGCTATAAATCCTCTCACCCGCGTTTCAATGATATCGATAATAATTCACCTACTTTAATCTCTTAGTGTCATAGGAATAGACTTTTACGATCCCATTTGGACATCCTTTTATTATAAACTAGTTGAGTTATGGTTGGTAAATGAAATTTTCTTGATATAATGACCGGTGCAAAATGACAAATAAGCCAGCAAGACAAGCTACGATCGTAGAGAGATTCAGCTCGATCAATTCGGAGTATACAGGGTCTGGGCTGTTATGATCTACGAACATCTTTTGAGCTTTATAGTAGGATTCAACAAGCGCTATTTGTTCCTCGCTACGCCCAATTAGCCTCAAATAATTTAATGATTCCTGATCTATAGGAAAAAAGCCCATTGTCGCTCCGTACTCAGGCGCCATATTGGCAATTGTAGCACGCTCTGCTATACTCATTTCTCCAATTCCAGGTCCAAAGAATTCGACGAACTTTCCAACCACGTTTTTTTTCCGAAGGATATTTGTCACTGTCAAGGCCAAGTCTGTTGCGGTTGCTCCTTCTGGAAGAGATCCTGTTAAAGCCAACTACTTCCGGGATGACAAAATATAAGGACTGCCCCAGCATTGCGGCCTCTGCTTCAATTCCCCCTACACCCCAAGCAACTACGCCAAGCCCATTAATCATGGTAGTGTGTGAATCAGTTCCAACGAGAGAATCGGGATTGAGTTCAGAATCATTGATTCTTTAGATAATCTTCAATTAACTCAATAAATAAATTCATAGATTTCGTTTGCAATTCAACAAATTCTGTGATAACTGAAAAATTTCTTTTTATCGGTGTCCCTTTTACATTTAATAATTGAATGGTACCAAGCAGTCTTTCTTTTTTTACAGTAAGTTCTGATAAATAACTAATACCTAGTCCCGCTTCGACTGCTTCTTTAATTAGTTGTGTGCTGCCGAACTCCATTAACCTAGTAGGACGTATTTGCAAAGTTTCAAATAATTTTTCTGTTGCATCTCTTGTTCCAGAACCTTCTTCACGAACAATCCAATTCTCTTGTTCTATCTGTCTTCGTTTAACTTCCTTATTGAAATAAATTGGATATTTCCCTCCTGCTACGATATACATTTGGTCAGTTGAAACTGTTTTTATATATATATTTCGATGAGATATCTCACCCTCTACAATTCCTACATCAATCTCATGACTTATGATTGCTTTTGCAATATCTCTTGTGTTGCCAATCTGTACCGAAGGGATGATTTTAGGAAATCGATTCTTCATTTTTGCAAGAATATGCGGTAAAACATATTCACCAAAAGTATAACTGGCACCAATTTTTAATAGTCCTGATGGCTCGTTATTTAATTCATTCACTAACATCGACATTCGTTTATATAGAGCTGTTATTTCATTAGCGTGTAAATAGACAATTTCACCTGCTTTAGTGAGCTGTACACTTTTGTTTGTCCTTAGTAGCAGCTTTGCACCTATATATTTTTCTAATTGTTGAATTTGCTGGCTAACGGCAGGCTGCGTCATATGAAGCTCTTCCGCTGCTCTGGAAAAGTTTCTTTTATCTGCTACAGATATAAATACTGATAATAGTTGATCCATTGGGTTCACCCTCTTTATATCGTTTTTACTTATTATAACTATAATAATCATTTATTTTCCTTATTGTAAATCATTCGTTACGATAAATTTAAATATTGCAAATGAGGGGATGAAAAACATTGGAACAAAATGCATTAATACTTTCCAGTCCAAATAAGCAAAAAAAAGCTAGAAAAATGCTAAATGTTTCTTTGATACTTGGAATTGGTTTTACATTAATCATAGCCATTTGTGGGTTTTTTTTGGCGACATTGCCAGGTCTAAATCATATAGGAGAACTTGCATGTGCCATTTTACTTGCTATGGGTTATAGACAAGTATTTGGATACCCAGAGAGATTACGTACTGGCATTCAATTTGCATCTAAAAAGCTGTTAAGATTAGCCATCATTCTTTATGGGTTAAAGCTTAACATTATCGTCATATTTCATCAGGGTTTCCCTCTATTGCTAAGAGGAGCCTTAACAATCATTTTTTCAATTGCAGTTTTGATGATACTTGCAAAATGGCTCAAAGCAGATCTTAATCTTTCTTTATTATTAAGTGTTGGAACAGGCATATGTGGTGCCGCTGCAATCGCGGCCGTATCGCCAATTATAAAAGCAAAAGATGAAGATACAGCTATGGGGGTCGGCATCATCGCATTAGTAGGAACAGTTTTTTCAATTATCTATACTTTACTATTTCCTTTTTTACCTATTAGTCCTATAGACTACGGGAATTGGGTTGGAATTAGCCTTCATGAGATTGGCCACGTTGCTTTAGCAGCTGCACCTGCTGGCCAGGATGCTCTAGCGAACGCTTTACTCGCCAAACTTGCCCGCGTGTTTCTATTAATTCCACTTTGTTTTGTCCTAATGTTTTGGATGAAAAAGAAAGGAAAAATAGAGGGTGACGCAAAATTCGAGTTTCCATGGTTTTTAATTGGATTTATCGGTTTGAGCTTTGTGGGGAGCTATATTATCGGTAATGAGTTTGTAGTATCAAAAAAACATATGTCAGATATTGCAGTTTTCACATCATATTTATTAACGATGTCTATGACCGGCTTAGGATTAAATATAAGCTTAAAAGAATTACGTACCAAAGCAATACGTCCTCTTATTGCCATTATCATTACATCTATTCTTTTATCTCTTCTAACGTTTTTTAGTATTTAACTAAAAAATCATATTCATAAAATTAAAAATCATCGTCCCATAAGTGAAGGGACTCTTCAAGCAGACGAACTTAATCATTTATTAATGGAGCATTTGTACGGTAATATTAGCACAGCCCATATAGCTAGCTCCTATTAATCCTTCATTCATTTCGGGTTAGTATTAAAGATTCATCTAAAACAACTATACAGAACATTTTCTTAACCATATTGTGTCATATAGGTATTGACCTGCATATGGTACACCAAGTAATTGTCAAATGTTTATTGGGGGGGTTATTTGTACAGGCAATTCCAGGAACAAACGTATGGTAACTATACTTATGGAATAAAGTTAATTAGCCTCTACTAATGGTTTGCTTTACGCATTATCGTTTTAAAGAAATGGAGGTATCGTATGACAAATTTTTATTCTTTTCACGGGACTGTCACTATGATTAGTGATTTTTTTACAGGTCAAAATGGTGAAGGAGAAGGCTGTAATAAATTAATATCTGTAGAAAACGGATTGGGAGCATTAGTAAATTTCGTGGTGTCACCCTCAACTTACTTTGTTGACCATGTAATGGTGGCAGTAGGAGATCGCGTGACTGGATATTATGACGGAAATGCACCTGCTCTTCTGATTTACCCTCCACAATATCAAGCACTTGTCATTGTAAAAGATAGCCCATATCAGAATGTAAAAGTAGATTATTTTAATAGTGAGTTGGAGAGTAGTGATGGACGATTACGATTAAATATTTCTCCATATACTCAAATAGTATTAACAAATGGGCAACTCTTTTCAAGAACCCCTGCGAACAGAGATCTAATTGTTATATACGGACCTGTCACAAAAAGTATCCCCGCCCAAACCACACCCTATAGAATTATAGTTTTGTGTTTACTGTTATAATAGAAAATTCCTGTTTAGATTATTAATTGGTATACAAAAACACAAAAGACTCGTCCATTTATCCTAAGACCAAAGCACCCGTTATCCATCCTTGCAGCCGAGTTGTCCACTACAGAGGATCGAATATAATGCGAAATTCTGGTTCAGCTAAACTGCTTGTTAACACAACAAGGAGCTGCCAAATGGCAACTCCTTTCTTTGCAGCAGTTGATGAAGATTAAGGTATATTTTCTCCAATTTCTATATCCATGTGACTTAAACAAAAAGGAAATCTATGTTAGTCAATAGAACAAAAAAATTTCTCTTGTTTAATAGAATTTAATAAAAAATAGCAGAACGGTAGTAGGATATATATATTATATGTACATTGTAAAAAAAAACAGCGAAAATTCGCTGTTCTACTTAAACAAATTAAATGCCATTTTTGTGTTGGATTCAAATAAATCCATAAATCCTTTTTGTGCAGTTTTAAATTGATTTACAGCCTCTTCACGAATCTTTCTTTGCTGTTCGATACTATTTTTAATCGATTGTTGAAACTGCTCTTGTGACTGATTTAATAAATTTAAACTTTCTTTGTATGGAGTGGAGGTTAACTGTTGAACACGGTTATTTATTTCATCTAGTTGAGCATACCACTTTTCGAAAGTTTGGCTTGCTTGTTCACCGTAAACTGTTTCAACATTTTGCATTACATAATCGCGAACATCTGCAATTAATTTTTTCTGTTGTTCTTGGATAAAGTCCATTCCTTCAGCAATTTTCTCCAATGATTCTTTTTGTGTTGTAAATGCTTGAAGCAAAAGATTTTCTATTTCTTTTTGAGAATCGGTCACCTCGTCCAAACTGTTTGTCCAAATGTTTAATAGAGAATCACCAAAATTAGTAACGAACTCATTGTTTAATTCCATTATAAAAAACCTCCTAATTAATAAATAACACTATATGTAATTTACACCTATATGAGAAGCTTGTCAAATATAAGCTGATTCAAGGGGAACTCGAAATTCGCGGACGAAAGGTCAACTTAAGCAACATCACCGTTAATGTACTCAACCTTTCTGCTGAAAGAGATCATATTGCCCAGCCGCACCAGGTGGAAGCGTTAATGAAAGTAATATCCAGCAAAGGTAAAACGTATATTTCTCTTCCAACCTTACACGTATCTGGAGCATTTGGCTCTAAAGCAACAAAAGTCACTTATCCAACAATAGGAGATTGGCTGGAACAACGGTCAGATTAACAAAGATTTTAGGAGTTGCAAACTTTTTGTGGAGTACAGAAGTTGGTTCCTTCTTCTGTTTACGCCGAACGTCCAAGAGGAATCTCTTGGACGTTTTATTAAAGTAGCAGAACTTCACTCCACTACTTCATATTTAAAAATCCATATCTATGACTTCTTTAATAGTCCCTTTTACTTGATCACTTTCGACTAATTGTCCTTCTTTAATATCTTTCACTTCTTCCGCAGGTTCAATGGCAGGATTATACTTATTTGGATTGGTAACCGGACGGAAGGTAAGTTCCTTTTTAAGTAAGTTAATCTCGTCTAAAAACTCTCTGCGTAGGGAGTTTAACAACGTTTGGAATTCTTCCTTGTCTAATTTTTGCTCACCCAGTTTCGTTACAAAATCCCGCAACTCGGTTTCTTGGCCGGACCCCATCTCATTAGGATCTTCAACAAGACGTGATGCGAATTTTTGTTTAAGTAAGTTGATCTCACCTAAAAACTCTTCACGAAGTGTATCAATGGTTATTGCCTCTTCTTCTTTTTCCAATTTAGCTAAATCATGCTCAACAAGATTTGTAATATATTCCTCCAGCTCATTTGCTTGTGCTTTTTGCTCAAGTATTGAATACACCTTTGGAGAGATTTTCAAAGTTTCTAAAGTAAGCAATACACGTTCGTATTTACTTCCTGATTCCTTATTCATTAATCTGACCTCATCCGTTTGGTGATTAACAGCATTTAGAAAAAAGTTCGATAGTACGAAAAATGGTGAAACCATCTGTGCACCTAGATGTGAATACATATTGTTTAATCCGCCAATGAACTTTTCACCAAGAAGATGATCTTTGTTGTACATACATTCTCCCCCTCTTCTTAAGCGAAAACTAAGTTTGTTTCATGCCTGCTTATTATTTCTAGACCATATAAATTTAACTTTCTTGTATCTTGAAGGAATAGATGATTTTGCTCTCTAATTTCGTCTCCATACCTTATATTGATCGATTCTTGGATGAATCGTTTAAGGATGCTGGCTATTCCACCAATATAAACATATTTATAGACCTTATCTTTAGGTGATGGGAATGTGTTTTCAATTTTAGTTATTAAAATTTGCGTGTACTCCCTTAATGACTCATGGATTTGCTCTGTGAGATCAACCTTTTTACCGCTATTTCCATCCCTTTGCTCCATTTTTGTTTTCTCAATGTTATTGATAATGAATTCTTCTAGTGAACGCACATCAACAAAGTACTCGAGTAACTTTTCACTTCTTAGTTTCTCAATGTGTTTTAGATACGAAATGTCGGCGAAGCAATTCAATGATTCCCTGCTCTTAGGAGCTTGAAGTCCTGCTTGAAGCAAAGCAAGATCAACAGTCCCTCCCCCTAAATCCACAATTAGAGTTTCAAAGTTTAGAAATGAATTTGCTTCCTCACGATCTTGTAAATCAAAATCTTTTTTAATTGCCCAACGAGCAACTTCACTTTCAATCCGGCATTTGCTTGTTTCGACGTGAATGGATACAACTCTTTCAAATCCTGGTGTTAAAATCGTAACTTTGTGCTCCCCTTCAAATCGACTTGCCATTTTATTTTGCATATCACTGAACTTGTTCGTTTTCTTAAGCAACCAAATTGGAAGCATGGTTGAAAAATAATTAATGTTCACTCGTGTATCTTCAATGCCGTTCCCTTTTAACACATTGTAATAAGCTGCTGATGCTAGGAACATCACATAGGGAATCTCAGATTCCGTTTTATCATGAAGTTTGTTGATATGACTGTTTCCTAATACTTGTTTTTCCGCTGAATCACCCACCAGATAATATTTCTCTACACCGTCTATCGTAGTTGAAATGAGTAAACTTTGAAGAAGGGATTGGGGATCATGGAAAGTAGACGGAAAGTGGCCGTCTGCCTTTTCCCTCGTAATTTCTACTACATTTGTAGGAATCTCAAAATAATAACCGTCCACAAGGGTTTGAAAGACCGAATTACCAAAATCGACATTTTGACGTTTTATATCCATTATTTCTCCTCTTTTCATGTTTTTTCCTCTTAATGATTATATATTCTTCTCTTTTATTTGTCTAAAGTTGTTTATAAATTTAGATTAGTGAATAAATGCATTAGCGTTCTTTATGTAATTCTCCTCTATTAATCAATTTTCTATTTATTTCAGCAGTAAATTTCGACATTGACAATAATAAAGAATAATATGTGTTCAATACTATTACTGAATATTAGCCTATTCTTCATATTTAGAGAAATAAATAAGCTCAGATATTTGAGCAAGTGCTCCAAGGTATTCGTATTTTTTTGCTATCTGATTTCACCAGGACTTGGTTACGGACTGTTAAGGCAGATGCCTTTGATAAGACTCGGTGATGATGTAGAACTGATTGTGCAGATAAACCTTCCAGTTATTCTTTATAGGTAACTAGTACCATTGGGTAACAAGCAATAAAGATATAAAGCTTGGTGAAGGGGATGTGTATCATCCTGGAGGAGTTGCTTTTGATGGTAAATCAACTTGGGTTCCTGTTTAAGAATATCGCCCAAATAGCAAGTCGATGATTTATAAGGTGAATCCGAACACGATGGAGTCCCAAGAAGTATTTCGCACGAACGACCACATTGGAGGAATACTTCGTGATGGAAAAGAAGGAATTTTAAAAGCTGTGAGCTGGGGTTCGAGAACATTTTATCAGTTTACTGAAAAGGCTGTGTTAAAGGTCATTGTTGATATTGTAACCTTGTTGATTGGAGCGGATGGCGCGAGACTCCTGCATTAACCATATTAAAAATAACTTCCTCATGATCCCCCTCTTTTAAGAGATATGACCACACTGCACATTGTTCTGGTAGTTTACTGCTTCGCATTCATCAAAGTGGCCATCTAGCTTAAATAAGTTCGGATGTACCCCATTAGGAGCTTTTTGTAATCATAAAATTAACACACATTGTTTTTTTGCCATAAAAAAATCCCCCTCTAATTAAAAGTGTAACACCCAAGCACTTTGCATGGTTTTTACACTGTCAACTTAAAAGGGGGTAATATCACTATGGATTTATATTAAAATTTTTTAACTACACATTAGCTCTTCCTGATTGTGTTCCGTAATCAACACGAATAGAATACTTTACCTTCTGAGTCATCCTATAACTAAATAATCAGTATATGAGTATATATAATTATTAAAGTTATTAAACCCTGTACTTTTACAGAATGCTTCCTACTAATTGTTAAAACCTGACTACTGGTTTGTATTTAGGTACTTTAGGTTGATTTATTGAATTTTTTTGAAAAAACAGAATTTCTTTATCTAACTTTTGACTTATAGATAATACATGCGGATCATTTAGTCCACTTGCTTTTGCTAAGTCATACATCGCCTGCTGGTATTCCATTATTTTCTTTTCGGTTTGTACCAATTTAAACAGTAACACGTACCGTACCTCCTTTTTCTCCTTTCATTATGTCTTGATTTAATTTAGTTTTCCTGTTTATGGGCACTCGGAAACATTAATTCATAACGTATTTAACTACATGTTCACTATAAAAAAATTCCTAACTGATGTATTTTCATTTAAATAAGAGATTACCCGTCAAATCAATCAAAATATTTGCCAGTTGTTCAGTAATTGCTTTCCCGCTTTGGGCTGACAACTCAATTACGTACGCCTTAAGTTTACCGTCTACGGCCTGTTTGTTACCTTTAGCAGCCGCTTCTTTTGCCGACTGGAGTTTTGCAACAAGTGAATGCGACACCCCATCCTTACTTACAAAAGATTGAGTCAATCGGCTTAAACTATCAAAATCAACAGTTACGGTAAACTTATTTTCAGCTACTGCTGTATTCCCAGCCTTATCAGTAGCCGAAGCCGAGATTGTATGAACACCAACCCCGAAGTCATACGCATATCCTTCAGTACTAGGGCAATTAGCGGAATCAACCCCTGACACTTCATCCGATGTACTGCAGGAAATCGCTATCTTTGCATCAACAGGATACGTACCTTCATTACCGATAAATTGAATCAAAGGAGCAGTCGTATCAAGTATTATTTTTTGTTGATACGTTTCACTTACATTTCCAGCATGGTCGTTAAATTCAACATATACTGTTTTCTCCCCATCTCCTGAAGGCAATGTGAATTCTTTTGCTGTCTTATACGCTTCCCACTCTGTCCAGTCCTTAGCATTCGTGGAAAAGCGAACCTGGTTCACTCCGCTTAAATCATCTTTTGCTTCAAGCAATAGAGTAACATTCGGATCTTTTGTAAATTCCGCACCAGTATTAATCGTAAAATGCCCTTCTGGACGTGTTAAGTCCTTCTGTTTCTCTACGATGACCTCACTAACAGCCATATTACCACCATCGACTGTTGTTACACTAATCTTTGCAGTACCTTCTTTTTTCGCAGTAACTTTACCCGTTTCATCCACTACTGCTACTTCTTCATTATTACTGGACCATAGAACATCTTTATTGACAACACTCTCAGGTGTTACTGTTGCAGTCAACTGTGCAGCTTTTCCTTCTGCTAACTCCAATTTTTCCTTTTCCACAGTAACGCGTGGTACTTGTTGAACGGGCTCTTGCTTCTTGACTGTTGGAACATTTGCAAGTAATGCTTCATGTTCCCGTTTTGTAATCGGCATTACGGTTCCATGGCGAGGGCGTGCTGGTAAACTATAGTTTGTTGACATCTTCCACTCACCTGACTGTAAATTGGTTGTTTCAAAAGGAACATACCCTCTACCGCCAAATTCATCAATAAACATGTACCACTTTTCTTCCGTATTCGATTTAAAGATGGTAGGTCCTTCACCTGCACCGATTGATCCTTTTCCAATCCCTTCTTTAATAAGATCAAAAGTAGGATCAAGAACCGAATCCCCAACTTCTCCAAAAACAAATTTACCGTTTGGTGAAGATGTCGTGTTGTTTCTTTCATCTTTTGTAAAACGATAGATTTTTCCGTCATCCTTAATGATGGTGGTATCAATAACTGAATATCCATAATCCATATAAACTTTTGGTTCCGTAAACGTATGGAAATCTCTTGTTTTGCTATACATCATTTTGTTGTAAGTAGAGCCGCTATGCGCTTCATTGTCATACAATTTGGAAGCCCAGAACACAATATACTCACCAGTCGTGTCATCATACGTAACTTCCGGAGCCCATGTATTTCCAGCCTCTTTTGGAGATACTTCTACCATTCTTTGCTCTGACCAATTAATTAAATCAGTAGATTCCCACACCATTATAGAGCGGCTGCCTGTCCTTTGGGATCTGTCCCAATTCCAATCTCCATTAATTTTTAAATCTGTGGAAATTAAATAGAACTTATCACCTTCAGGGGAACGAATGATAAATGGATCTCTAAGTCCTTTTTCACCCAAATTAGAAGTGATTGCTGGCGCCCCATTGTTTAACTCCTGCCATTTAAGTGGATTGTTTCCTTCACTTAAGGCAAAATAAATTTGTTCACCATTCGAATAACCTTCTCCTGTAAAATAACTGAAGACGTATCCTTCATAGTTCTCCTTTTTCGGCATTTCTTTCACTTTAGCTAAAAATGCTTTTGTGATTGATTCCTTGTGTAATGTGAGAGTTGCTGTCAATTTAACCATTTTATCTCCTACACCATTTCCAGGACGTTTCACTTCTCCAGTTGGTGTAATGATGGAAGGGTCAGTTGATTTCCATGTAATCGTAGAACCATTAGCTCCCGATTTCGGTAAAGTTAGATTGCCGCGAACATCATTAATGTTATGAACTTTCAAATCTTCTGCATCCATTCGAACGGTCACTGAATCTTGAGGTTTCTTTAATACAATAACGGTAAATTCTTTTGTCAAAGTCTTTGTACCTTCCAATATAGTAGCTATAATTCCTACCGATTGGTCACCATTTTCATAAGAAGGTCTATTAACTTTACCATCATTTGTAATAATGTTTTGATTTTGTGATTCCCAAGTGATGGATGTTCCAAATGCCCCATTTTTAGGGAAAGATAAATCCGAATTAATTTCGTCTTTGTTTTGGTTCTGATTGATAAAAATGGAGTAATCTAATTTTTCAGCAGCGTGATTTAGCAGTAGTCCATCCATGGCAGCAATTTTTTTATCAGCTTCTTCTTTTAGTTTACTTACTTCTGTAGCTGTCAAAGCTCCATCAAACACTTTAAAATCTGCGATCATTCCTCCAAAATACGGGTCAGAAGAATAAAAGGAACGCCCGATAAAACCACTTCTCCCATTAACATTGTTGATTTGTGCAAATGTATAACCGTTCGTAGAACCAGTACCCACTTCAACCCCATCAATGTACAGCTTTATCGTTTTTTCAACACCTGACATAACAGTAGTTATCAACTTCCATTCACTCGACTTTAATGGCCCATTTGTCGCATTTACACCTGCTTCATTCATCCAGCTTGTTATCCCGAGTCCTGCTCTTGAAGAGCGGTCACCCGAGTTACGCTTCGGCGTCGTAAACAAATATTTGTTACTGTCCTGACCTAACGCATATAACCATTCAGATTCATTAACACCTTTCCAATTCACCAAAGAAGAAACGGTGATACTATCCAAATTATTTAAGACACCTTTAGGCATTTCAATATATGAACTTGTAGAACCGCCTTTAAAGCTTATAACTCCTGCATCTGTCCCCTTAATAAGCTCAGCGTTTTGGGAATTAATCAACTTTCCATCAAAATTCCCAGTGCTATCTTTCACTGTTGTACCTTCAATATTGTTCATATCATAATCAAGAATTACCTTTACTTCTTGTAATTCCTCAGCAAATGTGGATTTCGGAACTATTCCTGATACGGTATTAAAGAGCATCAAGGTTAATAAAAAAGTTGAAAGCCTTTTCCTCTTCATGTTTCCCCTCCTGATCAAAATGGTTTTATTATAGTAAATTCACTTCAGATTTCCCTCTCATCGTTGATTCAGGTAGCGAGTGCTTTTCTTTCTTTTCTTTTTATAATGGTTTTGTTTCTCTCACTCTGAATGACGATAATTCGTTGAAGTACGATAAAAACAAACAATAAGACTCCAATTACAATTCTTGTCCACCATGAACTGAGTGTCCCTTCAAACATGATAATGGTTTGAATTACTCCCATACTCAGCACGCCAAACATTGGACCAACAACATATCCATACCCTCCGGTTAAAAGAATTCCACCTATGACACATGCTGCAATGGCATCCATTTCTAGACCTAATGCGTGAAGCCCATATCCAGACAACATGTAGAAGGTGAAAACCAATCCTCCGAGGGCAGAACTAAAGCCACTGATAGCGTAAATGAGAATTTTCGTTCTTACAACAGGCAGTCCCATAAGCATAGCCGATTGTTCGTTTCCACCAATGGCGTAAACAGTCCGGCCAAACTCTGTATATTTAGCCACATACATGGCTGCCAATACAAACACAATACTAATCAATACACTAATGGAAATAAAATATTGGCCACCCAGCATTATTTTATAGTGAGATAGCTTAGTAAACAATGGATCTGTGATAGTAATAGATTCGATGCTAATAAAATAACAAAGTCCTCTAGCCAAAAACAAACCTGCTAATGTAACAATCCATGGATGTAATTGAAAACGCTGAATGATGTATCCTTGCGCAAATCCAAATATGATTCCCATTAAAAGAACTACAACCATAACAATAATCGGGTTTGCACCTTTCTGAAGCATACTTGCGGACACCATAGTGGTTAGCGCAACAACCGATCCTACTGACAAATCGATTCCACCAGATAATATAACAAATACTAATCCTGTAGCAATGATGATTAAAAAAGCATTGTCGATAAATAGATTCAGAAAGACTTGCGATGATAAAAAGCCCGTATATCGAAAAGAACCTACACTAAATAAGGAAAGAAATAGAATTATGGTCGAAATTAACGTGATATTTAATTGACTAACTCGCAGCATGTTTCTCATTAGATTGAATTACTCCCTTCTTACGCTTGCTGCCCATTTTTAAGATAAATAAGCTTCTGAATTTTTCCGATTGAACAAGCGATACGATAATAACTACAATTGCTTCTACCACGAGTATACTTTCTGGAGGAACTCCAGTGGAATAAATAGTTGTTTTTAACATTTGAAGGAAAATAGCACCGATAATGGTACCTGATAGGTAAAACCTTCCACCGTTCATTGAAGTACCACCAATCACGACAGCTAAAATTGCATCTAACTCCATCCATAATCCAGCGTTATTTCCATCTGCACTCTTCACGTTCGAACTAATTAAGATTCCTGCGATCCCAGCGCACAAACCACAGATCACATAAGCCCAGAAGATGATCTTCTTCGAATTAATCCCTGTAAAACGGCTGGATTCCATATTTCCGCCTACCGACTCTAAAAACAATCCCATTGCGGTTTTTCTCATAAGCAAGTAAACTAATAACCCCACTACCGCGGCAACAAAAATAGCAAACGGTATTCCTAAAAAGTATCCACCACCAAAAAAGCTAAACGGTTTATAGTAGACAGTGATAATTTGTCCTTCACTGAACAGCTGCGCAATTCCCCGTCCAACTGTCATAAGGATAAGGGTGGCTACCATTGGTTGAACACCTATTTTAGATACCAATGCGCCATTCCACATTCCGCAAAGGACGGAAGCACCAAGGGCAGCAAGGATGGCTAGCGCCATAGGCGTATCACTTACATACTCTTGAACTCCATTGTTAACAACCAGAGTTCCTCCGATCAGGTAAGCTGCCATTGCACCTGATATCGCCACAACAGCTCCAACCGAGATATCCACACCAGCTGTTGCAATAACTAAGGTCATACCAATAGATACAATAATAAGCGGAGCCGCCCGATTTAATATGTCAATAATGGTTCCAAATAAATGACCATTCTTGATTTCGATGGTAAAAAAACCTGGTATATAAAAATAATTAAATATAAGTAATGCTAAGAGGGCCATTAAAGGCCAAAATACCCTTGAATGCCTCAGTTTATTCCATTGATTAAGAAACATTTGCGCCAGCTCCTGCTATAGTTTTCATAATAATACTTTCTGATATATTCTCTCCGCGAAGCTGTCCAATCGGAGAACGGTCACGCAAAACAATTACCCGATCGCAACAAGCTACTAATTCTTCCAATTCGGAGGAAATAAGCAAAACCGTCATACCATCATTAGCAAGTGTTCGTATTAATTTTTGAATTTCCGTCCGGGTTCCTACATCAATTCCACGAGTAGGTTCATCTAATATAAGCAATTTCGGATTGGTTGCCAGCCATCTCCCAAGAATCACTTTTTGTTGATTACCTCCACTTAGATTTCTGATTTGTTGTTCCATAGATGGGGTAGCTATTCGCAGCATATTAATATATTTATTAGCGATTTCCTCTTGTTCTTTTCTAGAGATATAATTGAATATGCCTCTTTTAGCCTGAAGAGCAAGAATCATGTTTTCCCTGATAGTTAATTCTCCGATGATGCCCTCTTTTTTACGATCTTCCGGACAAAATCCCATTCCTTGTTGTATAGCTTTTTTAGGATACATGGCCGAAATCTTTTTTTCATCTATATAAATGACACCATCGTCCGCTTTATCAATTCCAAATATCAGCCTAGCAATTTCAGACCTGCCGGAACCAAGTAAACCAGCAAGACCAAGTACTTCCCCTTTTTTCATTTCCAGATCAAATGGCTCTATCGTGCCTTTTTTTCCTAGACTGACAGCTTTTAAAAAATGTTCTTCCTTTTTCTTTAAAGAAGAACCTATGCTTTTGTTTTGTTTGCTGTGTTCTTTTTCATCGATTTCTCTACCAACCATTTTAGTTACTAATTCTATCCTAGATAATTCACTCGTTTTGTACTCGCCAATGAGTTTACCGTTCCGAAGGACGGTAATACGATCCGTTATTTCATAGACTTGATCTAGGAAATGTGTGACAAATACGATTCCCATTCCTTCATCACGCAGCTTACGCATGATCTTAAACAACTGTTTTACTTCGTTTTCATCCAAACTCGCGGTCGGTTCATCCAAGATTAATACCCCTGCTGAAATATCAACTGCGCGAGCAATCGCAATCATTTGTTGAATGGCAACAGAGTATGAAGAGAGTAATTTAGTCGGATCAATATCGAGATTTACTCGCTTCAGGATTTCTTGTGATTCTTGATTCATTAACTTCCAATCGATTCTGCCGCCTTTTTTCGGTGGTCTGCCAATAAAAATATTTTCTGCTACTGTCAAATTAGGGCATAAATTCACTTCCTGGTAAACCGTGCTTATTCCAATATTTTGGGCATCTAGTGGAGATTTCGGCTCAATGTTCTTTCCGTCGAAAAGGATGGTTCCTCCATCAAAATTGTGGACTCCGGTTAGCACTTTAATTAACGTCGATTTACCTGCACCGTTTTCACCCATGAGAGCATGAACTTCTCCTTTACGAAGAGTAAAGTTAACGTCAGACAAAGCCTTCACTCCAGGAAAGGACTTTGTGACACCTTCCATGTATAGAATTGGTTTCTCTTGTATGAACATTGTTTTAATGCTCCTTTTGTTTATTTTATGAGTAATTTAGGAGTTCCCTAATAAGAGAGCTCCTATATCTAAAAAAGCTTTTAATATTGTCGATTAGGGAATTCCTTTGCTGCATTAGTTGTATCAAAGATACCTTCTTCTGTCTTAATCCACTTTGGTAATTCTTTACCTGCTTTAACATCCTTAATGGCTTGCATCAACTGTTCTCCTAATAATGGGTTACATTCAATAGAGGCATTTAACTTGCCAGCCATCATCGCCTCAAAAGCACCTTTTACACCATCAACAGAAATGATTTTGATATCTTTCCCTGGAGTTAAGCCATATTCTTCAATCGCTTGAATTGCACCGATTGCCATATCGTCATTGTGAGAATATACGACATTGATATTTTTTCCATCAGACTTTAAGAATGCTTCCATTACTTCTTTACCCTTAGTACGGGTAAAGTCACCTGTTTGAGATTTAATAATTTTATAATTCGTATGATCTTTGATTACTTCTTCAAAACCAGCTTTTCGGTCAATGGCAGGAGCAGAACCTACAGTTCCTTGGAGCTCAACGATATTTACCGGCTTATCCGTTTTTACATTGTCCAACATCCATTGTGCCGCTTTCTTGCCTTCCTCAACGAAATCTGATCCAATCATCGTTTTATAAAGGGATGGATCGGCATCTACAGCACGGTCAGTTAATATAACAGGAATACCTGCTGTTTTTGCTTCTTGAAGAACTGTATCAAAACCTGTTTGAACAACAGGAGAGAAAGCGATTACATCCACCTTCTGAGCAATAAAGGAACGGATTGCTTTAATTTGGTTTTCCTGTTTTTGCTGGGCATCTGAGAACTTTAATTCAATTTGTGGGTCTTTTTCTGCACTTTCTTTGACTGACTTAGTATTAGCTGTTCTCCACTCGCTTTCAGCTCCTACTTGTGAAAAACCAACGACAATCTTCCCATCTTTCCCACTACTTGAACCACTACTCGCCTGTTGGTTGTTCCCGGCAGCACATCCTGTCATTAATGAGATCGCAGTTGCTGTTGAAATTAATGCAGTAAACAATTTTTTAAATTTTTTCATTTGACTTCCCCCTTAATTAATTTGAATCTATGTTCATTATAAATAATTACTCTAGTATTGTATTTTCAATGAAATGCGTTTTTTTATAATATTCCGCTTTCTTTTTTACATTAGAAAATATAATATTTAAGTGATTATTTTTTTAAAAATAAAAAAATAGACCCTAAAACCTACTATTTAGTAGTTTTTGGGGTCTATTTAATGATCATTCTGGCTTATTTTAAGTAGAGCATATCCGACAAAGAAATCAAAATATTTGCCTGTTTTTCAGTAATAGTTTTCCCTATTTGGGCAGACAGCTCATTTTCATACGCCTTCAATGTACCGTCCACGGTCTGTTTGTTACCTTTAGCGGCTCCTTCTTTTGCTGATTGGAGTTTCGCCACAAGTGAATGCGCCACCCCATCCTTACTTACAAAGGATTGGGTCAATCGGCTTAAACTATCAAAATCAACAGTTGCAGTAAATTCGATGTCGACTTTGCCGGTATTTCCTGCTTTATCAGTGGCAGAGGCAGTGATTTTATGAGCCCCTAACTCGAAGGTATAGGCTGGTCCTTCAACACTTGGGCATTCTTTAGAAGCAATACCAGACAAATCATCGATGGCATAGCAAGTTATATTTATAAGCGTATCGACAGAATAAGTATCCTGAAGTCCAATAAATTGAATCACAGGGGCAGTCGTATCAAGGGTTATCTTTTGTTGATACGTGTTACTGACATTTCCCGCGTGGTCGTTAAATTCAATGTAAACAGTCTTCTCCCCATCACCTGAAGGCAGGGTGAATTCTTTTGCTGGCTTATACTCTTCCCATTCTGTCCAATCCTTAGCATTGGTGGAAAAACGAACCTGGTTCACTCCACTTAGTTTATCGGTTGCTTCAAGTGATAGTGTAACATTCGGATCTTTTGTAAATTCCGCACCAGAATTTATCGTAAACTTCCCTACAGGACCTTCTGTATCTACATAAACTGGATCAGTTATACCTGTCAAGGTTGGTTTTACTGGCTTTATAGTGCCATTTTCGTTAAACTCCATCTTATCAATCACCACTTCACGGTTAAATCCGTTTCCATCAGGCATTGCATGGCGGGCATAAACAATATAATATTCATCCGTGTTTGGTATATTTAATACAGAGTTATGACCTGGCCCTTTGATTCCAAGGCTTAAATCTTTACTCAGAATGACACCTTTCTTTGTCCATGGTCCCATTGGAGATGTCCCTGTTGCGTAAGCAACCTGATAATTCTCGCTACCTGTATCATCTTCTGACCACAATAAGTAATAAATACCGTTTCTTTTAAATACAACAGATCCCTCTCTAAAATTAGGCGGGGTCATCTTGACTGGAGTACTTGCAAAAGAAACCATATCATCATTTAGCTTTGCACCATAGAGATCACCATTACCCCAATAAAAGTAAGATTGGCCATCATCATCTGTAAATACGTATGGATCAATGGCTTGGCCGGAATATTTTCCACTTGGCACCAATGGTTTGCCTAAAGCATCTTTAAATGGTCCTGTTGGTGTTGGTGCTGTTGCTACACCAATGTTGGCGTCTGCACAGAAATAGTAATAATATTTACCATTCTTTTCTGCGATTGCCGGTGCCCAAGCGCGCTTATCTGCCCATGTAACATCGTCAGTTGCTAAATCTAAGATTACACCCTCGTCTTTCCAATTTATTAAATCTTTTGAGGAGAATGCTTTAAATTGTGAACCTGACCAACCGGTAAAGCCATCTGTTGTAGGATAAATATAATAAGTATCACCAAAAACAGCGATCTGTGGATCTGCATAAAGTCCTGGCAATGTACCTGATGGATATACTTTTAAACTCACAGTCCATTCCTGCTTATTTCCATCCTTGTCCGTCACCGTATAGGTAATAGGATTAGTAAAATCCTGTCCTTCGCCTGACACTGGACTTACAGTAGATCCAGGTTTAATAGTTATAGTTGGAGCCAAATTAGTTATATCCAAACCTTGTCCTTCTTTAACAGGAACTGTAATTCTATGTGATTTAGAATCTATTTCAGATTGACCTTTTTGACCAGGTACTACAAAATTGCCAATTCCAGTCGATTGAATAGACATTTCTAGAATTTCTGCTTCTGAAAGTGTACGATTATATACCTTTACGTTGTCGAAATAACCTTTGAAGTATTGGTCTCCTGAGTAAAAGGATTTACCTAAAAATGCTGATAATTGTGCACCTAAGTCTGTCATTGATACTGTTACATTGTTATTTTCAGCTACAAGTATCCCATCCTTATACATGGCCATACTTGTAGGTGTAATGACAAGTTTGATATTGAACCACTTGCTCTTAATAGAAGTGGTATTTGTTTTTACCTCCTGTTCCGATGACCAGCTAGTAGTAGTCATCGCATTTCTTATTTCCGTATCGCGTGTTCTTAGGAACATATATTTTTGGTCATTCTTTCCTATGGCAAAGGTAAAGAAGTTTCCTGATACCGTTTCCGGTTTAATATCCATAGAGATAGTCACAGTATTTCTTCCATCAAAGAAACCTGTCGGAAAGGCGGCAAATGTATTAGTTGTTCCATCTAGATATAATGCCTTTGAATCCTTTTCGGTATCTGTCACATAAGTTGCATTTCCATTCAATGTACCTGTATGGTTATTTCCCGAATTATCCTGGATCGTCCTGTCTGTAGTGACTGCATCAAAGTTATACTCAAGAATTGGCTGTTCTTGTTCTTCTTCATCAGGCACTTTGACCACTTTATCCCATTTGGCCATTACAGCATCGTACTCTTCTTGTGTAAGATTGAGTACTGATCCATGTCTCTTACGGTTAGAACCCAAAGAATAGTCTGCAGCTGTTAATTTAGTGAACTGGCCGCTTGCTAAATCAGATGTAATTAATGGAAGATAACCTTTTCCAGTCGCATACTGATCGACCATTAAATTCCATGCATTTCTATCATTGAATTTATAAATTAATGGCCCTTCAACGTCGGATCCTGTTAATCCTGTTGAAGATTGAATGGTGCCAATTTTTGACCATTCACCGAGAATTTGATTACTTTTTTCAACCGTAATTTGACCATCCCCTGAATAACGGTAATACATATTCCCATCTTCAATAATGGTTGTATCAATAATATGCTGACTACCAGGACGATCAATGAACATCTTTGGTTCCGTGAACGTATAAAAATCTCTTGTCTTTGCATAATAGATGTTATGTGGTTCGAATACCCCTTGATCATTCTTCACAGTTGAAGCCCAGAATACAACGTATTCCCCTGTCTTTTCGTCATAATATGCTTCCGGTGCCCATGCATCGCCTGCATTCGGTGGAGCTACCTCTACCATTCTTGGTTTAGACCAATTTACTAAATCTGTAGACTCCCAAATGATCAGTGATTTGCTTCCAGCCGTTTGTGCGGCACCCCAGCCTTTTCCACTGGCAATTCTTAAATCTGTTGCAATAATGTAGAATTTGTCACCCTCGGCTGAGCGTATGATAGACGGGTCACGTACACCCTTTTCACCTACATCAGACGTTATTACTGGATCAACCTCATTTAAATCTTTCCAGTGCAAACCATCTTTACTGCTAGCAAAATACATCTGTTCTCCATTTGCACTTTCACCTGTAAAGTGAGTAAATAAATAAGATGTGAAATTCTTTTTTGCCGGTTTAGCCTTAACTGTAAGTGGTATTTTCTTTGTATCGCTTATTCCCTTATACTTGATTGTTGCTGTCAATGTTACTTTTGTATCAGTTTCCTGTCTTGTTACAACACCTGCAGGAGTCTTATCGTAATTTTCATTGATTCCTTCATTTACATTTACAACAGCTGCATTGTCCGTTTCCCAAGTAATTGTTGCACCTTTATCCGTACTTGTAGGTAATGTAATGTTTCCACGAATGTCATCTGCATTTGGAATTGTTAAGTTGGCTTTTGCTAATGCAACAATTTCCTCATCTGTTAAACCAGCATTCAGTTTTACCTCTTCTGCTGATAATGTATAGTTATATACCTTAAAATCAGCTAATTTTCCAGTAAATACTGCATCAGCTGTGTACAAGGATTTACCAATATATCCGATAAAATTAGCTGTAGGGTCTGTCCCAGCTGCAAGAATATCCATTACCTTATACGTATGTGGTAGTGTTCCAACTTGTTGTCCATTTAAATAAAGTATAATTTCTCCTTCTTTAAATGTTGCTGTGAATGTATTATATTCACCTGACTTAATTGTTGCATTTTGGAAAAGAAGTTCCGTGCTAGAATTTTTAATCCCAAAACGAGTCGTTCCATTTCCTTGTTTTGGATTTAAAAAGATGTAATTGTTAACATTCGGCCAAGAACCTTCCTTTGTCCCAAGGGTGTAAAGCCAATGGCCAGCACTTGTTGTTGTGCTAAATTTTGTTTCAATTGTAAATGTTTCATCATCAATAAGTCTTTTTGGTAATTTTACATATTTAGACTTATCTCCTGTGAAGTTCAGAATTGTATCGCCTTGTTCTTCTAAAAAATCTCCATCTTGAAACCCAACATATTCTGCGTCAAATCCATTGTTCGTAACATCCGTCAACTTACCATCCGCTCTCGACATATCATAGTGAGCGATTAAGCGATTTTCTGTACTGCTAATCTCCTCCGCTTGAATTACCGGTTTTGGGATCAGTGAAAATACCATTAATACAGATAAAAATATTGAAAAATACTGCCTACCTTTCATTTCTTTCCTCCTCTATTTTTTCTTCACTCTTTTTAAAAGAAGCTACACTCCTTTCTCTTTTAGATAATTTAAAAAAAAAAAACAAAAGCTGTATTTATAAAAAACATGGATTGTTTATAATAATTGGCTATTTTTTGATGAAGCCTAATGTTCAAAGGTAATTTGGATCCTTATTATCTGTGATTGCCCGGGGAGAGAATACATGCAAAGAAGCCAAGGCTTTTTAATAAAGCACTTGGCTGACTTGGCATTTCTTTTTTTACTAATATATTTTTAGATTACTAATGTTTTGTTTAATAAGAATTGTAATGGAATCCACTTTGGAAATTTCATTTAATTTATGCGATTTAATAATGGCTGTCATGCCATGTTTTTTTAACTCTAAAAACAGATTCAATAGGTTTTCACTGTCGTGTTCATTTAAAGCAGCAGTAGGTTCATCTAATATTAATAATTTTACATTTTTAGAAAGCGCCTTCGCTATTTCTCTTAATTGTTGTTTCCCGACGCCCAAGTTCGCCGTTTTGATATTTGGTGATTCGTTTAATCCTACCTTTTTCAGCAGTTCTCTCGTCCTTAACACCGTTTCATTCCAGTTGATAATTCCATTTTTCGCCTGTTCGTTACCAAGGAAGATATTTTCGGCAATCGATAGATATGGAATTAATGCCAGTTCTTGGTGAATAATAACAATCCCTAATTCTTACTTTGTTTGATGTCCTATGCGATAGATTGAGCCTACCCTATCATATAAAAAAATCAGGACTAGCTTAGCCCTGATTTTTTTATTATTGCAAAACTTTTGGTGACGATACAGGCTTTAGTGAAGAGGATTCAATTTCTTTTCCTTCCCACACAAAGACCTTAACTTTGTGCCCATCCAATTTGGTTGGCATCTTCATACTCAAGGAGAAAGAGGTCTTAGAACCCGCTGCGATACTTTGGGTCTGAGACTGGGTATCCACCAGTCGATTATCGTTGTCATACAGAGCCATTGTCACTAAAATAGACTGAGCGGTGCTCTTGTGACTAGTAACCTGAACTGTAGCACCTAGCTTTTCCTTTGGTTGTAGTTGTTTTGAACTAAAATAAGTGACGACCGAAAATTCAGCATTGTCATCGACAGTCACATTCGCCTTTACTGAAATAGCAGGTCCAGGTACGGCTCCATTTACAGGAACACTTGAGAAATTCGGTGTACCATCAGCATTCCAAGTTATTCTCTTCACCCTAGTATGCCGGTTTGGATCATACAGGGGATCCCCTTGAATATCTTTGTAGGAGCGGGCATGATAAACCAGGATATCCGTTTTCCCATCTTCCGCTACAGTAAAGGCATTATGTCCCGGTCCGTAAAGGCCCGTTGTTTCATCGCTTTTCAACACTGGTTCTGGCGATTTCTTCCATGACTTAGGATCTAATAAATCACTAGTATCCGAAGCGGTCAATAACCCCAAGCAATAGTTAGCATCGGTGGCGCTTGCAGAAAAAGTCATGAATATTTTTCCATTCCGCTTTAATACACTCGGTGCCTCATTGACCCAATATCCTTGTCTTTCCCAAGAGTAATCCGGAGTGGAAATCATTACTGGGTTTCCAGTAATCGTCCATGGATTACTCATTTCCGCGATATAAAGATTCGAATTTCCGCCATCCTTCTGTGCCCAGGCGAAATAACGTTTGCCATTGTTCTCAAATATGGTGGAATCTAAGGAAAAATTGGTGAAGGCCGTACTGCCTGCTGGTTTTTGCATCATGCCTTTTTCTGTCCATGTTCCTGTGAGTGGGTTCGCATCTCCGCACTCGATAACATATGGACGGATTTTCCAAATATCTTCCGCTGCTCCCGCTGCAAAGTAAATGTACCATTTTCCATCGATAAAATGGATTTCAGGTGCCCAAATATGCGCTCCCATATCCCCTGTAGCATGTTTGGTCCAAATTACCTTTTCCTCTGCTGTAGCAAGTCCCTGAAGAGTTTTTGCTCTCCGCAATACAATGCGGTTATATTCAGGAACCGATGCTGTGAAATAATAATAGCCATCAGTATGTTTAAAAATGTGAGGATCTGCTCTTTGCTCAATCAATGGGTCAGTATATTCATAGGTTGTCGCCTCCCCTTTAACGGGAAAGGTTCCGGTTTTGGTATAATCTTGTTTGTTCACTTCTGCCCAATCCACATTAAGTGTTCCAGTAGATCCGTCACTATAATGTACATCTACAGTAGATGGAAGCTGTGGCGCGGTGCCCTGTTTTGTCTTAACGTTCACCTCGTCAACTTTAGCAATCTTAGTAACACTTATATTGGCAACAGGCTGAATTTTGGTACCATAGACAGAGCCCTTGACCTCAAGCTTCCCAGTTTGTGAGAAATCATCATTTGGAATAAGGTCCCACTCTACATCTAGTTGCTCGGTATGACCATCATAATAGTGTACTGTTACCTTCCTAGGAAGCTTAGGTGGGAAATCTACCATTGTTCTAAGATTTACCGCCTCTATAGACACGATGCTGTCAGCCAGCACAGTGACCGTAAAGTTTTTCGTTTCTGAGTATCCATTCCGGCTAATTGTTGCTGTTAAGGATACATTTGCATCCTTTTGGTCTTTTGCAGGTCTTGTCACTACACCTGTATTGGAAATTACTGAAGGAGAGTCAGATTTCCAAGAAATCGATACCCCATTATCAGCATTCAAAGGTAATTTTAAATCTTTAATGACTTTTGACGTTTCACCAAGAGTCAAAGTTCCTGCAACTTTTCCAACGGCTTCTTGGTCAGTCATTGATTCTGAGACAACCTGTTGGATTTCTTCTGCACTCAATCCTCTATTATATATGCGGAAATCACTCACTTTACCGTCTAAATATGGGTCTGGCCAATTCGATTTTCCAATATAGTTATACGCGGTTTCCCCAAAATCAGACGGTTTCTTGGTTGAAGTTCCTGTAGCACCAACCTTGCCATTAACATAAATTGTATAAGCTGTTCCGTTTTTACTGATAGCGATATGCGTCCATTCACCAATCTTCGGAGCACTCGGAGTGGCATCGGCAACTCGTCCTACTACATCCAAATACAGGTTTTCTGTAAGGAAAATTTTCCCTGCATTAGCTCCGGTTCCAAAATCAAAAATTCGAGTCCAATTTCCTGTTTTTGAATCCAGATATACCCATGTCGAAATGGTGAAATCATCCAGAGTACTCATAATACCTTTTGGCAACTGGACATATTGGCTTTTCGTATGCTCAAGATCAATACCGGTCCTGCCTGCCACTGTAGCCAAGGAAGCCCCGTTCATAACGGTGGCATCCTTGCCATGACCAGAGGCATCAGTTATGGATGTCCCGTTTAATTGATCAAATTTATACCAAGTTGTGAGACCTTCCTCCGTTACTGAAGCACTCCCAGTTGCCTGGTCAACAGCACTTGTTGTTTCTGGTGTTATTGTAGCAGCCCACGAAGGAATAATCGTTGTAGGAACCGACAAAAGTGTGACTGCCAGTGCACAATGAATAGTTTTTTTCAACTTCATATTTAATCCCCCCTTATGAACCTTACATAAGATTCACTTTTAATATTAATAGATTATTAGATTGTTTCTCCGAAACTAGTGCTTAGATACCTAGTTAAGTATTCCAAGATATTCATTGATTTTGTGGCCCGGGCTTATATTGGAAGCTGGTATTCACTATTTCACTTAAGTCTATACCACCAAGTTTAACATCATATTTACCAGCTGCATGATTCCAAAGTGTAAATTCATACCTGAATTTACCGTCGTCTTCCGTGGTAATTTGATCAAGATAATCCAATTTTCCATTTGGCGCTGTAACGCTTACAGCCACATCCGACCCTTTTTTCTGAGTCAAATAGCCTTCGATTTGAACTTTTCTATTATTCACAGATATTTTTAAATCCTTTATAATTGTAGGCATCTGTTTTTCTACAGTAATTGTAGCCGAATCAGCGAATTGTCCTTCGTCGGTTGTAGCAATAATATCAGCCTTACCCGGAGATTTCGCAGCAATTGTAACGGTTGTCTTTCCATCTTCAGGATTATAAGTAGAATTAGAAATGGATACGACATTAGGATCACTGGATGTAAAAGTCACTTTTTGATTAAGTACACTACTTGGTAATACAACAGCAGACAAACTGCTTTCATCATTTTGTTGCAGTGTAAGGCTATCAATATTCAGTTGGACATCCTTTACATCTGCTTCTGACATCTTAAAAGTTGCATTCTCTTTATCCCCTTCGGTATTCACCTGCTCTAACTTCAATAAGTAATCCTTTTGCTTAATATATAAATTCGGGAAGTTATATGACTGAAAGGAAGCCCAGTTTGAATCCGATAAACCAGGCACCTTTTTAAATGTGGCATCAGCTTTGAATATATCTGTACCGTCATTTTTTACAAGTGCGAGGTCATTATTACTATGTCTTAAATAGTATCCTGGCTTATTCACAGACTGAATGGAAACATACTCCTCTCCTGAAGTCGCTAGTCCAGGGACTATCTGCCATCTGGCATCAAAATTTGAAATATTTAATACGTCTAAAGGATCAATCCGTGCATCATTGTTATAGTGCCTAATATATCGGTCTAGGAAACTGTACGACTGCAGCTTTTGTCCTTCACCATCCAAGCCTGTGGAAGTAGGGACGACTTTTTTTATTGTGCCGTCGGGATTGTAGTATAATCGATCGATTGAGACTGAGCGTCTGTATGAACTTCCGGTTGGCAAAGCAGCGGTATGATAAATAATGTACGACTTTCCTTTGAAATCAATAATGGATTGATGACTAGTATTACTATTGTTTTTATCATTAGGGTCTGAGGTGAACGGATCCATAAGCATTCCCTTATATTCCCATGGACCGGTAGGGCTCTCACTCATTGCGTAAGCTAGTCCTTCTGGCCAATTATGAGCAAATGATAAATAATATTTGCCATTCCGTTTATGAATCCACGGAGCTTCTGTGAAACCACCTTTCAAGTTATTGATGGTAACCTTTTGAATATCCCCGTCTAGCTCGATCATGTTCGGTTTGAGCTTTGCATAGTATGGATACGAATTTCCCCAGTATAGGTACCCCTGTCCGTCATCATCCACCAATACTGTAGGATCAATATCATCCCATGAAATGCTGGAGGTCGTCATTTGATTGGTAATCAATGGCTTTCCAAGTGCGTCCTTAAACCCTTCAGTTGGACTTTGGGAGGTAGCTACACCAATACAATATCCACTACCGTCCTTATTATTAGTGGCTACATACCAATAATAGGTACCGTCTCTCTCGATTACTTGACTCGCCCATGCGGCATCTTCCCTTGCCCATGAAAAGGTATCCTTGACGCTTAGTGATCCCTCTTGTTTCCAATTCTCCATATCAGTTGAAGAATAAATGACCCATTCTGGCATAAAATAAAAATTTCCACCCGCACTCGCTTCATCGTGTCCTGCATAGAGATAAACCTTGTCACCCTGAACGAGCGCAGCCGGGTCACCGGTGAACTTATCCTTAATGATAGGGTTTTCCGCATAGGCTGCAGTTGAAAAGGATGATAATAGTAGTGTTGATAACATAATTTTCGAAACTACTTTTTTCATAGGGTTGTGTAATTCCTCCTTAAAAAATAATATTTAAACGCTTTCATATGTGAGAGTATATCAAATCAGTAGTAGACAATCTTTATAAAAATCTACGTTATTTTATAAAATACAACACATTATTTTTATAGCAAAATTTTATCAATAGAAACTTTGCTTACTAGTTTAACTAAGTATACAAAAAAGAAAAATAGACCTTAAAACCACTTTTAACGTGGTTTCAAGGTCTATTCACTAGATGTTTTAATGAAGCTTATTATTGTTCATGTAAGTAATAAACATGATCAATTCTTCTTTCTGCTCTTGATTTACATGGTTGGATGGTAACTTTTGAATAAACTTAATCGCTTTTTGTAGTGCGTCATATCCCTTATCTTCATTCCCCTTCTCAAAATGACTCTGAGCTGTTTTAATGTGGCTTAAGAGAGACTGCTCTGCTCCATTAGAAGAAAGCCCGTAGGATTGAATCATCGCTTCCAAATTTACAAGCTTGGCCTCTTTTACGTTTACCGTAAACGACTGAGTTTCTTCAACATTTCCAACGTTGTCAACAGAACGGAATTGAATGATGTTTGATCCGTTTAGCTTTAATACAACCTGATTATTATAGGCCTTCCAGTCGCTCCTTTGTCCATGCTGTACTCCGTTTTAGATACACCTTCCACATCGTCTTTAGCCTCTAGGGTAAACTTCACCTCATGAAGATAAGAACCATCTTCTGGTAGAAATCTAAGATCCTATTTTTTTTCCTACCCTTCCTTCTTCCATTCTTTAAAGATTAAGCGTTTGCATAATAGTGTTATTGTATACCTAACAAAATATCTACTCAGCTCTCATTGGAGATCAAACATCCGCCTAATGATATCTAATCTACGTTCCCCTTTCTGTTAAATTAATTCTAATTAGAAAAGTTGTAACTGTATTTATAGAAAACTTCAAAAGTTTATAATCTTCTGTACTATTTTACCCCTGTTTTTGATTTTTATCTTTTTTGTTATTTTTCGAGTTCTTTGTTTAGTTCAAGAATTAATAAGCCCGATTAATGAATTCCCGTTTGGCGTTGTCTTGACTAAAAATCCCTTCCTTTGTAACGATTTTGACTGGAATCTCTTTTCCTTCTTGATAATCTAATATCACTTTCATTAATTCAGGTCCTAATAATGGATTACACTCCACCGTCAAATTCAATTTACCTGAAAATAGGGCATTAAATGCTTCTTTGGTTGCATCTACTGAAATAATCAAAATATCTTTCCCGGGTCTTTTCCCAGCCTCTTCAATTGCCTCAATCGCTCCCAGTGCCATATCATCATTATGGGAGTAAACGACCTGAATCTTATCCCCATACCTTTCCAACATCTCTTTCATGACACGTTTACCTGCCTCTTTTGTAAAATCAGCTGATTGGGAAGCGATGATGTGATAGTTTGTATTATTTTTTAGCAGTTCTTCAAATCCCTTTTTCCGATAAACCGCTGGTGAAGACCCCTGTGTTCCCTGCAATTCTACAATATTAATATCCTTCTTTACTCCTTTGGTAAATCCTAAAAGCCATCTCGCAGCTCTCCTACCCTCCTCTTGAAAATCGGAGCCAATAGAAGTCAGCCAAAGTGAATCATCATTAAAGTCCAATTCACGATCCGTCAAGATAACAGGAATTCCGGCCCGTTTAGCCTCCCTTAAAACCTCTTCATACCCGGTTTGGACAACCGGCGAAAATGCAATAACGTCTACCCGCTCCTTTATAAAGTTTCGAATAGCTTCAATTTGATTATCTATACTTTGATTCGCATTTTTAAATTTAAGATCAATGTCAAAGTCTTGGGCAGCTTTTTTAATCGAGGAGGAATTTGCCGCTCTCCAGCTGCTCTCTTTGCCCACTTGTACAAATCCTAAAATAATATGATTTTTTAGTTTTTTAGGTTCATCCAATGTATTTTGTTTTGTTTGTACGAATTGGTCCACATTTTCTTTCGTAATTTTATTCACACGCAAAAGTATTTTTTTGGGAATACCAGATTTGCCTTGTAAAAGATCCATCGCATACTGAATTGATTCATTGCCACCAGTCCTATAGGCGAAGGTCCCCTTCAAAATGTTACGTCTAACCAAATCAAGTCCTCCATCATCACCTTCTAGTCCATCCACGCCAATGATATTAACTCCTTGAATTCCCTTTTTTTCTAATGCCCTATGTACCCCAAGAGCCATTGCATCACTATGTGCGAAGACGAAATTGATTTTGCGGTTCTTTTTTAGCCTCCCTATTACCTCATCTTCGGCTTTATCTCGATTCCAATCTGCAACTATCGTATCCACCTGGTGAATATTAGGATGATTTTCTATTATTTCATTGAAGCCCTTACTTCTTTCGATCACTGGAGGTGATTGGGAGAGTCCTTGTATTTCTACTAAATTTACTTTTTTATCTCCAGCCAGATCTGCCACCAATTGCCCGGCGTTTCTGCCAATGACCTCATTGGCTGGTCCAATAAATAAGCTATAATCATACCCGTCGATTGCTCGACCTAAGACGATAACCGGTATTTTTTTATGCACCTTAGCGATTATAGGTGTTAAACTTTTGGAATCATTAGTGGAGATAATCAACAAGTCAATCCCAAAATCAAGTAATTTATTAATATCTTGCTTCTGTTTATCAATACTATGAGCTGCATCAGTATAAATCACATGCAAATCATTATATCGATCTGATTCACTTTTAATTTCATTATTCATAGCTACTCGCCAAGGTTCAGTTAAATTTGCCTGGGACACACCTATAACAAATTTTGTCCCTTCATTCGACTTGTGAGAAGCATGCGCTGCTTTATAGCCAAACAATCCAAGGATTATTAAGACTAAAATTGTCATCCAATATCTTTTCTTAATCCGAAACCCGGCTTTCACTAATGCCCTACCTCCTTAACATAATTAGAAGGAGATACACCCATTACCTTTTTAAAAGCTGTACTAAAATAATGCTGAGTGTTATAACCGACTTTATCCGCAATTTCATAAATTTTGTATGATGGGTTTTCCATAAATTTAATCGCATATTGAATCCTGACTTGGGTTAAGTAATCGATAAAGGAAGAACCTAATTCTTCCTTTAAAAGCCGGCTTAAATAACTTGGACTAACATTAACTTCTTTAGCTACTTCCTGGAGGGTTAAATCTTGTTTGTAGTAATGTCTATCAATATATCTTTTAGCCAAAATAACCACAGGCATAATCATAGATTGTTCGTTAAGCTCTTTGATGAAATTACTATAAACATCTGGGATTTCGGTTGGTGGCTTTTCTACAACTTTTTTGGCTATCATTATTTTTTTACCTGTCAACTTTTCGATAACCTCTTCAAATTGGTCACATAACAGATCCATTGGCTCTAACTCTTCCGTAGGTATCATTGCTACGATATGATTGCTTTCATCCCGGAAAACAACACGTGGCTCGAAAGCATCGAGTAATTCATCGATAATGTTTTGCATGCTAAAAAACAATAGGTCCATTTCCCAAGCATCTCCGATATTTCCTTCTACAGCTATCCTGTTTGGCTTAATTACAAAAATCCCAACTTTTTCCCAATCTAGACGAAAATAGTGGAGCTGCTTATGAATTTCCTCTTCATTTAACTGCCCTTTAACCCACTTGCAGAGAAAGCTGTTTCTAACCAAATCGACATTCTCTTCCAATTGCTCATTCATCCATTGGACCAATTGATTACTTCTTCTAGATTCATTCAAATGGTTGACCGCTTTGGTAACAGTTCTTTTCAGGTCATCAGGATTAACTGGTTTTAGTAAGTATTCAAATACATTTAATCGAAGGGCCTCCTGTGCGTAAGAAAATTCATCATGTCCACTGATTATGATAATAATGGAAGAAGGCATCTCCTTTTTCAGTTTTCCAATCAATTGCAATCCATTAAGGAAAGGCATATTGATATCCAAAAAAAGAATATCAGGCTTAACCTCCAGGGCCAATTCAAATGCAGTCTCCCCATCTTGAGCTTCACCTGCAATTTGTATATTCCATTCATCCCAATTCAGAGATTTTTTCAACCCTCTAATGATTTTAGGTTCATCATCAGCAATAAGTAATTTCAACATTTCCATTCCCCCTATTAAAATGAAAGAAAAACCTATCAGCTTAACCCCTCTCGGACGATTGGGTGCCAAATCTCTACCGTTGTACCATTATTTTCTATGCTGTGAACGATTAAACCATAGTCATTTCCAAAAGAGAGCTTAATTCTTTCATTTACATTCAACATGCCATATCCACCCGAATCTGCACCGCCTATCATCCCTGTTTTTTGCAGACGTTGATTTAATTTTGTTATCATTTCTGGATTCATTCCATTTCCATCATCCGTTACACTTAGAAATAGCTTGTTATCAATGATCTTTACTTGAATTAATATTTTTCCTCGACCTCTCTTGGTTTTTATCGCATGGTAAATCGAGTTTTCTACTAAAGGCTGCAAGATGAGTTTGAGAACAAAAAGTTCTTTAGCCTCCTCCTGTACATCGATAACATAATCAAACTTATCCTCATATCTAGTCATCTGAATAATCAGATAACTTTTTATGTGCTCAATCTCTTCTGATACTTTTATACTTTCTTTTCCCTTACTCAACCCAATCCGAAAAAGTTTTGTCAACGCATCAATCACGTCCATAATGTCCTTTGCTTGATATTCCATGGCCATCCACTTAATGGTATCAAATGTGTTGTAAAGAAAATGAGGCTTAATTTGCTCTTGCAGAACCTTTAACTCTGCCTCACGCTTTCGTTTCTCTATCAAATTAATGAGATTGAGAAGGTTTTTAATCGATTCAATCATGCTATTAAAACTGTCTCCAAGCTGCTTAATTTCATCTTCATTTTTACTTTCAAATTTATTGTCCAAGTCTCCTTGTGCTGCCTTTTTCATTAGCGAGCTAAGTTGACTGAGAGGCCTTGTAATCGACGATGTGAAAAAAGCGGCTGCAAAAATTGCCAGAATCAACACAACCATTGCAATAATTCCAGCAGTCCATCTCATATCCTTTATAAAAGCAAGGGTTTCATTAATTGAGAAAACTCCAACAATCTTCCATCTAGTATATTCAGAGTAGTCATACATCACCTGGAAATCAGTATCATGAATGTTTTTAATAAAACTTCCTGATTTTCTATTATTGAACCAAGAATCCTTTATACGATATACGATTTTATTAACTGGGGTATACACTATACGAGACTGTTCATCTAAAACGTATACAAATCCATGCGCACCAAAGCCCATGTTCCGTATTTCATTATTAATTGTATCAAGCTTCCAATCTATCAGAATAACTCCCAAAACTTCACCTGTTTTTTCATTTATGACCGCTTTGGTAACTGACAGCACTTCATCCGCGCTGTATTTTGGACTTGTGGTGAGGTTCCTGCCGATTGGCCTGCTTTCCAAATGAATCACAGAAGGAGCATTAGCTGCTTGCTTATACCAACTCTCATTGGTTAGAGGATCCCTTGTCGTTCTGGACATTTCATTACTTATTAACAAGTCGGACTTGTTAACTATTAAAACCCCAGCAATCTCTGGGTGTGTATCCGTATACATTTTCATCTGCGTTTTTATTTTAGATTGCAGACCAGCAGCGGGCTTTTGTGCGAGCAAAAAATCGCTTACATTTTCGGTCCTGCTTAAATACTCTGTAATATTTTCTAATTCCTTAATATGTGACTCAATATTTTTTTTCACTTGCTCAATATCTTTCCTCGTATGATCATTCGCTTGCTGTTCAATCTGCTTTGAATATTGATGAGCCGGTAATGCTGTGGAGATGGTTATAGATAGTAAGATAATTGTTATAAATATACAAATAAGCTTAAAATATAAAGATTTGTTTCTAAAAAACCAATAAATGATCTATCCCTCCTGTTAATTTGAAGTAAAAAATTTATTTCCAATGATGAATACCCTTTCAAAAAGATGTTATCAGTGACATTTACTGGGCTTTCCCAACAGTTATACACATTTTATCCCGATATATAGACTCTTGTTATGTATTATACAAAAATATTAAACAAAATAATATATTGATATTTACCTTTGTTTGTTAGGTAACGACACACTTCTAAACCTTCCAGCGTCATAGGAAGTTTAATCGTTACCTTTTTATCGCCGCCATTTATGGTAATCAGCTCTTCTGCCTGAGCAATCATTTCTTCAGCAGTCACAGCATCAGGAGTTACTTCTGCTGAAACAGATTCAACTTCTGGGACGGATTGACAAATTTCTGCTATGCGATCTTCAAATTTAACTCCTTCTTTAGCTACTAAGGAAATCTGGTAAGACTGCTTGGACTACATGTACCTGAGGATATATCAATCGTGGGCTTTGATGATTCATCTTTCGCAGTGGCAACAGAAGTAAAACTAACATCTATTGGCCATCCTAAAATGGAAATGGGCATTGAAGCAGCTAAATGAATTGTTTCTGCTGTTGAGAAAAAGGGGATCTACCTCCATCCATAGAAAATGAACCTAAATTAGTGATTAGAAATTCTACTGCTTCATTTGTGAAGGTACAAAGTTAATATTGTTAAATCGTCACAATATGACAATAAATAAAATAGATCATCAGACTTTTACAGAGTCTAATGGTCCATTTCATTTATCACATCCAAGACGGATGATAGCTTAATTATCATTGAAAGTGGTCTATGGAAAATGTGAATGGCACCATCCCATAAAACATACTAAGATTAGTAGTGCAACCCAAGGCATTGGTTAGCACTACTATTTTTTTATATAGTAGAAATAAAGAATGGGTCGTGGCCTATTTTGGATTTTGAATCCGTATATAAAACTGACCTTCTTCACTTACCTTATTTAAATCAGGAAAAACCTTTTTTAAGGATAAAATTAATAAGCGTGGTAATAAGCTCTTACGAAAGCTGCTCTTCCTAATAATCCAGAATATGCTTAAGCAAAGACGTAGCGGACACAATCATATCGTCGAGTATTATGACAAATTAAAAACGCATGAGGTTATTAATCTTTTTATTAAAAATGTTGACAAACTATTTACTGGTTTAGTTTAAGAACAATGTTTCATAACCTAAAAAAAAACAAAAACCGTCAAGATAAATCTCGACGGTTTTAACACATTTATTAATGTACTAAATTAATAAGCGGTCCAACCTGCATCCCCCGTAATAACTGTTCCATTAACAAAGCTTGATTCATCAGAAGCAAGAAAAAGAGCTATATTTGCAATTTCTTCTGGTTTACCTACACGTGGATTTATTCCTAATCCTGCTTGAATGCGCCCCATACCAAATTCGTTAACACCCGTCATGGATGAACTGATGTTTGTTTCAACTCCACCTGGCGCAATTGCGTTGCAACGAATACCTTTTGTTGCGTACATAAATCCAGTATTTTTTGTAAAACCAACAACAGCATGCTTAGATGCTGTATAAGCGGCTCCTGCTCTAGCTCCTTGAAGTCCACCAGCTGAAGCGACATTAATAATAACCCCATATTGTTTTTCTAAAAAGATAGGTAAGGCTTTACGTGTTGCACGCATGACACTCGTAGTATTAATCGCAAAAACTCTCTCCCATTTCTTATCTTCTATTTCACCAGCAGGTTCAAAGTTATCCATTATTCCTGCATTATTGACTAAGATGTCTAATGTTCCAAAAGTATTAACTGCTGTGTTAATCAGATTTTGTATATCTTCTTCTTTCGCAACATTGGACATAACCGCTATTGCTTCCCCACCATTAGACTTTATTTCATCTACTGTAATAGTTGCGGCTTCAATGTTGATATCAGAAACTACTACTTTTGCTCCTTCTTTCGCATAAAGAATCGCAATGGCTTTTCCCATCCCAGAAGCAGCACCGGTTACTACGGCAACCTTATTTTGAAGTCTCAAATCAATTCCTCCAATTGTTTATAATTTTCTATGCTCTATTAAACTTCTCCATACAATGGATGTTGGTTAAGTTAGGTAGTTTCCAAGCTTCTTTGTGGTACCTTTCCCAAAGTTGCTTTGGGCTCTATTTCGGATGCTTGTTTAACCTTCTTGATAAAGAAGGAAAGAAGTAATCCGATAATGCCGATCCCAATAATGACAAGATAGGCGTCATTAATACCCTGAATGGTGGCTTCCTTAATAAGCTGCCCTTGGGTAAAGCCTTTAGCAGCTGCATTAGGAGCCATATCCTGCAGATGTGATTTCGTTCGGTCTGACATAACGGTAACTAGAAGTGAAGTTCCGACGGCACCAGCCACTTGCCGAATTGTATTGCTTATGGCTGTTCCGTGAGCACTTAACTTTTGTGGCAATTGATTCAAACCAGCGGTCTGTAAAGGCATCATCATCAAGGCCATCCCAATGCGACGCCCTGTTGACATCAGAACCAAAAAGGTATAGCTTGTCGAATCTGTCAAGTTGGTAAAGCCCATCGTTGTCAGAATGGTAATTATCATTCCGATAACAGTTAGCCATTTTGCGCCAAAGCGATCGAACAACTTCCCTGTAACTGGCATAAGGAAGCCCATTATTAGCGCACCTGGAAGAAGGAGTAGACCGGACTCAATAGCTGTGTAACCACGGATATTCTGAAGGTAAAGCGGAAGCAGCATCATATCTGCATACATCACCATGGTAACCGCGATATTGATAATTGTTGTTAAGGAGAACATATTGTACTTGAATGCACGCAAGTCAAGCAGTGGATTTTGCGATTTCATCTGCTTCCATGAAAAGAGTACTAGGGCAAAGATGCCTACAGCCATCGTACTTAGTACCTCCATGTCCGACCATCCAAGGCTTCCAGCTCGGCTGAAACCATAAAGTAATGCACCGAAACCAATGGTAGAGAGTGCGACACTTAGGATATCCAGTTTTGTCTTGATTGGATTGGATACATTTCGGAGATAAATGAATCCCAATACAATAACAATGACAGCAAATGGAATCATCCCGTAAAACATCGTTTCCCATTTGTAGTTTTCAATAATATAACCGGCAATTGTAGGCCCAATGGCTGGGGCGAAAATAATCGCAAGCCCGACCATCCCCATAGCAGCTCCTCGTTTGTTGGGAGGAAATATGGTCAGAATCACATTCGTAAGCAGCGGCATGATGATTCCTGCACCAGCCGCCTGAATCATGCGTCCGGTCAATAATAAAGGAAATCCCGTTGCAATAGCTGAAACGATGGTTCCGGCTAGAAAGATAAACATGGAAGCTTGAAAAAGCTGACGTGTGGTAAACCGCTGCATTAAATAGGCGGTAATGGGAATCAAGACACCGTTTACGAGCATATAACCTGTCGTTAACCACTGTGCTGTTGCAGCTGAGATTTTAAATTCAACCATTAGTTCGGGAGTGGCGACGCTCATGAGTGTTTGATTTAAGGTTGCAATGAAAGCACCTAAAATCATAATGAACATAATAGGTCCTTTTTTTATCGAATTTGTGACAGTTTTAGGATTATTTTTCAATTCTCTCCTATCCTTTCTAACTTGAATATAGACTTTTTTTACAATGTGTTTAATAATTAACATTGTATAAATTACATTATAATAAGACCGTGGGTTCTGACAACAGACAATTTCTTAAGAAGTGTAAATTAGTTATCACTTATTTCAATTTTGTTGAGAAATCCCCAAAAAATAGACAGAACTAAAATTATTGTAAATTACCAATTAATAGGAAGGGTGATTAGACATGAAGGACAATGAAAAGAAGCGAGTAGATCCTCGGGTACTTCGTACACGCCAATTAATAAAAGACGCTTTAATAGATTTACTGCAGGAATTGGAATTAAATAAAATAACGGTTAACAGGATTGCGGAACGCGCAACCATCAACCGTGTTACGTTTTATCTGCATTATCATGATATACAAGACATGTTGGAGAAAATGGCGCAGGAAATGGCACAGGATATTGAGTGCATTATGATGCGTACGACAACAAACATGAATTCAACTGAAGAAATTGATTCGTTGAAGCTAATAAACCTGCTTGAACATATAGCCGAGAATGCCAAATTCTATAAAGTTGTTCTTGGTTCCACACGAACGCCAATCTTTACAGAGCGGTTATTAAATATCCTAACTAAATCAATAACAGAGAGAACAGAGATAGACTCCTTGCTCGCTACTACCGATATCCAAAGGGATATTGCTATTTGGCATGGTTCTTCAGCTCTTATCGGCACGATCGTAGCTTGGTTGCGTAAGGACATGCCTTATACACCGCAATTTCTTGCTCAGCAGTTGTATATGCTTTTTCATTTAAGTAAGGAAAATAGGAAATCAACATAAAGAAGCGATATACCAGTTGGACCTTTTTGGTAGTTGTTAACTACTGGGCTTTTCCTATGCAAACAAAAAATCCCCTTTTGATAAATTCCGGGGATTTTTTGTTCGTATAAACCGAATGGTTGCCTTCCTATTTTCAATTAGCCTTTCCAAATTATTCAACATCTGTAGGTGAAGTTATTTTATCTTCATATTTGTCTACAAAAAGGTAACCACCGCTATTGACTACAGCATAATATATTTCTTCTATTCGTAAATTTCTTCTTTTGAATTCAGCTTCAATCCACTCACGGTTATAGATGCCAGTAGCGTTCTTTTCGATGATTTTCCCGTCCATAATTAGTTCAACTGGCAGCGCCTCTGATGAATTGGGAAAATTTAAATCTTTTTTTATTACATTTTGAAACGGTATCTTTTTAAGAATGGATAATTCCCCGTTCACTTCTAGTAATGCGTATTCCACTTCAAATATATTAAAGATATCCTTTTCCCTCAAAAGCTGATTAAGGTCGTCAATCGAGAACTTTACCTTTTTCATATTATTGTCTAGTAATTTTCCTTTTTCTATTAGCAGGGTAGGTCTACCAGATAACCATTTTCTAAAACTTCGACTCCTAGAAGATAACACCATGAACAAATAAAACATTAAAACTAATACGAGAAATGAAATTAGCATTTCTTTGAACTTTAAATTCGTATCAAACCCCATGTTAGCTATAAAGGAACCAATCGTAATAGATAAGGCAAAGCTATAGTGGTTTTTATGAGAGTTAATATGCTTTCCAATAACCAGAGTAACAAGTATTAAAAGCATAAAGCTGACAGCTGTTCTCAGAATGGGTATAAGTGTATCTTGCATTTAAATCTCCTGTTTACCGATATTGTTTAACTATCTTGTATTTGAACTCAACTATAGTATAAAACAGCAGCTTAAAAGAAATGTAAACATCCAAGTATCGTTAATTATTTTTTGTCAGCACTTAATTAGATATGAAAGAATGGAATTAAAGAGAATGATGGCAAAAGGCTGTTTTTATCATAAAATATCCCCATTTAATTAATTTATCTTTCCAATAAGCTAATTTATTTATCCATCTATTTCAGATTTCATTAGGCTTCAATTATAGGTATATATAGGAAAAAGCCTCATGGGTGAAAATTCACCGTGAGGCTTTATTATAGAGTTATCGTGTAACAAATAATTCATTGTGGGAACTTACGTCTCCGACCTTTTTGAGAATTTCTGTTTTATGTTTCTCGCCCCGGCATCATTCCATCAACCTTCGCTGTTATTGCTTACCTTTTCTCTGGATAATGCCTTTTTAAACTGTTCGATTAGTATAGGAACTATCTCAAAGGCATCACCAACAATTCCATAATGACAGTTCTGAAAAATGGGGGATTCTTTGTCCTTATTAATGGCAATAATTAAACCAGAATTTTTCATTCCCACAATATGTTGAATCGCACCGGAAATTCCAATTGCAAAATATATTTTTGGAGTTACCGTCACCCCGGTTTGGCCTACTTGATGAGCGTGGTCGATCCAACCTGCTTCCACCACATCCCTGCTGGCACCCACCGCTCCTCCAAGAGTTTCCGCCAATTGGTGTATTAACTGAAACCCTTCGTAACTCCCTAATCCTTTTCCGCCTGCAACAATAATGTCCGCCTCATCGATTCTTACTTTCTTTACCGTTTCCTTAACAATTTCCAATACTTTTGTCCGAATATCTTCTTCCTTTAGGGAAATTGTTTCTTCAATCATCTTGCCTGTTCTCCCAGACTCCTGGGTTAGCGCTTTCATGACTTTGGCGCGGACTGTCGCCATTTGGGGTCGGTATTTTTTACATAAAATGGTCGCCATAATATTTCCGCCAAAAGCCGGCCTGCTCGCCAATAGTAACCCTGTTTCCTCTTCAACATCCAGCTCCGTCGTATCCGCTGTCAAACCTGTCGGCATATCGGTGGCTACCGCACTTGCCAGATCTTTTCCTGTTGAGGTGGCCCCGTAGAGGATAATTTCTGGTTTATATTTTTCCGTGCATTCCAGTAGCGCCTTCATGTAGGACTCGGTCCGGTAATGTTTAAAAATGGGTTGATCATATACATAGACTGAATCTGCTCCATATTCAAATACGGTTTTTGTTAAATTCTTAACATTTTCCCCGATTAGAATACCCGCCAATTCCACTCCCCGTTTGTCTGCCAACTTTCGACCGGCCCCCAAAAGTTCGAGGGATACAGAAGCCACCACTTCATCTTTTTGTTCAATGAATACCCAAACACCTTTGTAATCTTGGAAATCCAATTACACTCCCTCCTTTGTTTCAAACAGTTCTTTCTTTTCAAGAAGGACTGAGAGCAATTGCTCTACTTGTGACGTTGGGTTGCCTTCAAGGAATGTTCCCCCTGCCGGTTTTTGCGGAGCCCAAACTTTGGAGACAATCGTTGGAGATCCCTTCAAACCCAGCTGCTTCACATCAACCTCTTCCAGGTCATCAACAGACCAGATATGAGGTTTATATCTAGCAGCTTTTATCATGTTTGGAAACGGAGAATACGGCACTTCATTGATTGTTTTTTCAACGGAAAACAAACACGGCAATGTGGACCGGACGACTTCATATCCATCCTCCAACTTGCGATGGACAATGGCATATCCATCTTCTTGATTAATTTCCACTACTTTGTTCACAGAAGTCAGCGGTGGAATATCGAGCCTTCGTGCAATTCCGGGTCCGACTTGCCCGGTATCTCCATCAATGGACATTTTTCCGCAAATGATCAAATCTACGGGCTGTTGTTTTCCTATTTTTTCAATCGCCTTTGTCACTGCATAGCTCGTTGCCAATGTATCCGCTCCCGCAAACCGGCGGTCCGTGATTAAATAGCCCTCATCGGCGCCTATTTCAATACACTTTTTAATTGCGGTCACCGCTGGAGGCGGCCCCATTGTAACAACAGATACGATTCCCCCATACCTATTCTTTAGACGAACCGCCTCTTCAACGGCATGGGCATCATACGGGTTCAATATCGCAGGCGCCGTCCTCCGATCCATCGTGTTTGTTTTTGGGTTCATCTTGATAATTTTGGTGTCAGGTACTTGCTTGATACAGGCTACAATATGCAGCATTTTACCCCTCCCTTTTATTTAAAAAAGAACATGGTTCCTTTACTTACCTCAATATGAAACTTTTCGGCTGAAAGCCTTTTTACGCCCGTTTACATTTACTTTATTAAAGGAGATGTCCATACATTCGAATTTTCTGATAAATATCTATGTAAAAATTTAAAAAAACTGCCACAATGAAAGCTCCATTTAGTTTGTTCGTAGATTTTTTATTGTTACCTTTTCCAAACTCGCTTTAGATTCTGATTCCGAGTCTTGTTTTACCTTCTTGATAAAGAAGGTAAGATTGTTCGGTCCGACATAACGGTAACTAGAAGCGAAGTACCGACGGCATCAGCAACCTGCCGAATGGTTTTGCTTATGGCTGTTCCGTGTGCATTTAACCCTTGTGGCAATTGATTCAAACCAGCGGTCTGTATAGGCATCATCATCAAGGCCTATATAAGCTTCACTTCTATTTAAAAAGGAGAAACCTATGCATACCTAAAAATTGGAATACATTGTAAAGGTTGCGGAAACGATGACATGGGACTAAATATGAATACAATCTTAAAAGGATGCCTTTGAAAAAAAGGCACCCTCTTTCTTAATTAAAACTTTTTTTCAATTCTTCTAATGTTAGATCTTTAGTTTTTTCAACTGGTTTATTGGACGTTGGGAAGTATGGATTGATGGACATGAAGTTCTTTTCGACGAAGTTAAAGTCAATAATGTCAACGACTCCATCTTTGTTAAGATCTTCTTTCAATCTATCCCCTGTAATTCCAGCATTGTTTGCAACAAGCTTCGCATCATAAATATCGATTACATGATCTCCGTTGACATCTCCAGCAGCAGCCGTATCCGTATAGACATTATAGAAAATACCTTGGACTACTCCATCGATCGTCCTGCTTAAAGTTATTTTTTTGCTGTATTGGAAATGCCCAGGAATATCGACAATTAATGTATATTCATCCTTCGTTGCAGGAATATCCGTTATTGTCATATAACCATTTTCTGAAATATCAGCAAGGTACTTTTTACCTTTATTATCAACTAGATAAGCTTTTGTTCCAATCTTTGAATAATCTAAATCATAATTATCTAAATTAACTGCTTCACCATGATAGTACCCTTCGAACCATGAGTGCTGAGAAATGAATTTAAACCTTTCAGCAAATGTAGGTAAAGAAGACTTACTACCAGAGCTTGTTTGATAGGAAGATTCTTGATAATAGAATGCACTTTCTACCATGTAATTATGGTCATCAACTACTTTTAATGTGATATCCAATAAATCAATATCATCATTAATGGAAACTGGTAATTTTGTCTTTTTGTCTGAAATATCTACAGCAAATGCTGAAAGATTAGACCACGTGTTTTCTGTAATTTGTGGCTTTGCGACATTAATAGTCCAATTATTTTTCTTTGCAAGATCCACTAGCTGTTTTGATGGATTAACGTCTACAACTTTATAGAAATTAGGGACATCGATTGTTACAGAAGCACTTGTTAAATCTTTCGCGTTTTGAACTGTAAATGTATTCACAAATTCCGATCCAAGACTTACACTTTTTGAATTTGGTTTTATTGTGGAATATTTATCCCCTTTATTAATAAAAGTAAAGTCTGGGAAAGTCGGATTTCCTGCAGTAGCGTAGTCATAAGTATAGATGGCTACATTTGTTGGATAGTTTGCATATTCTTCTGGTAAGACACCAAATTTAAATTCACCATTTGCATTTGGGAAAAATTCAGCTGTTGGCCAATATGAGTCTTGATAGGCGTACGCGGTATTTGCCTCTTGAGTGATGTCATGTCCTCTACTTTTTAAATAGTCAATCGTATCATCATACAATTTTCCATGCACCCAATATGCTGTATAATCTTGTCCGTCATAATTTTCAGTTGTTAAATCAGAACTGGAAAGCTCTTTGATTCCTGTTTTCTTATCAAATTCCAGGGTTGGAGCGGTATTATCGATCACCATGTCATTATCGATTTTATATGTTTTACCATCTACCCCTGTACCAATATAAGAAACAATGTATTTACCTTCTTTAAGTGGTTCATATTCAAGTGATAAAGGTTTATTCGGATCACCGGTAAAATATTTTACCTCACCAGAAAATCCGAAAAATATTAAGTACTCCGTATCAACTGCAGCATTTTCTAAATTAAATGTGCCATAAAACCCAATTGGTTTTCCATCTAGATCGCTAACCACTACATCAATCGTTTTCATATGACTATTTAACTTGAAACTGACTGGTGTAAACGGCTCGATATACGGATGAAAGTTACTAAGGTCATTCGTTATGGCATGTTTAAAAAACTCTAATTTTTCAAATCCAGGTTTAGAATAACGAACATGGAAAGGAATTTGATATTCTGCAGTTTTCGATTCATTTTCAATATAAATATAACCCTCATATATACCAAATTCTGCATTAGCTGGAATTGATATTTCAGCATTAATATTTTTACTCTCCTTTCCATTCAATTCAATCGTCGATGGTAATTGAAGCGTCACACCATTCTTACCAGCTTCTCTTGAGACACCATCGATTGTTAAAAATTCTACCCTTGTATGATATGTTTCTAGTTCACTACTTAAATTCTTAATAGAAATCGAGGTTGTCCTATTTTGAGTTTCACTTGATTGTGCAATACTACCAAAAGGTAGAGATCCTGAAATGTCATCGATTTCAATTTTTAATCCATTTTCATCTAAAGTAGTCGTCTTATTTTGTACTTCAACTAACGTTGTATTGTGAACTGCCTCATAAGCATCTACACGTCCTGCACCAACTTCATTCACATTGTACGTACGACCTTTTAATGGATCAGCAGTATTCATTAGCGCTGCCTTTACATCTGCAACTGTATAATCTGGATGTGATTGTAATAATAAGGCTGCAACTCCAGCTACATGTGGTGTTGCCATGGAAGTTCCGCTTAAACTCGCATAACCACTAGAATAATCGACACCATTTTCTGGACTATTAATATATTCTGGAACAGTTGAGAATGTCGAGACTCCAGGTGCTACTACATCTGGCTTGATATCAAAGTTATTATTTACTGGTCCACGTGAACTAAAATCTGCTAACACATCACCTGTAGACATATTTGACTGTAAGTCTGTTAATTTAAGTTTAGCTGTAGGATCTGCTTTTAATTTTTCTGAAAGTTTTACTCCGTCGGCCTGTAACATTTTAAATGTTGGGACATAGCCATGATTTTCACCCAAGAAAAATGGAATTTCTCCATCCTCATTATTGTATATCAATACAGCTACAGCACCTTTATCATGAGCTCGTCGGATTTTTTCATCAAATGAGATCGTGCCACGAGAAATTAATGCCACTTTTCCATTAATCTCCTTGTCAGTATAATCCTCTTCTGTACCAATTCCTACTTCAACGACATCATACTCTTTATCCATTAACTTTAGATAATCCATACCAAGGCCATGCCCCATTAAAGTATTTTGAACTGAAATATCTGCCAAACTTGTTTTAACGGTTGGAATATCAGTCGGCACATCACTAGCACCAACAGTGATTGCTAGTGGAGAAGCACCTGGTGAACCTAACGTACCAGGATTTGGCCCTGCATTTCCTCCGGCTATTACTGGTATGACCCCTTTTAATGCGGCATTGTTGATTGCTACAGATGTAGCGTCTAGGGAATGATTATTACCATTACCTAATGATAGATTAATAACATCCATTCCATCTTCTACAGCTCTTTCTATTCCTGCGATAACCGATGAATCATATCCTGATCCATATTCTCCTAATACTCGATATGCATACAAGTCAACATTCGGAGCTACACCTGTCATTGCATATTCAACATCATTTTTAGGGTTAGATGCGATTGTTCCAGCAACATGAGTTCCGTGTTCTGTATAGTATGAACTACCATCTATCGTTTCAGGTTGACCAGATGCAAGCCATTTCGCTCTAGTTGTTTCCATTGGATCGGAGTCATTATCGACAAAATCATATCCGCCTTTATAAACATCTTTTAAATCAGGGTGATTATAGTCAATCCCTGTATCAAGTACCCCAACTTTTATTCCTTGTCCTTTTAAGCCCTCATTATGTAAACGATCAACTCCTATATGAGGAAGCGCTGGTGGAATTACTTTTCCAGGTGTTGGTTCTTGAGTAGTAGTCGATTCATTTATTGGTAACCTAACGACATTGTCTTTCCAAATCCTTTTTACTACACCAGTCTCAAGCAAGGTATTAATTTCATTTGTAGGAATCGTCATAGCCATTCCATTAAATACATTTTGGTAAGTTTGTTTAATTTGATATTTAATTGACTTTTCTTTTTTATTTTGGTTTAACTCCTCTTTCTTTTTAAAAATTTCAGTTAATCGTTGTTTAAAATGTTCTTGTTCCCCTTTTATCTTTTCTGCTTTATTTTTAGATGTACCTTTTGATTTTGACTGCTGGGCATTTTCGACCGGAGCTGTTTTGAACTCAACAATGACATTTGCGGTTTTATCTTTAAGTGACAATAAACTTGGATCAATGATGAATCCTTCTTGTGGGGTTAATCGTTTTATAGACTGTCGTTGTTCTTCAGTTAGTCCTTTTAAAATCGATTCTGCAGAATTTGATATAGCATAGGTTTTTTGCTGAGGCATTAAATAAGATGTAAGTAAACTGGATGCTATTACACCTGTTGCCATAACATTTAGAAATTTTTGTTTCTTTCGAAGTTTCATTATTCAACGCTCCTTCTTTAAACTTGATTTCAGCTGCAAATTTTAACACTTTTACTTTTTAAAAATAACAATCTAGCAGGCTCACTTAATAAAATGGTTACATATTCCTATGAGCATCGCTTTCCTCCCTAAAGAAAGATAGTGTAAAATAAGAGTATGAATAATTAGATAACTCTATTAATTCCTATTGTACTCGAGCATTTTTCAACGGTAAATTGGGGGAATTGTTCTACGAGTTGTCCTAATTCGACTATACGATTTGAAGAATACCTTGTAGAAAATTGTAAAACTTTGAAGAATTGACGATTATTTAGCAAGATATATTACTAGAAAATGACATTTTTTATATTATATAGAAAAAATCATTTTTGTACTTGGGGGAATCTTGGTTTTCCTATACTCAAAACTATCAAAATATAATTTTTCTAAAAGGAGAATTTCAATATGTATGAGGGGAAAATCATAAAGTTTTATCGGGAAAAATACCAAATGACTCAAGAGCAATTAGGAAAAGGGATTTGTTCTGGAACACATATTAGTAAAATAGAACGATTACATACTGAATATGCACCTGAAATCGTCACTCTTTTATCCGAACGGCTAGGAATTACGATCGAAAATGAAATAATAAAACTTAAAAATATAAAAAAGCGATTAAATCATTGGCATGATGTTCTTGTCATGCAATTATTTGAAGAAATGGACCTTATTAATCATGAACTTGAGCAAGAAGATTTAATACAAATCTCTGATTATATTTATTTTTACAAATTACTTCGGGTTAGATATTTACTAATGCATAATTTGACCGAGGAAGCATCAGACATCATTGTGGAAATCCAAAAGAAAGAACATAAATTATCATCCTACGAAGCTAATTTGTTTAAACATATTTTAGGTGTTTATTATTTAGCTAAACATGAAAATCTGAAAGCAATTCAAGCATTAAAATCAATTAATGAAGCAGATTACAATAACAAGGAATATACCTATCATTTAGCAGTCGCGTATCATTCCATTGAATCACCCGTTATGGCTTATTTTTTCGCAGATAAATCGCGCCAATTTTTTAAAGAAATTAATAACTATCCTAGAGTGATCGATGCAGAAATGCTTATGGTGATTCAAGTAAAAGATGATGGAGATTTTAAGGAGACCATTCTGAGGTTTAAAAACTTAATCAAAAGCTGTGACCTTTGTCATTCACCAGCTCGAAAAGCAAGGGTATTACACAACTTAGCTTTTGAATACTATAGAAGAAAAAATTATGAACCAGCCAATAAATACTATAAAGAGTCAATGAGTCTAAAAGATAATGAATCATTCCCATACTTACTTTCTTTAGAAGGGTTTATAAACAGTGCATTTTATGGGGGTTTACTTCCAAAGGATGAATTATTACAACTGGCAAAAGAAGGACTAGAAACAGCTCTAAAGAAAAATGAACCATTATATATTAACTTATTTACCTTATTTAGTTTTTTAATTCAAGATAAAGAACAGGAATACCATCAATACTTGTCAGAACATTCATTACCTTTGTTTGAAAAATTTGGTTTTGTTTATTTAATTAAACGTTCAAAAAAAGAATTGTTTAATTATTATCTTGAACAGAAAAAAACTGGTAAAGCATTAAAAATGGCCAATTTATTGATAAATTGAAAACCTTTTTTATCAAAAAATGGGCCAATTTCTCCTGTCGTTACTTCTTGGCTTTTCAACTTTGCTGCCTATAAAAGATAAGCGGGAAGGATATATATCCTTTCCACTTATCTTTTATGCTTGTAAATTAAAAATTATACAAGTACTTCTTGAATTTCCTGTGATCGAGCCGAAAGCCACTTGTCCCAAACTTCAGCGAATACCCCGGTCAAGACCAGTGAAACATGTCCACCTTCAAACACCTCATAAGTTTTATCCTTACTTGAAACAAGGTTCATCAACGGAAGACTTTGCTTTTCTAATATAAGTGTGTCACGTGAGCAAGAGAAGACAAAAAGCGGACAGTTTATATTCTTTAAATCCACCTTCCTGCCGCCAATTACCAATTCTCCTTTTAAGAGTTTGTTCTTTTGATAGAGATCGTTAAACATCTGTTTGAATGCAGCACCTGCAAACGAAGCAGAGTCCTTCGTCCACTTATCCATTCGGCGCCACTTTTCTACATATTTCTCATCATGTGCACGGGTGACCAGATTGATTTTAGAACTTGCAAAACCCGGTGATACCATCCTAAATATCAAATACATAATTTCTGATGGAATGGTCCCATGTGCATCGGCAAAACGGTCAAGACTTAGCTGCCCTTTTTGTAGTGCTTCCAGCAATTTATCAGGAAAGTTGCCGATACTAAAATCGATTGGAACGGCTGCAAGGGATAAATTCTTAATTGGCAGTTCCGTTATGGAAGCCAAGATGGCTGCAATGGTTCCACCCAGGCAATAACCGGCAAGGGATATTTCCTTTGCACCTGAATGTCTTAAAGCTCGTTTAAGGGCGTTCTCCAAATAATCAATGATATAATTATCAAGGGTGATATCAGAATCTTCAAGCCCAGGGGACCCCCAATCCAATAGGTAGACATCATAGCCGCGCTCGGTAAGTCCGCCTACAACGCTGCTTCCTTCACCGATATCAAGAATGTACGCCTTATTTATCAAGGAGTAGACTAGAAATACGGGGATGGCATGTCTTTTTTCCTTTGCAGGATGATACCATAAGGTTGCTTTATTTTTCTTCCAGACAGTCTGTCTCGGTGTAGGTACAATCTCTGGCTTTGGCTCGGTCATAATTTTATAAAGCTGGTTCCACCGTTTCGTTTCTTTTTCTAAGTTTAAGATTGGAAAAAGGTTTGTTCCTAATGCTTTCATTTTTATCACTGCTCTCCTCGATGTTATTTAATTTTATTAATACCGGTGAGCACTAGATCTTTATCCTGCTTTTTTCCCGGTTCTTTTTTCTGCTTTTCCCGCTCTATTTCTTTCCGCAATTCCTGAAGGTCATCATTCATTTTTTTGGCTTCCGCCAACTCTTGGGACATCCTTTCGAATTCATTCTTCATTTGCATGACAATAGTTAATATTTCTTCGAACATTCCTACATTATCTTTCGTAATGGAGCTTACACTGTCTTGTAATTTCCAAATTTGTTCTTCTAAAATATCAATTTTTTCTTCTGTCTGAATAGATTGCTTCGCGGCATTCGCGACATCTTTCTTTGTCGGGATATTCATTAGTGCTGCAAAAAGCTCTTGGTTCTTTCTAAGTCGCTCGAGGGAAAATGAATAGTTGTTGATACCGAAACTTGCTGTGCGAACAAATTCTTTGTTGTCTGTTAGGTTATATAATAGGCCAGTTACTTGTTTGTCCCACATTTCACTCAATTGGTTGAATCCAACAAATGGATCAAAGATTTTTTCATTTGACATAATGATGCTCTCCTTAAATTAAGACTTTGTAGGTTATTCCATTTTTTCCATATATTTATTTAGCGGGAAGATACGTTCTTTGAATTGTGTTGCAAACAGATTGACAAATCCTTTTTGAAATTCATAGAGCGGGCTTCCAGCTTGTTTAACTATTTCGATATATTGCGATCTTCCTTTTTTCCTAAGATCCATATATTGATCAATCATTTCTTCGTACTTCTCCATCGACTGGCAGTTTGCAATGGTTTGATACGGAGTACTTAAGAGAGACAATACTCTTTTTTGAATCTGATCAATTTGCTCATTCGTTTCCTCATAAGACTGAATCGGAAAGAAATGCTGCAAGGTGGTGGTTGACATTAAAAATTCATCTCGTGCAATCTTTTCCCATTCAGTCAATTCCTTTGTAAATTGCTCTGCTATTGCTTTAATATTTCCCTGATTCCGTTGTACACTTTCAGAGAATCGTCTAACCTCTTTTAAGCAGACATCGTCGCGATGATCAGTACACTTTGCCCATTCATCTAATTCATGAAATGCATGTCTCCAGAGCAGGTCTAGGCTAGAAAGCGATGCTTCTTTTTCGACATCGACAGTGATTACTTCGTCCTGTTTTTCCTCTTTCAATGATTCTTTTAAATTATCTTTTTTTGCAGCCATCTTACTCCCATCCTTTTAAAAATCTATTAAAGATTTTGGTTTAGTTTGAAGTCTAGGTTAGTAATTAGTCCAGTGAAATAATCACAAATCAAAGTTGGCATTAAAGGTTCACTGTTCTTTTATCAATCTTAGTTGAGACTCGTTGTTTTGGCTTTCCGAAAAGGAACATGAACACAGCTGTTACCACCAAAGCAACAGAGATTCCATAAATGGATGCGCTAAAACCCACTGCTGGATTTGCACCTGAAGCTTGAATGAGCTTTCCAAAAATAATGGGAGCAAAAATACCTGAGGATGTCATTATTCCATAATAAGTACCTGTCATAACACCTCTCCGCTCTGGAAGTAAACTAATGATTACTGTAGGATTAAGGTTTGCAGCTGTAACTGCTAACGTATACACTATAGAAAGGACGATGATGATCGAACCCTTCCCAGAAACAAGGGGATATATCGCGTAAAAAATGCCTGCTAGAATCAGACTACTGGCAGAAAAAAGAATTCGCGACTTCCATAAATTTAGAGTTTTTTTGTATATTCGATCTGAAATGATTGCCAGTACTAATGAAAATATAGCGCCTATTAATCCGGAAATAGCAATAATTTTTCCAGCTTGTTGTTCGGTGAACCCCTTAACTTTCATTAAATAGGCGGGATTAAAGGTAAGTCCAAAGACAATAAAAGAAAAGCCGATACATGCCGCTAAGGATGTAAAAATAAAAATAGGGGATCGTAACGCTTTCCAGATGTCTTTCCTATTTGTCTCTTGTTTGTTTTCCTGTTTACTTCCCTCCTCTTCAAACGGAACATCTGATTTCAGCCGTCCGAGCCAAAGCCAACCAATTAACCAGACAAAGCTAAGAATGCCAGAAATAAAAAACGTTTGTTTCCAACCATAATTTGACATTAGAAAAACCACTATCGGGGCTGTAACAGCTATGCCCACAACATTGCCAAAATTTAAGATTGATATGGCTAATCCACGTGATTCCGGTTTAAACCATTTACTAATATGACTGACAGCAGTTGCTTGAAAAGGACCTTCTCCTATACCTAGTAATACTCTAGTAAATAAAAGTAGTGGAATGCCTGAAACAAACAGCACCATTGATTGCGAAATGGTCCAAATAATCGCCATAACAGCCAATATCTTTCCCGTTCCATAACGGTCTGATAAAGAAGCCCCTAATATTCCAGCTAATGAAAACAACCAAAAAAAACTGCTTCCAACAATTCCAAATTGAGAGAAAGTTAGATTCAAATCCTTCATAATATGAATTCCGGCTAAACCTGTAATGGATTTATCAGCAAAATTAACAATAGACATAATAAAAAGTGCAAGTAAAATAATCCATTTCGTCCAACTTTTCATTCAAACTCCTGCCTCTCACCAAATTTATTCATTTTTTTCGATAAAAATTAGCAATCATACCTAAGGAGAAAAAACACCTGCATTGCCCGCCTTAATAGCGCGCAAGATTGAGCAGGTGCTTATAGTGAAAAAATTGAATCATAAATGATTTTTCTCAGTTAGTTAAGGAGTTACGATATTTGGTAACCGGTCGAACTCATCTAAAAGTGATAAAAATTCATTCAGTTTCGTTTGGTCGCCAGAAATGATTAATTTACCTGCTGCTACTGCTTGTTCTGGTGAAAGGAGGCCAAGTCCAATTCCATAGAATGTGAATTGATCAAGAGCTAAGGAAACATCTGGATCAGCATCTAACTTACCAGCTTTATAAATTAAAACAGAATTTTCTAAATAAATAGCATATTGTTGGTTGGAATTTGATAACGTTACATTCAACATTATTTTTTTACCATCTGCTTTTGGACCGTTTAGTTTAACAGCGATCAGCTTTAAGAATTCATCTACAGGCATATTTTTAATGATTCCAGAAACATCTAATGGGGAATTATCTTTATTAATTCCATCCCTTAGTTCGGATGCACCAACAAGATAAATATTACGCCAATTGGCTGATTCGGCTTGGTATCCTAATTGTTCGAATGCATCTGCTAATAAATTTTTTGCTTCCGAATTTTCTGGGTCTGCCATTACGACATTTTTTAATACTTGAGCTACCCAGCGATACTCACCATTTTCAAAGTCCACTTTTGCTTTTTGCAAAATAGCAGCCGCCCCACCCATGTATTCTACATATTTAAGCCCCGTTTCCACTTGTGGTAAGGGATCTAAATCTGAAGGATGAGCACTATAATAACCTAAGTAAAAATTGTAAATTCCCTTTGAATTATGCTTTAACGTACCATAATACCCACGATTCCCCCAATAAGTATCCAATGCTTTTGGAAGTTTGATTGTTTCAGCTATTTCATCCATCGTATATCCTTGATTGGCTAAACGAACTGTCTGGTCGTGCATATATTTATATAAATCACGTTGCAATTTCAAATGGTTTAATGCCTGACTCTTACCCCAAATTGGCCATGCATGAATCATGAGCAATGCATCAATCTCTTCATTTTCAAATAAATCGATGGTTTTATCGAGTGAATTAGCCCAATGAAGGGCATCCCGGGTTTTTGCCCCTCTTACCGTATAAATTTGATGCATCAATTTATTGGCGTTCTCTGAGACAAATAATGCTTTGTAATCTTGGATATAAAAATGCATTTCAGCCGGTGCTTCTGTGTTTGGAGTTAATAAAAATTGAAAGGTTACCCCATCGATTTCCATCGTTTGGATTTCATTTACTATTTCAACAGTAGGTTTCTCAAAACTCATCGTCCCTGAACTCATCGTATTACCTATACCTATAGATACGGAGCCCTTCGTGCCGTCTGGTAAATTTTTACCAAACTGATACTCTGCTCGACGCGCCATGATTGTCCCTAAAAGCACATTTTCACTTAACGCTTCTTCTGTAAAATATTGGGGAGCTATAATTGGAATATCTGGATTCTCTGCATATTCTAGAACGGCTTGAATACCGCCAAAATGGTCCGCATGACTTTGACTTATAATGATGGCTGAAACTGGCTTTCTTGGTCGATGATTAAAATATAATTCCATTGCGGCTTTAGCAGATGCATTACTTCCTAATGCATCACAGACAATGACTCCTTGTTTACCTTCAAAAAAGAAAGTGGTGGCGATTGATTGTCCACGTATTTGATAAACCCCTTCTACTACTTCAAACAGACCCGAGATAGCCTGTAATTGTGCATTTCTCCATAAACTTGGGTTCACTGTGTCAGGAGCCGTGTCGTTTAGAAATTCTAACTTATCGATGTCCCAGATGATTTCCCCAGATTCATCCTTAATCATGGTGGATTCTAAAGGTGCAATAAAGCCTCGGTTTGCATCTACGAAATCCTGTAAATCATCAAAATTTAGAGATTCGTACACTGCTAAATTTGCCTTTTTTGTAAAAGAAGATGCGGACATAGGTTGAGTTGAAACTTTACTTTTCATACAAACCTCCAAGGATTATTATTTTAAGATTTAAAAAAAGGAAAACACTTTTGACTACCTGGCTATAATGTCAGGTCACCAACCAAACATTAAGAGGAGTTTTCAAGTGTTTTCCATATAACTAGATTGCCAGATTATGAAATGTAAAATTAGCGCTTTACATCTTGTAAACGAGATTAAGCCTTTATCGCAGGTACCTCGAAAACTTCATTTATTACTTTGGTGATAATCGTGGCTGGTATCTTATAGAAAACTCCGGATGGGTCATTATGAACAGCTGGTACCAAATGTTGAAGTGTCTCTTCGTTACATTCAAATTCACCAAAAGTGTCTGGCAAATTCACTGCTTTGCGGAGATCCCTTAAATATTGGACAACTTCCTCTAAACATTTCTCTGGTTGTTCTGATGGATTTGCGATACCCAACGCTTGGGCAAACCCTGTAATTCTTGGCAAATAGTACATTGGTAAGGACTCCATTACATTCGGCAACAATACAGCGTTAGCTAGCCCGTGCGGGATATGGAATTTTGCCCCTAACGCATGTGCCATGTTATGAACTGGAACCGCATTCATCGCAAGGCAAAAAGCAGAAATAGCCATCGAACTTGCCATTAGCATATTCGCTCTTGCTGAAAGATCGTCCCCTTTTCGAACAGCAGTTTCTAAATTGTCTACAATCATTCGAATCGATTGAATTGCATAGGCATCTGTCATTGGATTGGCCTTTTGTGAAAAATAAGCCTCCACTGCATGAGTTAATGCATCAAATCCTGTAAAGGCAGTGATTTTAGGAGGAAGCCCTACCGTTAAATCCGGATCCAGAATAGCCATATCTGCATTGATAAATGGATGAAGAAGATTTGTTTTTATTCCAAGCTTTTCATTAAGGATTACGGCTACCGGTGATACTTCAGCACCTGTTCCCGCCGTTGTCGCAATAGCTACATGCGGAATAAAAATATATTGGGCTTCTGGCCACCACTCCATCACATTTCCGGTAAGAAGTGAATCACGTATATCATCCAAACCTTTATGGAGCATCCACTTGATCCCTTTTACCGTATCCAAAACGCTGCCGCCGCCAAGAGCAATTAAGGAATCACCGTTGCACTCTTTAAAGAAACGAGCGCCGCGATTAATAATTTCGCCTTTTGCATCCTGTTCGATATCTTCAAACACTCCAACCAGCTCAGGCTTACCCGGCATGATTTCAAATAATTCTTTAATTTGAGCTGTAATTCCGGCCTGGGTTAAACCCTTATCCGTGAAAAGTACTGCACGTTTACCCCCAAGCCCTTTTATCATCTCAGGAAGCAAAGTTCTTGATCCCGCCCCGCTATTTACAACCGTTCGAACAGAGAATTGAAAAAATGATGTCGTCGACATAGAATCACCTGCTTTTTTATTTTTGTATTAATAAAGTAATCTGTATTATCCCAATAATATTTGGTACCAAGGTCTTTGGCTTACTTCAGGTACTAGTGAACAGTGAACATGCTTTACTTGTGAATATTCGTCAAGTGCGTGGCGGCCTAATTCTCGCCCGAAACCGCTTTGCTTGTATCCCCCAAATGGAGCATCACTGCGGAGCATATGCCAATCATTGATCCAGATTGTTCCAGCCTTTAATTCACGGGCTATTTTCAATCCTTTATTTACATCCTTTGTCCAAACTCCACCTGCTAATCCATAAATCGTGTCATTCGCAATTTCGATTGCCTCCTCAACAGTGGAGTAACGAATAATGGAGAGAACAGGACCAAAAATTTCTTCTCTCGCAATCTTCATGTCATTATGAACATCTGCAAAAATGGTCGGTTCAACATAATATCCATTTTCAAATCCTTCTACGATTCTGCGCTTTCCGCCGCAAACTAATCGCGCCCCTTCTTGAATACCGGATTCAATATAAGAAAGGACGGTTTCCAATTGCTGTTGTGATACCAGCGGCCCCATACCTGTCGCGATATCTAATGGATTTCCAATTGTAATGGTGCTTGCAAGGTCAGATAATTGTTCAATTACTTGTTCATAAATGGAATCATGTACTAGAACACGAGTGCCTGATTCACAAATTTGTCCAGAGTGTGATAAGAATCCGAATAAAATGCCTGGAATGGTAATACTCAAGTCCGCATCCGGCAATACGATTGCTGGTGATTTCCCGCCTAACTCAAGGGTGACGCGTTTTACCGTTCCGGCTGCCATCTGCATAATGCGGCCCCCGACTTCTGTTGAACCGGTAAAAGCAACTTTGTCTACACTTGGATGGGTTACAAGTGCTTCTCCAATGCTGGCTCCTGGGCCAGATACCACATTGAATACACCTGCTGGAATTCCTGCTTCAGCCGCCAATTCTGCTAATTTCAAGGTAGACAATGGCGTATTGGAAGCTGGTTTGACCACAATTGAGTTCCCCATTGCCAAAGCAGGAGCCAATTTCCACATCGCCAGAATCATTGGAAAGTTCCAAGCGGTAACGGCCGCTACAACACCAATTGGTTCCCGCCATACCTGGTTATTGCTTGGTCCAGGGAAGGGTAAAGTAGGAAGGGCTTCGACATACGGATACTCTACAGTGAACTTTGCCGTTTGCTGTAAGAGATCGACGATTGTTAAGATGTCCATATTTGAAATACGGCGAACTGTTGCCCCCGAACTGATTGACTCTAGGTAACCCAATTCTTCAGCATGTTCAATAATCTTGTTTCCAAATTGGACAAGTACGTTAGCACGTTCTTGTGGGGATTTTTTAGACCATACCCCCGAATCAAAAGCCTGGCGGGCAGAGGAAACAGCCGCCTCCACATCCTCTTTACCGGCTTTCGCCACCTTTGCTGCCACTTCACCAGTTGCAGGGTTTACTACCTCAAACGTTTCTCCACTTAACGCAGGCTTCCACCCCCCATTTATAAAAAGTGAAAATTCCAATGTTTGCACAGCTGCTTTCATAGCAACTCCTCCTTATTTTTCCTCTTTTAAAAACCACCTAATATTTTTAAAAAAAGAACTCTATCACACTAATTAACTTCCACTTGTTCAACACGCAAAGCTCTTCGCAAAATCTTACCTGTGCTATTCTTAGGAAGTTCCTCCATAAATTCCACTTGTTTTGGAAGCTTGTACTTTGCAAGCTTGTCCTGGCAGAAATGTAAGATGTCATCGATCGTTATACTTTCATCGTTAGATACAACGAAAGCCTTTACAATCTCTCCATATTCATTATCCGTAATCCCTATTACAGCTGCTTCCACAATGGCCGGGTGTTGATATAATACTTCTTCCACTTCTCTTGGATAGACGTTGTACCCGCCAACGAGAATCATATCTTTTTTACGGTCTACGATATATATGTACCCTTCTTCATCCATTCGGGCCAAATCACCTGTATAAAACCATCCATCTTTCAAGGCTGAAAATGTAGCTTCCGGCATTCCTAAATACCCCATCATCACATTCGGACCTTTTACAATCAATTCTCCAATTTCTCCTCTTGGAACTTCCATTCCATCCGGATCTACCACTTTATTCTTTACTTCCGGTATATCTATACCTACAGAGCCTGGTTTCCGTGTTCCCCGTAACGGATTGAAGGCTGTTACGGGAGCCGTTTCAGAAAGGCCATACCCCTCTAAAACGTGGACCTTATACTTTTCTTCGAATCTATGTAATAATTCAACTGGAATCGAAGCACCGCCTGAAAAACAAGCCCGAATCGATGAAAAGTCTTTTGCCGTCGCGCCTGGTACCTGCAACAAAAAGCTAAACATAGTCGGAACTCCGGCAAAAATCGTCGCCTTCTCTTTTCTAATCGTATGGATCACTTCGGTTGGACTAAATTTCGGAACAATGACAATGGCCGCCCCGCAAGCAATCGGAATGTTGATGCAAGTCGCAATACAAAACACATGGAACATGGGAAGAACCGCAATGATGCGATCCTCTTCAGTGAACTCAGCAAGCTGGGACATCGAAGCAGCATTGGATGCCATATTTCGATGGGATAGCAAGGCGCCTTTGGGCTTTCCAGTTGTGCCGGAAGTATAAAGAATGACCGCCAAATCATCCTCTCCAATGAAAGGGTTTTCAAAATTTTCTTTTGGATCATGAATAAGACGCTCCCAAGTCCATTCAGACTCGATTGAATCTGTGTAGATAACCATTTTCAAATTTTCTAGTTTCTCTCTCAATGGAGATATTGTCGCTTCTAAAGATGAATGAGCAATCACAGCTTTTGCTTGGCTATTCGATAAAATATAGGAAATTTCTCCCGAAGTGTAGACAGGATTAATCGGAACAACCACTGCACCTACCCTAAGGATCCCATAGTAAGCAATTACAAATTCAGGACAATTTCCAAGCATTAAAGCGACTCTATCCCCTTTTCTGATGCCTGCGGCAGATAACCCGGATGCAGTACAATCTACTAATTTATCAAGTTCCGCATACGTTGTACTTTGATTCAGAAATGTGTAAGCTGTATGATCAGGAAATCTTGCTGCACTGTTCTTTAAATTCTCATTCAAATTTAACCTCATCCGTTTCAATTCCCCCTCTTTTTAAAGTATTTTAAGAAAATTATTAATTGCTTGAATTTATTATATATATAATTTACACTTAAATAAATCAACCATTAATGAAGTATATAGAAGCTAGACTTCTATATTTATAGGAGAAAACTATGCATATCGAACAATTGGAATACATTGTAAAGGTTGCGGAAACAGGATCTATTTCTTTAGCAGCAGAAAACCTGCATGTTTCTCAATCGGGAATCAGTCAATCGATTACTAGATTAGAAGGTGAGTTGGGCGTTAAACTATTTAAACGCCACAGACGACTTGGCGCCGTTCCAACGAATGCAGGCAAAACCTTAATTAAAAAGGCATACGAGGTATTAGTCAGACTTCAAGAATTTAAAGAGGAGGCCCAATCTTTCAACACAGTGACTTCGGGAAATTTAAAGCTATCATCAATCCCTGGCTTTATGCTGTTCCTGTTAGAACCATTATCTTCCTTTAAAAACGCTTTCCCAAATGTGAATATAGAAATCTCGGAAAAAAGCACTCAGCACATTATTGAACATGTCGAAAATAACCAGATTGATATTGGCCTAATCACGATTTACGAAGATTTAATAAAAAAACGAGAAGATTTAATATTTGAAGTAATACTTGAAGGAAAGATGAAAGTTTACGTCAGCAAATCATCTCCTTTAGTGTCACAAAAATTTATAACTCCTGAACAATTGGTGACTCAAAACGTTATTTTATATAATGGTGATTATGTGAAACGATTTGCAAATGATTTAATTAGTAAATTTGGGCCAATGAATATTTTATTTACCTCTGATAATACAGAAGTAATAAAAAAAGCGATTTTAGAGGGATTAGGAATTAGTTTTGGGCCAGACTTTTCTCACAAAAATGATCCTTATGTATTAAGCGGCGAAATCGTTCCTATCGAAATCATAAATTACGAACAGGAAAAGATAGGTGTAGGCTGGGTACGCTCGGAGAATAATCATTTTTCTATTAACACAAAAAAATTTTTAGAGCACTTTAATTTTCATTCCCGAATGCTGACATATTCATCTTAATGATTATTGTTAAAGAAAACCCCCATCCAAAATGGAGGCCACAGAAAAAGTCCCTCAATAGGAAAAAGGAAAAAAAGCCGACTCCACCTTCCATTAATCAGGAATGAGAGTCCGCTTTTTTTATCATACCTTTTTGTTAATCACCATAGCTTTGTATCAAATTAGCGATATGTGCATAAGCTCCTCCTGCAAGTAATGCTGAAGTAACCATTACTGCTTCTGCAAGCTCTTCATTTGTACATCCAAGCTTCATGGCATTTTTCGTATGGACATCTATACAATATGGGCATTGCGTGGCATGAGCAACTGCCACAGCAATAATCTCTTTAAACTTTCCACTCAATTTGCCTTTCTTCATTGCTGTTCTACTAAACGTAGAATAACCTTTAAAGCCTTCAGGGGCAAATTTATTTAATTGACCAAGGTTTTTTAGATTTGAACGTCTATAAAGTGAATCCTCTGCTTCTGCATCCATCGCATTATGTATATGAGTACTATGGGTCACTACCCCACCTGCTTCTACTCCTGCTACAACAAAGATCGCTTCTACTAATTCTTCAAGTAATGCTCCTTCAGCTTTTGCACGTCGTGTATGTGAATCAATACAATAAGGGCATTCCGTTACATGGGCAATTGCAACCGCTATGATTTCTTTTTCCTTTTTACTCAGTGCACCATCTGTCATGACCGCTGTATTAAAATCCGAAAAAGCTTCAAGCTGTTCTGGTGCTAATTCTTTAAGTTTACTAAGATTTTTTAAATTTCCTTTTTCATATAAATTGTTTGTCATTGTAGACATCCTTTCTTTCAAATAAAAATAAAGGAGCTTGTAATAATCCCATTAGACTTTTATATTTACTCAACTTAATAGAGTTAATCATTGAGTTGGATAGACAGTTTTATGATCAGCAAGGATCATCAATTGTTTTTCATTAGGTCGAAAATTAATCTGTGAATCAGAGGAGTAATACCAAGTCCGTGCAATTTTTGCAACGTTTTGAGAATGCTTAATGTCTTTTAACAGGATTAAAAATTCATCACCGCCTATACGGCCAAGGACACTAATTAACCTTACATTATTTACCAATCTATTAGAGAACTGTTTAAGAAGCTCTGGTATTCTTCCAGATTAGTTCAAATGCTTCTTCCCCAATTTTCGGATTATCTAAAATTAGACTAGTCATTCCATTCCCCCCATTCGTTCTATTCTTATAGTCAATCTTTTAGTTTTTGTTAATTAGAAAAAAGAGCCAATCAAACCTTTGCATTAGCTCTCTATAAACTTAGGCACCCTTTACCTTATCTAATTTTTTTAAAAATCCAACTAAACCTCTTATAATAAATAAAGTAAAATTTACACTTGCAAAAGTATGAAAGGCGGTCCATTTTTTCCATTTAAATAATTGGGAATTCTTTTCAAAGTACCATTGACCGATACTCATGGGAACACTAAAAAGTAAACTTTTCAAAAGTATTTTGCCTAAATGATCGTTATAAGTCAGTTTCACCCATATAACACTTAAAAGCGGGAAAAACAATATGTCATAAATAATGTTTGTCTTAAAAATTTTTGGAAAAGGACGAGCTGGATATTCAAGTCTTTTGGTACCAACCACAAAAGCATCAATTAGAGTTGCAATTACTCCTTTTGAGAAAAAAATAACAAGATTTTCTCGCATTTTAGATCCTTTAAATAAAAATGGCAAGGAAACCACACACAAAGCAGTAAGTAAATTCAACAGTTTCTTTTCCATAAAAACATCCTCCGATGTAAATCAAAATTTGATATGCTCCCGCCTTAAAATGTTCTGTAAAACCCCATCAAATCAAGCAGAGTAAAAATAATTTCCTACCTATTATTTCTTTAGGTAGTATTTACTATTCCTTTGAGTATAAAAGTATTTTCTATGTAATAAAAAAACTAATCGAAAGGTTCCGATTAGCTTTCTTTTAAAATTATCTTTCAATATTAAGCAGCTTTTTTTAACTCAATTGAATCCTTTTGAAAAATCAAGTCACTAACTGATAATAGCTTGCTTCCATTGATTGCAAGATAAACTGCCATTGCTAAAAATGCTAAATCCAACTCATATCCTGCCATTTGACCATTTCCTAATAAACCAACAGAAAGTTTTACTTTTAGGATTGCCCCAATCATTAATAGTCCAAACAAAGTGGATACAAGTCTAGTTGCTAGTCCAATGATTAATGCGATACCTCCAATGATTTCAAACAAAGCAACTCCATATGCCATAAATCCTGGTAATCCAATACTTTCAAACCATCCTACAATATTTTCAATTCCACCTTGAAACTTTACGATTCCATGAATTAAGAATAATGCCCCTAATGTTACCCTTAAAATAAGTGCTCCTATTTCGTTTTTTACCAACATTCTTTTCTCCTCCGTAAAATAATTATTTGTTTATACCTTTTTGATACCATTGAGCTGCGGCTTCAACTTCTTGAGAGGTTAATTGATGACCTCTATTCTCCCAATGAATTTCTACATTTGCATTTGCCTTTTCTAATAAAGATTGTAATTCAGCAGATTCTAATGGCGAGCAGATTGGATCATTGGTACCTGCTGCAATAAATACTGCTTTCCCAGTTAAATCAGGTAGTTCAATTCCTTTTCGCGGCACCATGGGATGATGAAGAATCGCACCCTTTAAAGCATTTTGATGGTGAAATAATAAACTCGCAGCAATATTAGCTCCATTTGAGTAACCTATCGCAAGAATATTATCTCTATCAAAATCATACTTTTCGGATGCTTCATCTAGAAACTCGTTTAACTCTTTTGTTCGAAAAATAAGATCTTCCTCATCAAATACCCCTTCTGCTAATCTGCGAAAAAATCGAGGCATTCCATTTTCTAATACATTCCCACGAACGCTTAGTACATTTGCCTCATCATCAATCATTCCTGCAAGTGGCAGCAGGTCTAATTCATTGCCTCCTGTACCATGAAGCAATAACAACGTGGGTTTTGCTTGATTTTGCCCCTTATTGAATATATGTTTCATTATTTATCTCCCTCCAGAACTCGAACCTCTACAGGCGGTAAGGTTTCTTCTAATTCTTCTCTTTTTGACTCTAGCCAAGATGGCAACATAAGTTTTTCCCCAAGTTCAGCGGCTGGTTCATCCACTGAAAAGCCTGGTAGGTCGGTAGCTATTTCGAAGAGGATACCCCCTTCTTCATGAAAATACACTGCTTTGAAATAGTTTCGATCTCGAATTTCTGTTGGATAGTATCCTTTGTCTTGAAGAAGAGATCTCCATCTGAGTATATCCTCTTCATCCTTTGCTCTCCATGCTATATGATGAACTGTTCCTGCTCCCATCAGTCCCCTGACTGAAGGGTTTAACTGAATATCAATCGTATTTCCAAAATGTCCTTCAGATTTAAATCTTAGGAATTCATTTTCCTGCCCAATACATTCCATTCCTAAAGTGTTTTCCAGCACTTCCGTCGTTTTATGTGGCTGTGCAGAAAACAGAACAGCGCCGCCAAACCCTCTTATCGCATTCTCGGCTTGAATTCCCCCAAAGTTCCAAGTATTTATTGGACCTTCATCTCTTTCTATCAGTTCAAGCTGGAGTCCGTCTGGATCGTTAAATTTCAAATATTTCTCACCAAAGCGATTGGCTGAAGTAAATACAATTCCGAATTGTTTGAAACGCTTCTCCCAGAATTTTATTGTACCTGTTGGAATAATGTAGCTAGTGACTCCAACCTGACCTGTACCAATTCGACCTTTTAGCTGTTTTGCCCATGGGAAAAACGTAATTACTGTGCCTGGTTCTCCTGTTTCATTCCCAAAATAAAGATGATACACTTCTGGACGATCAAAATTGATTGTTTTTTTAACAAGCCTTAACCCAAGTACACCTGCATAAAAGTCAATATTCCTTTGTGCATCGTTTACCATCGCTGATATATGATGAATGCCTGCTGTTTTCTGCATTTTTTACTCTCCACTTCATAAATGGGATTTTAAGAAGTTATTTAGGCCTTTCTATTTCAAAAATCTCACCGATTTTGGCGTAATTATTCCCTGCTAATCGACTTACCGCAGCTAAACCTCTAGCATCAATTCTTCCATTTTCATAAATTTCATCTTCAATATGAAATTGAACCACTCTTCCTATAATAAAATCACATCCAGGACGATCAGAACTTCCCAATTCTAAGGAATGCTCTAATGAACATTCCATTCGAATTTTTGCTTCCTTCACACCTGGTACCGAAATTTTTACACTATCCACTGAAGTCAAGTTTGCTAACTTAACTTCACTTTGATCAGAAGGAAGACTTGCAGCCGTCTTATTTATTTTTTCAACATTATGTTCGTCAACAATATGGACCACAAATTGCTTGGAGTTGATGATGTTTCTCGCTGTATCCTTTTGACTCCCCTCTGAACGTTGAATAGATAATGAAATCATCGGCGGATTGGATGAGACGATATTAAAATAACTAAATGGTGCACCATTTAAAACGCCATCTTTTGAAATGGTTGTCACGAAAGCAATCGGTCTAGGTATGATGCTTCCTATTAGAAACTTATAATTTTCTCTTTCAGACATTAAGGCTGGATCAATTGAAAGCAAAGAAATCATTCCTTTTCGTATAATCAGTCTAGTTCTCTTACTTCAAATGGAAGTAATCTGCGTTCAATTTGTTCTCTTTTGGGTTCATACTGTGCAGGCAACATCAATTTTTCTCCCATGGTTTCTTGTGACTCATCATGAGAGAAGCCTGGAGGATCTGTTGCAATTTCAAATAAGATTTCTCCGTGTTCTCTGAAATAAATGGCATTAAAATAGTTTCGATCTTGTACTGGAGTTACGCCATATCCATTTCCTGCAACATACTTTTGCCATTCCAATTGATCCTGGTCATCACTAGCCCGCCAAGCGATGTGATGTACGGTCCCAACACCCATTCTTCCGCGTCCAATCGGAGTTAATTTCAGGTCAATGACATTTCCGATATCAGCTGAAGAACGATAACGGGCGAAATCTCCTTCTTTACCTACGAATTCAAGTCCCATAACATTTTCTAACAAATCTGCCGTTTTATTGGGCTGTGCTGATAATAGAGTAGCTCCGCCAAACCCTTTGATGGCAACCTCTGGAGTTACCCCGCTAAAGTTCCAATTATTAACTTCTCCTTCTTCTCTTTCAACAATTTCAAGGTGAAGGCCATGTGGATCATCAAATTCCAAATATTCCTCACCGAATCTTTCCATTTTAGTAAAAGAGACTTTGAACTTTTCTAATCTGTTTTCCCAAAAGTTCAATGCACCTTTAGGAACAACATATGAAGTAACTCCTACTTGACCATCACCAATGGTTCCTTGATGAGCCCCTGCCCAAGGGAAAAATGTGATGATTGTTCCTGGTTTTCCTCCTTCATCACCGAAATAAAGGTGATACGTGCCAGGATCATCAAAGTTTACCGTTTGTTTCACTAGGCGTAATCCTAAAACACCTGCATAAAAATCAACATTCTCCTGTGGATGTCCTACAATTGCAGTGATATGATGAATACCCATTGTTTTCTTACTCATTTTGAAACACTCCTTTTAAAATTATGATGTCTATTCAATAATTAAATTATTGATACTATTAAAAATCGGGATTCTCTAATTCGAGATATTTTAGAATAAAAAAGCATCCAATGCATATTTTCCAGGTCCAATTAATGCTAAACCAATTACAACCGCTATCAACGTCAAATTATATTCGTATCCATTTTGTGTTGCCCAATAACCATTAGAAGCATGAACCTTTACAATTGCCATTACCATTGTAGCTGCAATCATGATTCCTGCAAGGGGAGTAAGAAGTCCTAATGTAAACAATAATCCCCCAATTAATTCTGCTAATCCTGCCATGAGGGCCATCATTACACCTGGTTTCATACCTAGCGACTCCATCCAGCCTCCTGTTCCCTTTAAGCCGTAACCGCCAAACCAGCCAAATAATTTCTGTGCACCGTGAGCCATGAATGACACACCCACGACTACCCTTATAATTAATAATCCAATACTCATCATTTTATTACCTCCTATTTTTTACTTATCTCGACTTCGAGATATTAATTTAAAAAATATATTATTCCACTCTGTTTCTAACTTTCTTTAAACAATGGACCATCAACTCGGACTCATCTTCTGTTAAATCTTCAAAAATAGAATTAACCATGTCTTGATACTTCGGCATGATGTTTTCCATTATTTCCATTCCTTCAGCTGTCAAGGTTACATGAATAACCCGCCGATCTTCTTTACAGTTATTCCTTTTTATGATTCCTTTTTGTTCTAGTTTATCAATAACATACGTCATCGAACCGCTAGAGATCAAGATTCTATTTCCAATCTGCTGAATGGTTTGTTTCCCTTTGTAGAAAAGTACCTCTAAAACAGAAAACTCGGTAATACTAAGATTATTTTTGGACATTTCGTCTCTTATTCGTTCCTGAATGCCCTTTGAGGTTTGCATTAGTAGCAAAAATGGATGATTAGTACATTTCCTTTCCATATTCACACCTCCTAGTTAAATATCTTTAATTAATATATATTGAATTCGAGATATTGTCAATACATGTTTATAATTTAATCTATAACTGTTTTTCTACAATAACCCCAGCCGAATCACGGACTTTATAGAGCTTCTTCAATAAAGCTATGGACTTCATCAAGTTGGAATAAACGCATTTTACGTGGCAAGAAACACCGTAACTCTTCTTCATTAACCCTACTTGTAATTTTTTTTCATCAAGGATTAATGGTTTTCTTAATAGCCCAGGATTCTCTTCAATAATCGTATACAATTCACGGAGTGAAGGAGAGTCGATATTTATATTTAGCTTCTGGCAAGCTTTTGACTTTGCTAAATCCCCTGTTGCTCCAAATAAGACAAAGGTCATTGATTCCATCATGCTTCCCCCATGTTTGTATCTATTTTCTCTTATATCAATCTTCGGACTTTCGTTACAAGTTTGTTATCAATAATGGTAATAACAGCATCAGCAAGCCCAACAAATAATCCATTATCCACCACACCAGGTATAAGGTTCAGATTTTCCTCTAATTCTTTTGGATGATTAATTTCTTGAAAACTGCTGTCTATAATAAAGTTACCGTTATCGGTAAGAAAAGGATTCCCATCCTTTTCCCGCAGCTTTGGATTGCCTCCAAGCTCTCGAATGTACTTCATGGTCATCTCATATCCAAATGGGACCACTTCTATCGGCAGTGGAAAAGTTCCTAATGTATCTACATTTTTATGGGAGTCTGAAACGACAATAAAAGTTTTAGCTGCTTTCGCGATTATTTTCTCTCTTAAAAGGGCTCCGCCTCCTCCTTTAATAAGGTCTAAATCTCGATTCACTTCATCCGCACCATCTATGGCTAGATCAATATGATCAATTTCATTTAATGAAACAATTGGGATTCCTACATCTATTGCTAATTTTTCCGTTTGTTTAGACGTAGGTATTCCTTTAATAGAAAATCCTTGTTGAACTAATTTCCCAAGCTTAGAAATGGTATAAAATACAGTGGAGCCAGTTCCAAGTCCAACTACCATTCCTTCTTTCACATAATCTACAGCTTTTTCTCCGACTTCTTTTTTTTCATTCAAGGCCATTTGCCCCTTTCACTTAAAGATCTGGAGATTCATTTTTTAATTTAACCATTGTTTCTTAATTTGCTCTTGTGCGAAATGCAAAATTTGTTCTTCAGGTGTGTCCTTTTTAACAATTACATTAGTTAAATAATATTTTCCTTTATAATTTAATTTCACAGTCACTTCTATCATTTGTTTCACCCCTATCCATTTTTCAATTAAATATTTTAATATAACATTTATATACCAAGGAACTTTAAATAATTTCGTTTACTTTATGTAACCTATAATATCTTCTGAATAAATTATCATCAAGTAAAATATCTCGAATTAAAGATATTTATTTTTTTACAGTATGGTTATGAGATTTATTATAGCTTTCTCCAGTTACAAGATTTTAATGGTAAGAGATTGCCCACAAACTCTTAAGGGAAAAATTTATAATACCTCAGTTCATGTATGGCGTATTGGTTGCCGTTATTCGTTTTTTGGCATGAGTCTAAATATTTCTCATAAAATGTACAAGAGTCTAATCGCTATCTCTATTGTTTCCGGGGTTTCATTAATCGTGTTTGGTATATATTTGGGATACCAAGGGATTCATGCACTCTAGGGTTACGCTTCATCTTGTCTTTTTTGACGTTCCCATGGATATGCATTTCGTTAAGTCCTTGTCCCTCCATTCATATAGTAAACATATACGGATGAGTGATGAACAGTATTACATAGGAGGAGAATATGTTTATTTTTATTGAAATAGCCGTTTTGGGAATGGCATTAATAAGAGTACTTTCAGGAAGTATTGAAATACTTGCAGCTATACTCATGATTAAGTTTAATTCAGTTGAAAAGGCACTTTTAGTTAATAGTTCTTTAGCACTCGTTGGCCCTATTATTCTCATCTTAACGACTACAATTGGTGTTCTGGGATTGACTGGGAATATTTCATTTACCAAAATAGTCTGGATTTTCATCGGAGTTGGCTGTATTTTTATCGGTGTAAAATCATAATCTTCCGTTTAAGTTTCTTTATAGGTTAGAAAATAAAGGAATGACAGGAAAAAACATTGATCAAAAAGAAGGTCTTAAAATTAAGTATTTTAATTTCTTCAATTCTTGAGGAAATTATTTTCATGCGAGTTGTACATGAAGTCTAATGTCATTTACTGCATTTGTTATTAGCATTTATTGTCTGTTCATTATAGAGGATTGCCATCCCGGTCCGTTCAGCATACTGGGTTCAGCAACAAAAAAATAATCCCCCATCATTCCTTGATTCGGAACAAACGGGGGACGATCACCTAGTATTCTTTTTAGACATAAAATACCTCTCTTTCTTCTTCGTTTAAACTCTCTCTAATTGCCTCTTCCCACCATCGAAAGTCATCCGGAATAAGATCTTTCATGAGTTTTAACCGTTCATTCGCAAGCTTTGCCTTTCTTAATGTTTCTTCCTCTTCCATTCCACAACAGATTTGATAAATATCATCAAAGTGAGCGAGTGACATTTCCATCACCTTCTTTCATAGTTCTGATGAATTATTTGAATCTTTGCACTCCCTTCTTTACGTTCATTATATGATGATTAATGCGACAAAATCGTTCTTAATTTTGTCAATATTTTGAATTATCAAGGCGGTATCTCTCATAGTAACCGTACCTTAAATGTAGGCGTGGTGATGTTTACAAACAACTATAAAAATAATTTAACATTTATAAGTTCCTCCATCTTATTTACCCCAACTTCATGTATCATTGAATTCCCTTCATTAGCAAAGTAAAAAAAACAAACTCCCTTCTTAATTGTCAAAAAATTCATCTGTAAAACGGAGTTTTTCGAACACCCCATTATAGGAATAATTTATTATTTTAAATACCTTTAGGTAAATTTTTTAAATAAAAACAAAAGGGATGGGGGATATCTTTATTTGATTAATCCACGAATTATAGTGTGGTAAAATAGGAAAATAACTTGTTAACGGAGGGTTCTATGATTTGGTTTTTGCTGCTTGTCGTTCTGTTTGCTTTTTTGATGGGATTTTTCCAGGTTCCCATCTGGATCATGTATGGCGTATTGGTTGCCGTGCTTGTTTTTATCATGTTTCGAAACCCACTTTTATTTGGTAAGGATGCCGAAAAGATGATGGCGTACTTAAAAAAATCAAAATCGCCTTATTTGCAATTCCTTTACCATTTTCTTCACGGGTACCTCTCGGAAGCGGAACAAGCGATGGGGAAAATCCGTTCCAAAAAATCAAAACGAAACTCCGAATTGATGCTCTTGATGGAGCGGAAGCAATACGGAAAGGCAAAAGAACTTCTTACACAAATGGGTGGACATAAGACAAAGTGGTACGTTTTGTCGGATATCGCCATTAATGAAGGCGACATAGAAGCATTCAAACAAAATAAAGAGAAGATAACAGACACCTTTTTTTTGAAAATGTTAGACGTCGATCAAGCTGTTAATGATGGGAAAAAGGAAGAGGCGGTTGCGCTGCTCGATAACATGATTCCAAAGCTTAGAGGTTATAAATTACTGACAGCCGTCCAGTATCGAAAGCAAATACTTGAAGGAAGAGTCTGACCCAAAATACCGATGGGTAACGCCCGAAATCTTATGATTTCGGGCTTTTATTTAATGGATTCGAAATGGTAAGGGTTGAATAAAAGTGGGCCTATATGTGATTTTTTAATCTCTTTTCCATCAGTTCTGCCATTTGTTTCGAATTTGAATTTCCTTCATTTTGTAATTTATCTATGATGTTAATATAATCCGTTTCATTTCGGTTCTGACTTAATTTATATGCAGCCTGGATTTCTTCCACTTTAATTTTAAAACCAACAATACCTTTTATTTGATTTTCTAATAGTTCAGGAGAAAGTTTGTCCCATAAAACAGGATTTTTACGATTTTCTTCATATTTTTCCAGCATTATTGTTAATTCTTCTATTAATTCATCTTTCTCTAAAATGCTTGCTTTACCATATACATGGACGGCTTGATAATTCCATGTTGGAACTTCTTCATGCCCATACCAAGAAGAGGAAATGTAAGCGTTCGGTCCCTGAAACATAACAAGCACATCTTCACAGGTTTCAAATGTTCTCCACTGAGGATTTCCATAAGCCATATGCCCAGTAATATAGTAATCATCACCTTTTTTATTTAACCCCAAAGGCAAATGAGTGGCAATTGGTTTCCCTTGTTCTGTTGTGACAATCGTGCCAAAAGAGTTATTTTGAACAAAATCCCAAATTTCATCAACATTTGTGACCTTAAAATATTTTGGAATATACATAATAATCCGCCCTTCATAAAAAGTTATATGAGTGTTTTGGTCATTATTAAGTCCGTTTGTTCTTCATCACCCATATAAAACGAGTGGGCTCCAGTTTGAACAAACCCCATTTTCTTATAAAAAGCAATAGCATTTTCATTTTTTCCCCATACGCCTAGCCAGATTTTCTTTTTATTACGTTCCATCGCAATCTCCATAGCTTTATTTAGCAGATATTTACCAATCCCATGTTTTTGAAATTTGTTCTTTATATAAATCCTCTCGATTTCAAGTGATTCATCACCCATTTCTTCAGACTGAGCATCATTAGTATTGACCTTTAAATATCCAGCGACTTCATTATTAAAATAAACAAAAAAGAATTGCGAAGAAATATTGGATAATTCTTTTTCTAATTGTTTTAAGTTAAATGCCCTTTCCAAATAGGCATTCATATTTTCGGGTGAATTCTGATGCTTAAATGTCTCATTAAATGTTTCATAACTAATTTCTTGAAGTTTGAGTGAATCTTCAAGGGTACACTTTTTAATATTTATAGTCATTTAAATATGTCGCTCCTTTATATAATCAATAATTTCTCTTGTTTCCCTTTTTTACAAATTCCCAGTCTTTTTCTATATTTTTTCTTACTCTTTGAAGAAGATTGAAAATGGTTTCTACTTCTCTTTCGGAAAATCCCTCTAATGCAACGCTATTGGAATAATCATTTTCTCTTTTTATAAAAGGATAAACATTTTTCCCTTTCTCTGTTGGAAAGAGCTTTTTTATTTTTTTGTTATGTTGATCTTCTTTCTTTTCAATAAAGCCATTCATTTCAAGTTTTTGTATCGCACGAGCTGCTGTTGTTCGATCTACTTTTATCATCTCAGCTAACTTTTCTTGAATGATTCCTGGGTTTTCACATATTCGCACCAGGTACAAATACTGCCCTTTTGTAAGATCATATTCTTTAAATTCTATATTACTTATAGAATCTAATGCCCTTGCTATCATTCCAATTTCACGAAGAATTTCCTTCATAATTAACTCCTTAACCCATACTTTTTGTTGCATTTACTATAAAATTGATATAAATTAAATTTAACCTAATTTTATTGCATTTGCAACAAAATAATGATAGACAATTAATTTAAAAGGACTGATAAAAATGAATGCAAAAAGAGCAACGATTGATGAAAATTTAAGGGTAGCATTTGCAATAAGGAAAGAAGTATTTGTGAAAGAACAAGGCGTACCACTAGAAGATGAATTTGATCAATTTGATACACTGAATGGACTTTGCGAACACATATTAGTCCATTACAATGAACAACCAGTCGGAACGGGAAGGATAAGGTTTATTGATGGAGTAGGTAAATTGGAAAGAATCTGCATCCTCGAACCTTATCGTAAATTTGGACTTGGAAAAATCATTATTAAAGCGTTAGAAGAAATCGCGGAAGAACGGGGAGCCTCGCAGGTTAAATTACATGGACAAACACAGGCGGAAGGTTTTTATAAAAAACTTGGTTATCGTACTTCATCTAATATCTTTAAGGAAGATGGTATCCCACATATTCTAATGCTCAAAGAATTGTCTAGTAAATAATGATAAAGAGGTCGAGTAAAGTGAAATATGTTTTTTATGTATTAGGAATTTTAATATTAACCCTTGGTATTTCTTTCACTATTCAATCAGACCTTGGAACTTCACCTTTTGATGCACTTTTGGTAGGACTGTCCATAAATGTGGGGCTTACTGTGGGAAGTTGGGAAATAATAATGGCTTTACTATTGATAGGTTTTAATTCATTTCTAAAAAGACAAAGACCAGAAGTTTTGGGGTTGTTATCAGCATTTATAACGGGTATTGGTATTGATATGTGGCTTTTTTTATTGCAAAATTTGATAACACCTGAACTATGGTACAGCAAAGTTGTTTGTTTTGGAATCGGCTTAGTTGTTATCGGGTTAGGAACTGCAACATATTTACACACAAATTTTGCACCGATTCCAGTTGACCGATTAACCTTAATCATACAAGAATTAACTAGAACAAATATATTTTTTTCGAAAACGTTCATTTACCTCGTATTCTTGATAATGGCAATGTTTTTAAATGGACCAATTGGCGTTGGGACTTTATTAACCGTTTGTTTAGGGGGGCTAATACTTAATTACTTTATGCCATTTACTGAAAAAGTATTATCCCGCATATTAACACACTCAAGTACATCACCAAATTATGATAAAGATGAAAACCATTCAATATAGGATGGTTTTTGTTGTTCTTGTTCCACTAACCAGCCCTTTGTTGAATAAAAAATGCCAACCAATACAAGGCTGACTCAATGCATGATGTAGCGGTATGAAAGAGGCCGACTGCCATTTCATTTTACCACGGTCACGTATTGTCAGTTTGAATCATCTCCTTCAATACCATTATACACAAACAAACGTTCCGTATGTAATTAAATTTAAAGACCTACTTTTCAGCGGTCTTTTGAAGAAGGTATAAGGAATTTAAAGTATTACCCCTGAAAAATCCCCTTTTAATACTTCTTTTTCATTCTGATTTTTACATAAAAAGGATGCCATAATAGTTGTTCTATTATTTTCTTGCATTTCGTATTTTTCAATTTTCACTTTACAAATTATTGTATCTCCCGTAAACACAGGTCTTAAAAACTCAAAATTCATAGTACGAGCCAACACGTTTGCATCGCCGCCTACTTTTGTTGGCAAGGTTGCCGTTAATAACCCTTGAACGACAAGTCTTCCCTGTTCATCTGGGGTTGTATGATGAATTCCTTCATCACCTGAAATCTCTGTAAATAATTCAACATCCCTTACTGTAAAAGTCCGTTCAAACGTAATAATATCTCCTACTTTTAATGGCATATAATTCTCCCTCCCGAAGGTTTTATACTGTATGGTTAATAATAATCGAATATTACATTTAGTTATGTGAGGAAATCTTGAGGTTTCCAATCTTTCGGCTTTATGTTCTCATTCATCCAATTCTTTTGTGGTGTTTGGTATGGGGTGGAGGCGATGAAATGATTATTGTGCCAGCTTGCTGCTCCGGAACGAATCATTTCATCGAGCAGGATTGGAATAAATTCTTCTGGCTGAAGCTGAAAAGAATAACGTGCAAAATCATGGAACCAACCACACTTTAGTAGGTAGTTATCGATTTCTTCTTTTGCCAATCCATTTTTTATGATTAATGTGAATGAAAAAATCCTCTTGCAGGCATGCCAAGCAATTTTTTCTGGCATCCTGAGCCACTTTTCAAACCGTTTCCTTGCTGCATCAATGGCCGACATAGGATTCTCCATATTAGGTCCATGTCCTGAATATGCCTGCCTGATCCGGAGCATCGACAACCGATCCAAACTTTCCATCGATCGTTGGATAGATGAAACACCCTCTCGAAAGATATTTACCCATCCGATATCATTTTTGTGAAAGAGATCTCCGCAAATTAATATCTCTTCTTCTGGTTCATATAAAGAAATATGCCCTAACGTATGTCCCGGTGTGTGCAAGACTTTCAAGGTTCTACTTCCTGTGTTAATCCCATCGTTATCTCTGAGCTCTGTGTCGACTCGATAAGGTTTTACAGGCTGATCTAACCATTCTGCACTACAGGCTTCAGAGTCACAGGAATTAATTAAATCGGCGTCCCATTTGTGAGCAGCAATCGTAATACCATAATTTTTTTGAAGATGAAAATTGCCTCCTACATGGTCACTATGGTAGTGCGTGTTCACAATAAGGTGTAATTCTTCTGGTGAAACGCCGGCTTCTTTAATTAATTGCTCTGTTTCTTTCGCATCACTCCCAAAACCAGTATCAATAAGGATCGGGAGCTGATCCTTGATAAGGATCATATTTGCACTTGGAAATTTTCTTTCAAAGAAAATTGTATTGGATTTTTTCATAGGCTATCCCTCCTTATATTTCAATGACTAAACAAAAGCTTCTTCTCAATTTAGATGTGACATATATTCAAATGCTGTTGTTCCATATACGCTTTTAAAGTGTTTATTCAAATGGGTTAAATCAACAAAACCACATTCAGTTACGGCTGCATATATATCTCTATTTTTTTCTATTAACTGCTTTGCACGTTCTATCTTGCAGTTAAGAAAGTATTGGTATGGTGAAATTCCAGTATGAGCCTTAAAGAATCTTATAAACTGGAACTTAGATAAATTAAGCTCTTTACATATCTCGTCAAGTTTAAGTACATATTCTAGGTTACTATGAATCATATCCTTTGCTTTTCTAATTAGAGCGTTATCTTTCTTATAACCTGTTGAAAGATTCGTTTGCATAAGGCTATCTGTAAGGGAAACGAGTAATTCACTGCACAAAGCCTCATCTTTTTCGCTTAATATGGAATTGGAAAGACTTAATATTCTTTGTTCAAGTCTATAATCATAGACAATCGGTGTTGAAAAACGTACTATATCCTTTTTCTCCATAACCTCTAATAGCAATTGCGGATCAATATATAACATGACATAATCAAGTCCTGCCTCATGATCATGTGCCATTCCGTCATGTGCCTGTTCTGGATTAAAAAGCATAACACCATTTTGATAAGATAATAGTAAGCTGCCATCCAGGTTATATTGTTGGATACCACGCAATGTTACCCCTATTGCATACTCCTGGTGAGAATGCTTTTTATATGTAAAATTAGTAATACTTGCTGACAACGCAGTAACACCTGCCGATTTTTTATAGATAAATTTATCCATTAAATTCACCTCTTTTGTAGCTTTCCTACAACCATATCATGATTCCAGAATAAGCTAAAAATAACGCCATCATTATATTAACAATCTTACTATGATTCTGTAAAAACTTCTTGAAGATGGTACAGAAAAGAACCCATGTAATAAATGCCAAAAATCCAATAAGAGTTATAGCGAAAACACTTATAGTCACCTCAGGCATTGCGGTATAGTACGGCATAATAAAGCTAGGAATGACAGTCATTGTAAATAGGACCACCTTTGGATTTAAAAACTGCATAAGGAAGCCTGACCTAAAGGTACCAGTTTCGTTTACAACTGGTTTTGACGAATCCCTTTTGCATATTTGATAAGCGAGATAGAAGATATATAAGCTTCCGATGATCTGCATAACAATTAATATTTTTGGTATGATCTCTATAAGGACAGTATTCAACATAGCAGAAATAACAAGTAATATACCAAAAGCAATCGTTGCACCATACGTATATTCCATTGCCTTTTTTGTCCCAAAATGATGCACTGTGGATAATATGACGATATTAGTAGGCCTGGTGTAAAAGTAACAATAATACAGTAAATTAAAAAAGATGTAATATTCATGAGGAAAACTCCTTTCTAGTATTCTCATAGAATTATACATCTAGGAATTAAATCGCTTATAGTATATTATTGCATGATTATATAAAACTCCTGTAAAGTTAACTCTACAAATTTAGCCTTAATTTAAAAATTCTCTTCTTATTAAACCTGACCTGTTTGGGCACTTTAGAAATTAAAGAAGCTTTTCTAATTCAAGTTTATGCCGTGTACATTCCAACTGTTCAGGTTAGACCACAGTATCCTTGAGCAAGTACCTCCCCTTCATCTAGCTTCATAAAAGATCTTTCTCGCCATACTCATCCCTCTTCACCTGCCGTAAGGTCTAGTTTAAATCTACCTGGAATAGGTCTTCCGGCAGGAAACGATTCGGTGATTGCCTATGCTTTGGTGCGCAATTTTTACTCTCATAAAAGGAATCAATTTCTTCTACGGTCTGTAAGGAGTCATTTCCCAGTTTTTCAGAATCCCAACCACATAACTCAGCTTTCGCTTGTTATTGGCACAAGCAATATTCATCGCTTTTAAAATCACACCTTTCGGTTGTAAAAAGATAGAATGATCTAACCAAGATAGTAACCGTTGTTTGGCATTCACGTTCGAAAAACCAAATCCATTGTTGTCCCAAAACTCAACAATTTCTTTCACATCTTTTTGATTATTCTGTAATGGATTCTCGATGACTGGATTTTCCTCTATATTTGTATGAAAAGGTTCTTGTTGTTGTTTTTAACTACTTTATTATTATTTCCTTTTTCTTTTTGTCCCCGTATCGTATAACGAGGCGTGAACGGATCATCTAATTCTTCGCACTCAGTATCGATATATGTATCTTTTTCTTCTTCTTCAATCATATCATTGCTGTTAAACATGTCTTCTTGTCCACAAAAAGATTCAAATAAGCTGAGAATTTCCTGTTTATCAATGGATTCCGAAACATAAAGGATAAGCGAGAGATCCTCGATATCTTTTAATTCCGAATAAATACAATCCATAACCGGTTTCCCGCCTTTATGGAGGTTGTATTTCCCCCAGTTTTTAATCGCGAGCTCTCTCGTTTCCGGATTGTAACGAATCACCTTGTGGAGCTCGATGAATCGTTCAATTAACGCATGAACACTTTCAATCGAATACCCCAAGTCAAAAGCCATTTGTTTTTTGGTAATTTTATAGATGCCAATTTGGGTCGTATGTGGATTGGTAAGAAGATACAGATAAAAGTATTTGTCCTCGGGGCTCATCTCTTCTAAAACAACCGGATTCTTCCAAAAATCAGTACGCACCATTCTATATTTTGCCATCCTCGACCACTGCCTTTCTTCTAATAAAATTCCTTCATAATTGATATAGAATGAAATGATGAAAATGGTCATAGGTTTTTCAGATATAATGTGTAGATTTTATGACAAAATAATTTAGTGGTACCGATCACTTCCCTGTTACTATAAAAAGAATGGTATGATGTACTCTTTTCCCCAAACAAAAAAACATTCACAAACATTTAGAAAACAACATTTGTGAATGTTTAGTGTTATTAAAGAAGTATTTCTCCAGTCGAGGTTAAATCAATCGTGAGCAGCGGGACTGCGTGGTAATCGAACCCACCAGACCTGGTACGCAGGTCTCTGGCAGTTTTGAAGTTTGCTGGCTTCTGTTTTTCTAGTATCACTATGTACCCTCAAGTACTGATAAATCAAGCCTTTTTGCTTCCTAGTGTTTTCTGGTGATTTGTAATTTATAAAATTTGGGCACCAAAGCAACTATGCAGGAGGATCTCCAGTGATAATTTGTTGTTTATCAGCAACTAGCAATTGTTAAAGGAGGAAAACCATCCATATAGGGACCATCGTAAAAAGAGCAAGCAGTTTATTCCGCACTGTTTGCCCTTAATAAATATTTTTCTATTATAAAATAAATGAAGTTTGAGCACCTAAAAGTACACAGTGATGATTTAGAAATATCTAAGTAACTCGAATTCTACCAACTCTTCTATTTCGATTACGATCTTTATTATTCAGTGCTATTTGAGATTTAGGAATACCTGGAAATGACATGAGGCCAGCCTTAAACAGGGCATATCCGATAAAGGTAGCAAAGAACGTACTTCCGATCAGAAACCAGATGAGTCTTCTGCCAACATTGCGTAACATGATTTCACCTCTTTAACCTCTCATTGATGATAAATATGATGAAATCATCTTTTTTATGTCGTCTTATTCAACTCTGCCATCATTCTTCCTGCCCGAGAATTCTAGAGTTTTGCCGTAGATTTCTGAGTACTTCTTGAACCTTTTCGCTGAGATTTCCGAACGGACTGCATAAAAAAATCCACCTTTCTTAAGAATTTGGTGGATTTGAAACATTAGTACACCTAAAATCAGTCGCACTAGTACTATGTAATTTTTTAAAAAAATACTGGTGAATTTTTGCTTTCAACTAACTGTTTAAACAGTCGGAAAAACAGAGCTAATAAACAGTGGAAGCCCTTGATATTACTGGGTTTAATTGGCGGGACTGCGTGGGAATCGAACCCACCAGACCTGGCACGCAGTTCTCAGGCAGTTTTGAAGACTGTGGAGGACACCAGTGGTCAAATCAGCTTCAAATTTCCCAGTAATATCAAGGGGCCTCGGCAGTCTCTTGATAGGTTTTTAGACCGTTTTCCCTAAACCTCTACAGTCTTCATTTTAGAATAAATATTTACTTAAGACAATTTAAAATATTATCCAAAAGCTCAATTTATTAATATCTCATGCTGGAGTTTATACTTTTTTAAAAGTCACTAATACGTGATTTAATTATAGTATCTTGTACTTAATTTTATGAACAGACCGCTTTTCTGAATCACATCAGCGGCTGCACTAAACAAGAAAATTTTTTGTAAATTTTTTTAAAATTTTAAAAGACTCGGATGTAAAGATCATTTTCCAGTTGGACCAACATACTGAGCCTAAAACCTTTACAATAGTAGCTATCACAAAGAACTAGAGTGGCTTGCCAAAAAGAGAAATCTGAACTTCCGTCAGTTAATTAAGCTTCATAGTTACTACCCCTTCTTCCTTATAATTCGATAACGTTTTCAATCATTTTGTTACTTTGCACTAACTGAAACTTCAGAAAATTTATATTAAATTTCTGAACAACTAAAGTAGTAGAGAAACTTTCTTTGTTGTTCAGTAAGAATTATACAAAAACAGGTTGTTCTTCCTCTTCTAATAAGCGCCTTTTGATTTCTTCTCCATTGACATATTTTTGTGATACTCCTGTTTCTATTGCAGCGTTCGCAACAGCTGCTGCTACATTAGCCACTACTCGCCGGTCAAATGGATCTGGAATCACATAATCCGCGTGAAGGTCTTCATCTGAAATCAATCCAGCAATGGCATAAACAGCAGCAAGTTTCATTTCCTCATTAATTGCTTTTGCACGAACGTCTAAAGCACCACGGAAAATGCCAGGGAATGCGAGGACGTTATTCACCTGATTGGGGAAATCAGAGCGTCCAGTTCCTACTACGAGTGCCCCCGCTTTTTTTGCCTCTTCCGGCATAATCTCAGGTATCGGATTGGCCATGGCAAAAATAATAGGATTCTGATTCATAGAACAAACCATTTCCTCCGTAACAATACCTGCAGCAGATACCCCCACAAACACATCAGCCCCAACAAGAGCATCTGCTAATACACCTTGTTTTTGTTCGCTATTGGTGATGCATGCCATTTCCTCTTTAAATTGATTCATTCCAAACGGGCGGCCTTTATAAATGATTCCTTTGGTATCACATAAAATGACATCTTTTACACCCATTTGAAGAAGCAGCTTAACAATCGCCACCCCTGCAGCACCCGCCCCGTTTGCTACAACACGAATGTCTTCAATCTTTTTTTCAGCTAATTTTAAAGCATTGATTAACCCAGCAGCAGTTACAATGGCTGTTCCGTGCTGGTCATCGTGGAAAATAGGGATATTACAAACTTTTCGTAATCGATCTTCAATTTCAAAGCAATGCGGTGCTGCAATGTCTTCTAAGTTCACTCCGCCAAATGTCGGCTCCAATAAAGTAACGACCTCCACAATCTTGTCCGGGTCCGTTGTATCTAAGCAAATCGGGAATGCATCGACACCCGCAAACGATTTGAATAACAAAGCTTTTCCTTCCATGACCGGCATGGCCGCTTTCGGACCTATATTTCCAAGACCGAGTACTGCTGTTCCGTTCGAAACAACAGCTACCAGATTTCCCTTCATGGTATATTCATAGGCTTTGCTTTCATCTTCATAAATGTCCAAGCATGGCTCCGCTACACCTGGAGAATAAGCAAGACTTAAATCTTTTGCATTACGTACGGGAACTTTTGAATGAACACCAAGCTTTCCTCGATTTTCCTTGTGCATCTTTAATGCTTCTTTACGTAAAGTTGACATATAATGTCTCTCCTTAATTTAATAGATGTTTGTTTTAGTAAACAAATAGTTAAAAAATTCTCAGACCTCTGAGTAAGATCTTAAACAGTAGCTAAGCAACATAATGATCATTAAAGTAAACAACCTCGGAAAGAATCTTGCATCCTTGAATATTCTTGAAAGCTTCCCTTGCTTCTTTTTCTGTGTCAAATTCAAACATCGAAGTATTTTCCTTTGAATAGACTGTGATTACCCACATATAAAATTCCCCCAATAAAAGATTACTTTTCTCTTTTCCCATAGACTGATTGATAGTTTCTAATACTGTAGGTTTAATTTATATAAGGAACTACATAATCATACGTAAAAATACAAAACAAATTAAAATTTTCAAAATATATTTTGCATTACGTACGGGAACTTATGAATGAACATCAAGTTTCCCTTGATTTTCCTTGTCCATCTTTAATGCTTCTTCACGTAGTGTTAACATATCAAAGTCTCTCCTTTTGTAATACCGTGTTCCTTCTATCATATACCCTCTATAACTCCGTCAAATAAATAATATCAAGAAGGAAAACGCTTACAACTCGGCGAATATATACTTTGAGTTACTAATAAAAGTACACGGAGGGATGTCTTTTGATGAACTGCAAAAAATGTGAAAAAGAGTTTTATTTCCAAGTTACGGAAATGAATGTCCCTGGAGGCAGAGAGCGTGAGTATATAAATTGCCCCCATTGCGGTGAAACAAATGGTTCAGTTGTAACGAGCGGTGTCGTGTATATTCATAAAATTGAGGAAAACTCTAAGAATTAATTATCGATACTTTACTCGACAATTGGGCCCTTGAACATAGGGCTTTCTTTTATTTTTGTACAAATAAAAACGCCTCCCGTTAAGGTGACGCAATTGGTAAACGTTATTTAAATACATAATTAAGCGTAGGTGCCCTAATCGGCTTGAAGCTTTTATGTATCGGCTCATTAATCCACGCTTTATCCTCGTAGCAATAGCGTAAGAAAGCGCGCATAGTCCTGACGCGAATATTAACGGTTCCTGGTGTATAATTCATTTCTTCGATCATATACGTAATCCATCCGTCGAATAATTCGGTAGTCATTTCATCCGCGGATATCTCTTTTCCGATATACGTTTTAAAATAACCGAAATTATTATAATGCTCTTGTATCGTCCGTTTCGCCAGTCCTTCGCCCTTCTTTACAAGCATATACTCCTCAAACATCTCCGTTATAGTAAGCGAAAATTCAACCGGAACATGCCGTGGTTTTCGTCGAGTTAAACCTTTCCGCATCATAAATAAAAAATCCCCTTCCGCAAATATGGTAGCGTAAGAGGACGAACAGTTTTCGGCAACTATCAAAACAGTTTTACCCGTCAGCCTTAAACAGTCTTATAACGAGACTGGGCGGAAACTGTGAAAGTTAACGGATCAATCAACGGCAACAATCACCGAGTCAATCATCGTCAAACCCTTGCGGGAGTATAATCGTTGTCGGGACTGCGTGGGAATCGAACACACCAGACCTGGAACGCAGGTCTCAAGCAGTTTTGAAGTTAGAGGAAAGGTGTTATTTCTATTTATTATTAGTTATCATTGGTCATCTGGAATCCTTGATTATAAAGAGTCTTCTGCCAAATTTATATATTTTAGTTATCTCTAATTTTCAGTAGTTATTTTTAATTCGTGACCAAAATGTGACCAGTAAGTGACCAAGACCAAGATAGTGAAGATTGAGAAACACAGTACTTTTTCTTTTTACTTATAGTTACCGACCTTGGCTGCAAATCCTCCTTTTCAAAAGGATTTGCAGTTTTGAATATTATGTAGTTAAATAACCTGTTTCGAATGATAAAAAAATTAATTGAAAGGCATATTATTTTCCTTTCATACCAAACCCTTATATCCCTCCAAAATAAATTGATGAACAAAACCCCAGCAGACTTTTGTTCATCAATTTATTTTCAATAAGGGTGATTTCTTCTCCTTCTTTATTGCCAAGCACATCCCACCCTCATACTTTTACCAGCGACCATTTTAAATAATTGTTAATGTTATTACTCTGATGGTTGCTTTGACATCTATGATTTTCTAAAAGATTTTGATAATGGTAATCAAGATATAAAAATTTGCACTATAATACTTATTTTAAATAGAAAAAAGCTGACTATTCAAAAATAGCTCTCTTTTTATGATTTTACGCTTATGTATTTTTTCTAAAGATGTATCATTCCACTTTCTAGGGCAACAGCGACCGCTTTTGTTCTAGTGTTAACACCAAGTTTATTGTAAATATTCGTTAAATGTGCCTTAACGGTTCGTTCGGCAATACCCATATCAAAGGCTATATCTTTATTTCGGTATCCTTTGGCTGTTGCTTGTAAAATAAACAGTTGCTTTTCAGTTAGTTTATTGGCTTCAAAGGGAGCTATAACCTTGGATTTCTTTTCTTTAGCTCCAATTAGTTTGGCCATGATTTCTGGTTGTAATAATGTTTCACCCCTGATAGCAGATTCAATCGTTCGAAACAGATCTTCCCGGCCTGTATCGCAAGGGATGTGAAGTTTGCGGAAGACTGCGCAAACTTCATGATTTCCAATGGATGGTTTGAGGAACCGCCAAGTTCCGTTGATCGGCGAGTATTATCTTAGTGAAACTTCACCATAACTGCGATTTTACGAAGTACACAAAACCCCTTGAGCACCAAGGGGTTTTAACTCGCGTTCTTATCAATTATCCATGCAAGTACATATTGCTGAATTAGCGTCTTAGTGCTAAATTAATTTTCTACATTTTACGAATATTCTAACCATTAAATATAATTTACCTATCTTTTTAAAAAATTATAGAATGTTTCCTCCTATACTTGGAACAATACCATTGTATTTACGTAGAAAGGTGGGTAATTAGAAATGGATATTCAAAAATTAGCCGATCATGAGTCATTGGATCTACATGAAGTTATTAATTTTAAAACCCTTTGCTTAGCGAAATCAAAACTAATGCAAGGACTGGTATTTGATCATGATTTGAGAGCATTAATGCAAAAAGATGTTGAACAATCCATGCAAGCGCTTGGAGAATTACAGGCAATTTATCAACGTGCACCTTTTGAAGCTCCTGTTCCTCAAAACCGGCCAACACCAATAATAAATTGAAAAGGTGGCAAATTCATTGAATCATGACTATTTAGACCCTATAAACTCACTACACGTACCAGAGCTAGCAGATACCACATTTGCGATGGATTTACTTCTTCGTGCCAAAGAAGGTGTTCGCAATATTGCTGTCGCATTAACGGAGTCCCCATCACCTGATGTTAGAACCCTCTTACGAAACCAGTTAATGCAAGGGATTGCCATGCACCAAGAAATTACAGAACTAATGATTAATAAAAAATGGTTCCATCCATACGAACTAAGTGAACAATATCAATTAGACCAACTCTCCGCCAACAATACATTGATGATTGGCAAAATGAATCTATTTCCTGTTGAGACCAATAGAAAGGGTATGTTTGACCGGACACCTGATGAACACTAACACTGGAGGCTGTATAGCATGAAGGCAGTAACGTATCAAGGTATTAAAAATGTTGTAGTCAAAGAAGTTCCAGATCCAAAGATTGAAAAACCAGATGACATGATTATTAAAGTAACGAGTACAGCCATATGTGGGTCTGATTTACATTTAATTCATGGCATGATTCCTAACCTGCAAGAAAACTATGTTATTGGCCATGAACCAATGGGAATCGTCGAAGAAGTTGGTCCAGGTGTGACTAAGCTAAAAAAGGGAGATCGAGTAATTATCCCCTTTAATATAGCATGCGGTGAATGCTATTACTGTAAAAACCATTTGGAAAGCCAATGTGATAATTCTAATGATAATGGTGATATGGGTGCCTATTTCGGATATTCTGGTACGACGGGTGGCTATCCAGGTGGGCAAGCTGAATATTTAAGAGTGCCGTTTGCTAACTTTACTCATTTCAAAATTCCAGAGACTTGTGAAGAACCAGATGAAAAGTTAGCAGTTATTGCCGATGCGATGTCTACTGGTTTTTGGAGTGTTGACAATGCAGGCGTAAAGGATGGAGATACAGTTATTGTTCTTGGCTGTGGTCCGGTTGGTCTTTTTGCTCAAAAATTCTGTTGGCTAAAAGGAGCAAAGCGTGTCATTGCCGTAGATTATGTAGACTATCGTTTGCAACACGCCAAACGTACCAACAAAGTTGAAATTGTAAATTTCGAACACTTTGAAAATGTGGGAATGCATTTGAAAGAAATGACGAAAGGCGGCGCTGATGTTGTCATTGATGCAGTTGGTATGGACGGTAAAATGACTGATATAGAATTCCTTGCGAGCGGAATGAAGCTTCAAGGCGGAGCATTCAGTGCGTTTATCATGGCTTCACAAGCAGTGCGTAAAGGCGGGACCATCCAAGTTACAGGCGTTTACGGTGGCAGATATAATGGATTCCCAATGGGAGATATTATGAACCGAAACGTCAATATCCGCTCTGGGCAAGCACCTGTGATTCACTATATGCCATATATGTTTGAATTAGTTTCGACCGGAAAAATTGATCCAGGAGATGTCGTGAGTCATGTACTTCCACTTAGTGAAGCAAAGCGTGGGTATGAGATTTTTGACACAAAAATGGATGATTGTATAAAAGTCGTGTTGAAACCTTGAGGAAGGAGGTATAAAAAATGAACTACGCCTTACATGAAGTTCTTGAGGTCCATGAGATGGCTGCATTTAAGACCACTTGTTTGACTAAGTCCAAAACGATGAAAGGGTTAGTTACAGATCAGCAATTAAAAGATATTATGCAGCGAGACATTGATGTATCTACGAGACAATTACAAGAATATGCTTCTATCCTTTCCAACGCTAAGCAGTAAATTAGGAGATGAATGAACATGAATCCAATCATTGAAAATTTAACTGGCATGAACGCACTATCGGATCAAGTGGTTACAATGGATTTATTGATTTCAGCTAAAAGTGGAGTTAGAAATTATGCCATGGCAGTTACGGAAACAGGAACGCCCGAAATTAAAGAAATGCTCACTCGCCATTTAATGGAAGCTCTTGATATGCATGAACAAATTTCCTCATATATGACAGAAAAAGGATGGTATCATGCTTGGGATACAAACGAACAAATCAATTTAGATTTAAATAATATCAATACAGCATTGAACTTACCCACTCTATAAAAATAAAATAGGAGCAGTTTAGCATTACCAACCTAAACTGTTCCTAATAAACCATTTATATTTAAATGATGTAAATATACGATTTCCCTCCTTTTGCGACCACCATTTTCTTTTACAATTACAAATTTGATGTCTTTTCTTTTATGAATAGAGCTATATTAAGCTAATTAAGACCTATTGGCTCCATGCTTACCCGTTCAAATTTCACAAAAAAATGAACCAACTATTTTTTATTATCAAATGGTAGGAGCAGGAAATTCATCAATTTTCATACGAAGTAAACTATAAGGTTTTTGTCGCAGGTCTTTTCCATAATGAAATCTTGCCTGCCGATGTAATTGGTTCACAATGACATATAAGTATTCATCCGGACCAATCGAAAAAGTATCCGGCCATAAAATTCTCGGATCATGTGCGATGGTTTCCATTGTGCCATTTGGCAATATCTTTCGAATACTATTGTTCTCATAATCTCCAGCATAAACGGCACCTTTTGCATCTGTAATCATTCCATCAGACGCACCTTTTTCTCCCCAATACTCCACATGATAAAGTAAATCCATGTCCGGTATATTTCTGTCTCTCAGGGCTTCTGTTGAGATCGAGAACAGATGACGACTTGTTAGTGGACAAAAAAATAATACCTTTCCATCAGGAGAAATCGCAATACCGTCAGACGCCAATCTAAATGGAGAAGTCCCGCCATCTTTATTTCGATTCATCAACACTTTTCCTTCTACTTTCGGTATAAAATAGGGATCGGGTGAAGTTGAATTTGCTCCATTTAACCGTCTAAACGCGTTTCCATTTTCTAAATCTACGACGATAATAGCTCCTGGTCCTTTGGAAGAAGAATCCGTTATATAGGCATAACCTGCATTTCCAACACGAAAATCAAATCGGACATCATTCAGGTAAGTTGTTGGCAGGACAACATCTTCTGTAAAGGTATATACTCTTCTAATTGTATTGGTTTTTAAATCAACAGCGACTAATTTTGCCCCACCTTTAATAGGTTCAGAAAAATTGGGTGCCGCTGTATCTAATACCCAAAGCGTTCCCCTTCCATCAGCAACTACACTTTGGACACTGATGAAAGTCATTGTGATATTCTCGGGGTTAACCAAATTGTTTTGTAAATTAGGATAAGGCTGCAATTTATCCTCAACAATTTCCGCCACCGTAAATTTAACATCGTCTCCCCATTTCGGAAAACAAATGAAAATACGACCAGTTTCCGAAACACTAACACCTGTAGGCATAGTACCATAAAATGCATAAACTAGTTCTAACTTACCGAAATATTTTTCAATAGGTAGCATAGGTTTCATGATATCCTCCTCAACCCTTTAAACGGGATATCACCTATATATGATTTATATTTTTTCTAGTGCATGTTTCTTAATAAGTTTTTCTATACGAAAAGATGATGGAATTGATTGTTTTCGAAATTTAAAAAGTCTGTCAGGCGAAACTGCGTATGCTTTAAAAGCAAATGACAAGATGAAGAAATTCAGGTATTAAACAGCAGCATCATCTGGTTCCCAGCTTCGCACTAAAGTATATACCCTTTTGATAAATACCACTCCCCCCTGTAAAGAATATCTGTATTTCGATATTTTTTCACCTACAGGGGTGGGGTATTTTCATAGTCAGTAACCCACATAACCTAAAAGTATATATCCCTCCAGCCTGTTTTCGATGGATAATTAAGACCAACAAAAAACATTCCTTCAATGAAAAGTGCTATAAATAAATGTTCTTCCCTTACATATTAGCAGCTTGTACTTAGCTTGATTTACAACATCTTCAACAGCGTTTGGTTTCTTTGTTTAGTTGACAGCCATGTTTGTGGAAGACCTCCAAAACTGATCCACATATGTCGGACCATCAAATTAAATATTTACCACACTGACCACCCTATCCCTCCCATTCAAAAATTTCCTCTTGTAATAAAAATCCACTTTCCTCGCAATCTAAAACTTTTATATAAAAATAAGGGGAACACCCGTTTAAAATGTACCCTTTGTAAAGGACATTTAAAAAAGGGTTAGGCAGGTATATGGAACTCGAGAAGATCATCAATTTCAATATGACAAGGAAAATGACGAGGTTACATGCCCTGCAGACTTGCATCTTTAAAAGCGTCCCACATCGCAAAAAAGTAAACACATGGATAAAACATAAGCCATTGATATTTTGTATGGTCAATGGCGTTTTCAATTCACCGTTAAAACTAAGCATGATTAATTCATTAAAATGAGAGCGGACATTAATCACAAATTCTAATGAAATAAAAAGAATCCCTTTGAGGTATTTCCCATTAAGTAATTGACCAAACCCTGGAAGGGCTATACTCCATAATAATTTTTCTTTTGGATTCACATTTGTCTAACCTTTTTCTTTTGGATTTTAAAAAATAAATGTTAAATTATTACTGAATTTGGAAAGGGTTACTCATCGTTGGCTAACAAATTTCTATCAACTGCAAATGGTGGTTGTTCCATCCAACCGTTTTCTATCATTATTTTTGCTGCTTCTTCAACAAATTGTGCTATAGTCATTAATGACTTTGTATACATGAGTCCAATATCGTGTCTACCGTCTACAGCCGCAGAGTTTCCATAAGCCCTAATTTTCATGGAAAACATATCCGCCTTATGGTATAACATTATTTTATCCGAAAAAGGAGAAAATGTTGATTTGGTGACCAAATGATCAAGAAATGATGGTGTAGGTAAATCTTCTTTATGTAGTTTTGCCATGTAGGTTTCAATGTGTTTATGAGTAAAATCCTTGCCTTTTAAAAACAAATTTCGTATCTTTTCAGATTTAACCACTTGACTAAATGCCATTATCAGTGCTTTGCTTGTCACATTATTTTCAATATTATCGTAAAGATGGGTAATTTCTAATGCATGTAAGGGTCTTACATCTCCAAAAAAACCATTTAAAAATTGGTGCTTTACAAATTCAACTTTGTCGGGAACGGGAATAATAGGTGGTTTAATGATTAAACCTTTATTCATTAATATTTCTTTGATTTGTTTCATCAAGGCCATCGTGGAATCCATACAATAAATAAAAAACTCTTCTACATCCCTCCTATAAACAAGTGGTATAGCAACGTTATAAATACTCATTCCCGCTTTTGCAGCATACCTTAAATAGTGTACATAATATTCATCTTGAAATAACCGAGGGGCACCAAGATTAACGTCTTCTTGTTCCGAAAAACCTTTTGGTATTGGGAAATCTTCTTTCTTGAAAATCTCTTCCGTGGTTTTTAAGAACTCTGTGCTTAATTTTAATGCGTTTTCTAATAATGCTTTAATATCTTCATCCTCAACATGTTGAAGGTAATACTTTATAATGCATTTTGCCATGCTGTTTCCCATATAAGTCGCCCACAGTTTCGCCATTTCGGCTGCGGTTAGTTCTTCTTTTAGGTCTGATTTTGTAGAACCAACTTTAATTGGTTTGATCGTGTCCATAGAAAAATCTCCCTTTTATTGTTTTGCATAGTATTTTCCTTCAATCGAAATCATATTCTGCCTAAAATTTTTCGTAAAATTGTCTTTCACTTTATTCAACTAAACCGCCACGTTATTCGAATAGGAAAAAGGCTGCCGCAACAGCCTTACTTTCTTGAATTCAAGCACCCATTAGCCACCCATGAAGCGCAAAAATAAACGCTTCACCACAGAGAATGAAAATGGTTTTAAACCGTCAATACTGATTCTACGGCTGGGAGATGAAGGTCGATGAACTATGGTGCGTTAGAGCCCATCCGTTAGTCTGACTCCAACGACCACGGTGCACAACTGACTGTCGCTCCCTTACGGGAAGTACACATGGTAGATTAATCCTATTCAGGTTGCTGCACCAGCCTCCAATATATTGTGAGCCGTAGAAAGGATGTTTTCAATGGAAGTTGTCATTGAAAGAGCATGCGGTATGGATGTCCATAAGGACAATATTATTGCCTGTATTTCGACACCCGAAGGAAAGAAGATTCAAACGTTCTCTACTAAAACTGTATTTCTTTTACAGTTTGTTGACTGGATTAAACAACATAATTGTACCCATGTCGCCATGGAGAGCACGAGTGTTTATTAAAAGCCTATTGTGAATTTACAAGAAGCTGAGAATATTGAGTTTTTAGTGGTGAATGCCCAACATATGAAGGCAGTTCCAGGACGAAAGACAGATGTGAAGGATGCAGAATGGATTGCCAAACTTCTTCGCCATGGACTACTTAAAGCCCGTTATATCCCTGACCGAAATCATTGCGTGAACTCGTTCGCTATCGTAGAAGTATTATTCAAGGAGCGTGATAACCGAATCTAAAAGGTGTTAGAAGGCGCGAATATTAAGTTGGGGTCGGTTGTTTCAGATGTGTTGGGTGTTTCAGCACGAGATATGCTTGATGCCATTGCCGATGGTGAAGAGGACCCTGAAAAACTAGCAAACTTTGCACGCCGCACTATGAAAAAAAAGAAAGAAGAAATAGAACCCGCCCTAAAAGGCTATATCAATTCACATCAACGCCTTCATAAAATTGACCGTTTGGCAGATCAACAAGAGACTTACCTAATATTGTTCATGAATTACAAGAGAAAAACATCGGTGTTGTATTCATCATGGAACAGATCCACTTTTCAACTCCGGCTGGAAAGCTCATGTTTACCCATGATGGGGGCTATTGCTGAATTCGAGCGCGATCTCATCAATGAACGGACCAAAGAAGGGCGAGAACGAGCGAAAGCACAAGGGAAACACTTAGGAAGAAAAGGACAGGACACTACAAAGACGGTAGTATTTACGGACCAGGCTTAACGGATTTTCCTTATTAAGAAGGCGACTATGTAACGATTGTTGTCCGCTATTTGACTAATAAAGAAGTTGAAGATGATCTATATTATCATGGACATATAACACAATTAGAGGAAGAAAGAGTAGGTTTTTGGGCCGTTTTAGATGATGACACCGATCAGGAAGAATTTTTCCACTTTGGAGATATAGAGGCCGTGTTTGATGGAGATAAAATTCCCTTCTTGGGTGGCTGGACTAAACGTATTAAACGTAAAGAATAGTTGCGTTTAATAACAAAGCCTACTCAATTATGTTGGAGAAAGGCACTCAACAAAATTAGATTCAGTTTTTTGGGTAGTTCTGCGAATAAAAAGACAGAGGTGCCCCTGCCACACTTGTTTTAAAAATTGAATAAATCCTATCTGTTTCCTTGGATAGAATTTAACATTCTGATTATGATAAGACTATAGATACTTGTAAAAATGTCACTCCCAATGCCAAACCATGCTATAAATTCTAAGGTTTTTTCCTCTTTTTTAAACAACAGTAATAACCCCCTTTCCATACTTTCTGCAGAAGCAATAAATAACTATGTTCTATTCCCTGGTGAAGTATTCTCGTTTAATAAAGTGGTTGGAAAAAGAACTGCAGAAAAACGATATAGACCTGCAACAGTGATTATTAAAGGAGAATTTTCCGAAGATATTGGCGGTGGAATTTGTCAAGTATCTACCCCCTTTTCAATGCTGTCGATAATGCGGGAATAAATGTGATTCAACGCTCCTCACGCAGCAGGGAAGTTTCATACGTTCCTCCTGGACGAGATGCCACAGTGAGGTGGAATGGGCCTGATTTAATTTTTAAAAATAATTACAACCAGCCTATCCTCATTCAGTCGAAAACCTAGAGGACAGATTGTTAGTTAATGTTTATTCTTCTGATGTCATTACTTATAGACCTAAAAATGTTCCATCTCTTCCAATGGATCGAAATTACATACCCAAGTGAGGTTACTCACTTGGGTTTTTATTGAAAATTTAATCTTTGAATTGTTAAGAAGGATATCTCACCACTACATGTAACACGGCCTCTTCATCACCGATATTCTTATAAAGATGTTTACTTGCAGCTTCAAACTTAATGGAATCAAACTGTTTGAGTTGGTATACCCTCTCCTCTACTTTAAAGCTGATATTTCCCCTCATTACCGTCACAAATTCCATTGCTCCTTTATGATGCGGCTCCGGCGAGTACATGGCTTGCGGTTCAAGAAATGCTCGATATATTTCCATTGTTGGTCCATCTGTATTCCGAAAAACTGTCTCTACTCTCCATGTTTGGTCTGGCCCATAAATCATAAAGCCCTCTCCACATCTCGAAAGATCGACATGATCGTCCATTACTAAAATTCTTGTTAAAGGGATCGATAACCCTTCTGTAATTTTCCATACAACTCCTAATGTGGGATTCGTTTCTCCCCTTTCAATCTTTCCTAACGTGAGCTTGCTAACACCTGTTTTTTCGGCAAGCTCCTCGAGGCTAAATTTTTGTTCGCTTCTAATTTTCCGAAGCAGCCCGCCCATTTGTTGAATTAATTTTCTTGTTTGTTCATCTTCTAATCCCTTCATTCGGTCCTCCATATTTTTTGTATATTTTTATATACATTTAATCAGTTTTAATATAGTATACTATACTGTAGCCTATTTTAGGAGTGAGTACTTTGTGGAAGAAGAATATTGTTGAATTTCCCCGATTATTATCGATTGGAAATATTTCAAATGGTTTTGTGGCCTGGCTATTCGGCGCAACTGGACCATTACTGATTGTTTTACAAGCAGCTTCGAAAGGCCACTTATCTGATTCAGCGATTACATCCTGGATCTTTGCTATTTATGGAATTGGAGGATTGCTATCGATTGGTCTCTCCTTTTATTACCGCCAGCCGATTGGATATGCTTTTTCGATTCCTGGTGCAATTCTTGTCGGAGCATCCTTATCTCATTACACATTTAGCCAGGTAGTTGGTGCCTATCTCATGACAGGCATCGTCATTTTTCTTTTAGGAATATCTGGAATGATCGATAAATTAATGAAGGTCCTTCCTATGCCAGTCATGATGGGAATGGTTTCCGGCGTCCTTCTTCCTTTTGGTACAGATATGTTTCGTTCTGTTCTCGACAATCCCTTGTTAAATGGAATTCCTTTTCTAGTATTTCTTGTTCTTTCTTTTTTTGGAAAGCTGTCAAAAAAATTCCCTCCCATTGTTGGGGCTATTCTCACATCTATTGTTTTATTAAAAGTATTACCAGGAATTCAAGTTCATGGTGTATCATTTTCTTTGGCGGTACCGCACGTGGTCTTTCCTTCCTTTAATCTATCTGTGATGGGAGAACTGGTTATTCCGTTAGTGCTTACGGTCATCGCAATACAAAATGCTCAAGGAATTGCTGTTCTGGAGAGTTCGAATTATCTCCCGCCCATTAATTCTATGACGAGTTGGAGCGGGATTGGATCGATTCTCAATGGATTTATGGGCGGCCATTCTGCTTGTATTGCCGGTCCAATGACTGCCTTATTAGCAAGTAAAGAATCTGGATTGAAAGAAAATCGTTATGCCGCTGCAATCGTATTAGGAATTTTGTCATGTTTATTAGCTGTTTTTGCTCCAATGGCGGCAGCCGTTCCCCATTTGATTCCCTCCTCATTAATTAAAATGCTGGGCGGGCTGGCCATGATTAATGTCCTGATTGACTCTTTGAAGACGAGCTTTTCAGGGCGTTTTAAAACAGGTGCTTTATTTTCATTTTTGATTACGATTTCTGGAATTTCTCTCTTTCATATCGGGGCACCTTTTTGGGGATTGGTTGGAGGAACCTTAGCTTCCTTCTTCTTAGATCGAACAGATTTAAAACCTTCTGCTTCACAGGATCAAACAACTCAATCGGTTTAATAGTCACAAAAAATGGCTTGGAGTTTCCTCCAAGCCATTTATTCCCCTTTAGTAATATCTGCCAAAATTTCATAAGAACGAAGGCGGGCTTGGTGATCATACACCTGGGCATCGCCATAATTTCATCGGCCCCGCTTTCCTCTATAAAGTTCTGAAGCTTTTCTTTCACTGTTTTAGGGTGTAAGCGTCAAGTACATTTGAACAATTTTGCTTATTAAATTTGAACACTTTCTTCTTTAAAAATTGTTTCGCGATGTTTCATCCTATAACTTGAATCATTAAAATGAACAATTTCTGCTCGTTGAATGAGACGGTCCAAGATAGCTGTGGCCACACCTACGTCACCCAGTAACTCGGTCCACTCTTTTGGAGAACGATTAGAAGTTAAGATAATCGATGAATTGTTATATAAGTCATTAACCAACTGAAAAAACAAATTAGCTTCCCTTGGATCCATCGCTGCGGTACATCAAATCATCAATGATAACTAAATGTGATTCTTTTATTCGCTTAATCCTAGTTTGGGACTTCCTCGTTATGTCCATGGTTTTTAAGGTATGAACCAAGTCTCCCATTGAAATAAAGGAGACTTGGTAACCTCATTTAATAGCTTCTAATCCCAGTCCAACTGCCATGTGTGTTTTCCCTTTATGCAAAGCTTTACATAAAGGGAATTATCGAAAGTTTTTGTTTATGGTAAGAAATAAAGTATATGCCCTATTTGAATTGAAATATACGTTTATTTCTTTCCATAACACCTCACAATAGATTTATTAAATCTAGGAGGTGCCATATGGAAAATCGAATTCCCATTGAAGAATTAGTTTCAAAAGTTTTATCTGAATTAGATAGGCTAAATTATGCTTATAACACTATTTGTGGATATCGTTCTTTTTACAAAAGAGTTATTTCATTTGCAAAAGCAAGAGGTGAAATCTATTTTTCAGAAGCGTTAGGAAGAGACTTTTTGGCGGAAACTTACAATTGTACTGTTAACTATTATCAGGAGGCTATGCCTAAAGGACTCAAAGGCCCCATTAGAAGAATAAGAGTTCTAGGTGATTATCAACTCCATTGTGTGATTATCCGAAGAATCGTAAAAAAGCCAGGATATGTTAAACCACCACAGTTTGAATCAGAACTTACTGTAGAGTCTAGTATATTTCGTAATCATCTCTACGGTAATATCATTCGAATTCTGAACATTTCTCCTGTCAAGATAATCTATGAAAAAGAACACACGCTGCATACGTATACGTAGACCTCTTTTGGAGTACTCGTTATTTTTGCATTCCTTTTCATAGGCACTAAGCAATGGAAAAAAGGCTGGAGGAGGCGGTCTTTCTGCACAATCAGTGAAACACCATCATCGTCTTATTTTTAAGGCTTTAAAAGATGCAGTAAAATGGCATTTAATTGTAAGAAATGTCGCAGAAGCGGTAACTCCACCGAAAACAAGAAAAGTTGAAATGGAAACATGGGATAATGAACAAGTAAAAATCTTCTTGGATGTAAGTAAAAATTCTTCTTATTATCCAATTTTTTTAACAGCAATTAATACTGGAATGCGTCGTGGTGGAGTCCTAGGGTTAAGGTGGCAGGATATTGACTTTGATAATAACATAATTTATGTTCGACAATCCTTACAAGAAGTAAAAAAGGTAGGTTTAACATTTAAGGAGCCTAAATCAGGCAAAAGTAGGTCTATTTCTATAACCCCTTCCCTTGCAAAAGAATTAAAAAAATATATAAGCAACAATTAACAGACAAACATTTATTTGGTCAAGGATATCAAGATTTAGATTTAGTTTTTGCTCAAAAAAATGGAAAACCAATTCAACCTACCGAAATGGCAAGAAATTATCGTAAGATGGTAGAAACAAGTGGATTACCATATATACGATTTCATGATTTAAGGCATACACACGCTACTTTAATGCTAAAACAAGGGATACATCCTAAGGTTGTTTCCGAAAGGCTTGGACATTCGACCATAGGGAACACAATGGACACTTACACTCATGTGTTACCAAAGTAAAGATTTTGAGTTGTTCGCGAACAATTTACCACTCATTCTAACTTCTCTAAAACCCTCAAAAACCGTAATATATCAAGGTTGGCGGGACTGCGTGGGAATCGAACCCACCAGACCTGGCACGCAGGTCTCAAGCAGTTTTGAAGACTGTGGAGGACACCAGTACCCCATTCAGCCCCATGGAACATTGATATAATAGCGTTTGTTGGAAAGGTCACACAGTTTCCCATGTCAGACCCACGCAGTTTTGTTTTGTACCTTCACGGTCTATATTACCGTTTTGGTGTCGCTATGTAAATATACTATTTTGTGAACATAAAAAAAGGAGCCAACCCGCAAAGGTCAACTCCTCTTGTTTTATTCCCATTTACCGCCATTTGATTTCCAACGTTCGAACATTGTTTTCAGATCTCCGGCACGCCCATTTTTAGCAACTATTTGAACTAGCTTGTCATCACAAAAAAGATCAAACTCCGTCTTTTTTTCAATGTCCTTTTTTGCTTTCACTGTTTTGAACTTGTCCAATTTATTCATTATCAAGAGCCTCCTCATATTTTTCGGTGATCTCACGGATTGCACCTGTTATCTTTAAACCTTTTTCTATCAATTTGATATCATTTTCCGCGGAGCGGACTAGCTTTTTATAGTCAGGATCTTGATAGGCTTTCGGATAAAGAACCATTTCACCAAGGATCTTATCAAGTTCGTATAATGCTTTCACATATTCCTTGATCAATGGAAAGTGATCCTCTGTCCACTCGTGCCAAAATTGAAATTTGAATATAAAATATTGAACGTCCTGATCTTTGGATTTTTCTGCGAGATTGATTGCTTTCTTGATGCAAGACTCCTCATAAACCTTGCGATCATAAATCTCGTTTGCGGTTAAATTTTTATTTGTTAAACATAAAGGCAAGTAATGTTTTGCCATTTTGCATCATCCTTTTGTGCGTAAAGGCGAATACCTTGACACTTCGTATTTTTTTTGTAACGGGAATACTTTTATGCGTGTGAAGGTGAATGTCAGGTCTCACGGAATAGTAGTAAATTTTATCCAACCATAGGGGGGGTACCTATGGAGTTGTCAGACAATTGAAACATTGATCAAATGTTTTGACATCTCGTTATATATATATCAATGTATACTGCTCATAAATCAACACTCACAAGATCAAGGGTGATTGACACCCTCCCCCACCCCCTTTAAATTGTGTGATGAAACTGACTTAAAACAAAGGCACTGGATCGACTAGGTAATCAATGATCAAGGCACCATACCCCCTACTCCCCGCACCCCTCCCGATTGTAAGACTCTCTTCCACCTCTTAGTGAGTGAGAGACACCTTGCCACCCTACACTCTCCCTATCTATTAACCAATCAATGAGATGCAACGAGAGAATGTGGACTCCCCTCTCCTCCCTTTGTCGGCTTGCGATTATTGATATTAACTTCCTCCATTAGTTGAAGATAAGATGTTTTCCGATATTTAATCCCATGTCGATTTACATTGTTTGTTTTCTTCCGATGAGATAACCTACTGCCCGCCATTGTTATTCCCTCCTCTTGTTGTGTGATCAATGTCCGTAATAGTCAAAAGCCTTTTCCTGATCCTCTGCAATCTTGTGTTGATCATCTATTGATATATGACCGTGATCCGCTAATGTGTGATGATAGGAACAAACTAACAAGAGGTTTGTTTCATCAAGCCATCGATTCCGATTGTGTATCATCTTCACAATGTGATGAACCTCATTTGCCGGTGTATATTGCTTTTGGGTGTTGTGTAGGTTCCTAAAGCATATTTGACAAAGGCCTCGATCACGCTCCAAGATGTATTTCCTCTTTTTCACCCACACTTGCTTTTTACGAAATTTATAGATCTCTTCTTGGTCGTTACCGGAAAAAGTTTTCTTGTGTTCCGGCTTGTTCGGGCAAAGGTGAGACCGATCAACGACCGATCCGCACCAAGAACAAGATTTAAGCATTATTGATCATCCTCCTTTTCTAATTCCATGTTTAACTTACGAATATTTATAATAGATTTCAGATGGTTATCAAATAAGTTTTTATATTGTTGTTTATGACGTTCAAGAGCATCCCCCGAATTTGCTGGTATTTTCTTGGGATCGGTATAATAATGGAAACCGTCAACGGTGTAAACAGTGATTTCTTTTCCATTGATCATGATATTCATTTCAAGATCAAAGCAAATACGATTAGTTAAGTGTTCAAAGCGATCTTGTTCAAGGTGTAGATCCATTTGTTTTTCTAGTTTATTGTTTTTCATTGTTATTTCCTCCAATAGTTTTATAGTTTAAAAGCCTATCTTTTTTACTATCTAAAATCTACCCTACAAAAACGGCTGAAACCTTAGAGGCTCAAGGGTTCTATCTTTCTATCCACTCTATCCAAAAATTATCTCTCACAAAGGCAAGAGACAAAGACGATAGAAACAAAGAGTATTTTTATAAATATAATTATTTAAGATAGAATGGATAGAATGGATAGTAATAGGTTCAAACCCAATAGTACCAAGGGTTTTGAGCCTATCCTTTTCCCTATCCGAACCTATCTTTTTTTGTTATGCCTCCGCATATACCTTTGCATTTTTGCCATTGTTCCATTTTTGAACGACTTTCAACTCGTGGATCATTTCTATTGCATTTTTGAGAGTACGAGGGGATTGTGCTTTTCCCTCATTTTCGATCGCCCAAACCTCATATTCGTTGAAACATTCCGGAGGACGTTTTCCGATGAAATCCTCTTTTGATTTGCCTTGGATCCAAAACTCACAAGAGTTGTTTTCCTCGTGATATTTTGCGGTGTAGTCTTGAACCTTCTTTGAGACCGTGAACCCTTCTTGATCGTAAAGGCGGAAATATGCCTCGATGATCATTTTCACCCAATACTCAAGAGCCTCCGGAGTTGTCACTTTTGAGATCAAGTGAGCATCCGTCTTTTTCGGTTTGTTCATCATCGGTGCCCATGTCACACGGCGTTTATATGAATCGCCTTTTTCATGGCTCTTGATCATATGGTTCGATGTAAAGATCAAAGAGGCGGTCAATTTTGTTGAGTATGCCATCTTGTTTAATTGACGAACCATGACTGGATCACATGTTGAAATGTTTTTTAACATTTTCATTTCATCGTTCGTGATCGGTTTATCTTTGATGTCATCTCCAAGATTTGCAAGTTTGCCGACTAGATCATACGCATAACGAGGATCTGCTAATTGATCGATTGAGTTATAAGAGCAATTTTCTTTGCTGAGAATACGAGAGATAATTTCCAAGAGCGTTCCTTTTCCTTCCCCGCCTTTTCCGATTATGATCGAAAAGGTTGCAAGATTCTTTTTAAACTCTGAATTAGTAATTAAACAATGGGCGATCATCTCGAGAACTAGTTTTTTATAATCCTCATCACCCTCGGTCAATTGATCAAGATAATCATCAACCGCCTCGACTGGTGGAGCATCCTCTTTGTAATCAATATCGATGTAATAGGGTGTAAACTCTTTCGATTCGATCTCCAAGAACATTTTCACTCCGTGACGTAATATTCCATTAGCAAACGAAATATCGAAACCTTTTTCCGGAGCCTCTACAATTGAAACATGCCGTTCAATATGACCGATGACCTCATTTTGATAAGCGATCTTTTGGGTTTTCAATTCACGAGCAACCAAACGATCAAGCCGACCGGTTTCGTACCGATCCCCATTGTAATAGTAAATATGGTTTGAATATTCAACGATGTTATTTAAATTGATCAACTCTTGAGAGACATCATATTCGGTCTTGTCTTTCGTGGAGATCTCTTCCTCACGAGCAACCGTTTCAAACTCTTCCGGATCCAAAGGCTCGGCGAAAACATGCTCATTGATGAAACGCAAAACCTTTTTATAATTTTTCAATTTCATGATCTTGAACTTGTGCGAATAAATTTTATTATTACGTGACTCATCAAGACCGAAAAGATCCTCACCGTTTTTGATCGGTTGTAGGAAATCCGGCAATATTTGACGATCTCCCATGTTTTCGATTTTGCGTAATTGTCCGGAGCGTTTGATCGTTATTCCGGCGGGGGTGTTTTTCGAGTCTTTGTATTCGACCTTGAATCCAAGACCGCAAACATCTTCTTTTTTAACCTTGAACCCTTGAGGCTTGTTAAAGTACAAATGACATCCCCGATCCGTGTAAACGATTTGAGTCTTGATGTCAAAAGCCTTGATCATAGCCTCGATCATTTCCGGTGATTTGTTATCGATGTCGATCACAAGATCATATGAATCCAATAACCAACCGGCATCGTTAAATTTTTCATGAAATGGAGATGTGTCGGCTCCTTTTTGTGCGTGCTTGCTACCCTCTTTGAACTCAATAAACATGTTGTTTCCTCCTCGTTTGTTTGAGGTTGATCTCTTTATCGAAGATCCTCCGGTTCATTGGCTTGGTGCCTCCCCTTCATTGGATCCTCGATAAAACTATCAACCTTCCTATTAATAGTTAAAAAAATGATCATTAGTAACTAGAAAACTATCAATCTGTTGACAACCTATCCCCGATCAAGTGCTCCAAGTTCAACGGCTCCAAAATTTGCTTGGTGATACCCTTCTCCACGAGGTGCGATCGACATAATATCGAACCAAGATGAGCGAGGCTTTGAAAGATCCTTTTTCCTCGGATCGTTTGGATGATCCACTTGATCACCGGTTTGGTTTGTCCATTTCCACGGTAAAGAGTTTAGAGCATTTTCGAGATATTCTTTCGTGAGAGGCAAAGTCCTTGCACTTGATGAGACCGACATCAACCAATGTCCTTCAACGTTCTTTGTGATCATGTTCCTCGTTTTCATCGTTGTGCGTTGTGCCCCGAAATGATTGATCAAAGTTTTCCGATGATCACGGCTCCAATCCTTTTTCTTTTTTACTGCCTTGCGTAACTCCAAGACCGCCGGTGTCATGAACTTTTCAAGGAGTTGATTTTTCAAAGCGATGCCTATATCAAGAACTAGTCCAATCTTTGTAAAGAAGGAATCAAGATAGTTATTAATCGTTTGCCTTGTGACTCCTAATATTTCAGCGATCGTTGTCATCGATTGATCCTCATAGATCCATAGATTGAAAGAAATCGCCTCTTGTTCCGTGATGTCCTCCTTGGATGCTAGGCTTGTACCGGCACTATTCATAAAGAGTTTTACTTGAGTCTTGATCTTTTCAAATACCATTTTCTTGATGTTTTCAGTTTTTACAAAAGTGATCCCTTGCTCGTTGTTGTTTGTGATCCAATCGAGATCAACTTTTCCACTCCAACAAGCCTCCGATAGTTCTTTCTTGGAGTTATAAGAGGATCCGATCACTTTCTTTTGATCGAGGGGTTGTCCCCATTGATCGAAACCACGATCATTTAAAAACCTTGTTCCTTGGTTGAATAGATTCCAATCTTCCTCGTACTTAATGCCGTTTATGATCATGATCTTTCCTCCTCGTTTGTTAGCAGCGTGTAACATTATGTTTAAAATTTTTATTTCCCTTCCTTGAACTCAACGTAAGCATGATTCACTAAAACCTCGATCATGTTTGCAAGTTTACGAGAATCAGCTTTTGCCATTTCTTCAAGTTTCTTTTTAGCCTCGTTTGAGATCCTCACCGCCGAATGATTCATGTTGTCAACTCCTTTCAATTTGCTACGTTTTGTAACTCTCACCTAAATAACAAGGAGAGATCCGAAAAAGTGCAAAGCCTCCTCTTTTTGTGATGGTTGTCTAGCAAAGGGATCCGACCTTTTGCACAATTGATCACCCTCACACGTATATCGGGAACAACTCACTTTTTGCACAAAGACCGCCGAACTTTTTTGTATTCACCTATATAACAAAGGGATCCGATTTCATGCACAATTGATCACTCTATACATACAGATCTCGAAAAATCTTGATTTTGCACAAACCCTCGGATCACGTTCGCACTTATATATCGTTAAGGGTTCATTTTTTGCACGATGACCAGATCAAGTTTTTCTCATCAGATACATTTACCTACCGGATGGATCCGAAAAAACGCACACAAAAAAAGCCGAGGAGTTGTCCACGACTTTTTAACAAACTATTTACCTTTGATCTTTTTTTATCCTATTAGTAGAGGGAAAAGATCCCTCACACTTTCACATCTCTGAGAAAAGGATCCACCGCAACGGATCCGATCTCACTTTTATCATGATCCTTTTGGATCGCCATGTTTTGAAGAGTCAAGAAGGTACCCGCCTTGTATTGACAAACTTTCTTGAGGGATTTCAATCGATCCCTTTTCTATCATGGGAGATCTTCACTCCCACCTGTTTCATCAAGCGTTTTTCGACTAGGCTTTGATAAGCCTTCCTTTCATTTTTGATCCGGTGCCGTTTCATCTCGGAGTCTCCACCGGATCTTTTTTATCATGTCTCTTAAATGAGGCTCCAGAGTGAGAGCGGGGGATCTGGTCAATCCCCTTTTAATTTAATCAAGGAGGTGACAACAACATGGGATTACATGAAACTCGCAACGGTCGAATAATTGAAACTCGTATCATGCCGGATGTACAAGATGAAGGGATCGATATTTTCCGTACTCAAGAGATTATTGCGAAACAACGCAAAACACATGAGCAAAACAAAGCAAAAACTCAGATCCAAGAACTCGAGGATTTCATCAAAGCAAATAAGAAATAGATCAAGAGTTTAGAAATAATACAAATGAGAGGATGGGTTTTATGAAAGTAAAATTATTTGATGGTAGCATCACGGAGATAAGAAAAAGCGATATTAATGGGGTTTCTGCAAAGTTAAGGATCACACCCGATGGACAATTCGTTGATTTCTTAGATGAAAATGGAAAGGTGTCAACGAGTGTTCAAGTTGTATCTCCTAGTAGTTCACAATATGACGAGTTTGACGCTCTTGTTAAGAAACAAATGAAAGCAAATAGTAAGTTTTTCACGTAATAACATCAAGTGTTTTAAAGAGTCGCATAGCATATGGGGGTATGCTCCCCATCGGCTCTCTAAAGTTCTTGATCATAACCAACAAGCCGGAAAATACCGAATGAGGATAAAGGAGATAAAACAAAATGGCAATCTTAAAATCAAACAAAAAAGCAAGCGAGATCACACTTGAGGAGTTAAAGAGTCCGGTAATCGAGAAGATCATGAAACACAATGAACGCAAGGCTAATTCCGATAAAATGGTTTCAGAACAACAAGAGAAAATGAACGAGGTTCAAGTAAAGATCCAAGCCTTGCAAGAGGAGTTCACACACGGAGGAGATCTTTCACTCTTTGAAGAGATTGCCGTGCTTGAATCACAACATCAATCAATGTTAAACATGAAAATGATGATGGATAAAGCATCAAAGAACGGTTTAAAGCCTCTTGAGATCACCGCAAAGGATAAAGAGGATCTTACAAAAACTTTTGCACCGTATCGCAAAAAACAAGATGAACTCACCGCAAAACTTGTAAAACAGATCGAGGAGATGTCAAAGACTCTTGATGATCTCGAGGTTGAACGTGCGGACTACTGGGAACTATACGCTAAAATCAATGGGCATGCACACGGTTCAACGGGTGATATATTTGCGGTTTCTTTCTTGAAAGATAATCAAGATCTCATAAAAGCAAGTGGAGATCTTGGAAAGTTAGCATATCACAACGCTTTTCCAAAGAGTTTTTATCAATAAATAGGAGGACATTAATTTGGTAGAGTTCGTTATTGGTTGTGTAGGTGTTTTTGCCCTTGTAAAATAGTTGAATACTTGTAAGAGGTTAAGGGAGTTGATCCCTTGCCTCTTTTTTTATGTATAAAAAGACAGCGATCAATCAAATAGGAAGAGAAGTGTTGCTGAGGTCGAAACTAGTGCAATAAACTTTTGATCAGCTGAGCATTTCCTCAACTCAATACAAATAAATAAGCCACCCGAAAAGGATGGCTTTCATTAATTAACACCTTTAACTAATTTATTTTGACCTCATAACCGAATAGTTGTGAATGTTCCTTTGGTTTCCATCCATCTTTCAGACCGCACAATCCTTGATACAAAGATCCCCCAATAAGATTTTCAAGCCAAGCAGAACATTCTTTAATGGTTGCGAAATCGTGTAAATGGATCCCGTTTTTGTATAGTGAATATTTTTTTATACTTTCCTCCTCACATACACAAAATCCAATATCCCAACCGCAACCCTTACACTCGATAAAATCCAATTCTTTACCGTACAATTCCTCTTTATTCATGAGATCTCCTCCTATATTCATCGATGGATAAATTATAGCATTGATTTCAGGTATAATTAAAAAGATTGTGAAGATTCGTTCTTAAAACTAACGGGCAGTTTAGTTAAAGAAGGATTCCATTGTTATAATAAAGAACTATGTCATATAGATATTTTTAAGACATTGTATTAATTAACTGAGACGAGGAGTAACGATGTTAAAAAATTATGGTTCCGTTGCAATTTACTGTGATTCATCAAATAATTTAATTATCATTCCCTATGGAGAATCACAAAAGTTAGATGGTTTAAATAAGGAAATCGATGTGGTTTCCAAACTAAATCATCCATATGATGATTTGGAATTGGAAAAAACATTAATAAATTCTTTGGAGTTATGCCACTCAAAAAATCCAGACGATGGGGAAAACAAACGTACTATTATCGAAAGAGAACTCGGTATTAGGGGATACGCTAAGGCAACTAAAAGTTTGAAAATAATAAATTTTTCTTGGAATAAGGAAGATGGTTATGATGTTAGACCTTTTCAGAGAATCCCACGCCGAGGATATGTCGAGATGGAGGAACAAGTTATTCCATTAGGAAAGAAAATAGTGCCTGGTCAGTTAGCCGAGGCATTAAAAAAGGCTATTAATGTAGCTAAAATATAATATTTCTTCTTCAACTATCGGGGCATTAATTGATGAAGGAATAGAGGTGAAATAGTGCCAACGCCAATTATATTACTCTTATTACTAATATCAATTTTAGTTTTTAAAGGCGTACAAAATGGAAGTGTGATATTTACTGTTAAGAAGTTTATATTAGGTTTAATTATAACTATCATATTCATTAACGTTATAATGTTTTTCATCTAATTATATACTTTGTGAACTAATGTACTTAAACAAACGGGTGCGTTAGTTAGATAACAAATAAAGGGAGGAAAATATGTTATTAGATGAATATCTTGACAGGAATTTTCCTAATTTACCAATATGCCCACCGTTATTTTATAATTGGAATATTGGTATTCGTTTTGAATTAGGAGATCCAAAAGAAGAAAATGATATTAAATATATGGAACGTGTCTATAAAAGGGCATTAACGCTATTTAAATCTATAAACGCTAAAAACGATGAAATTTATTTGGTTTCATATGATGATCGCTTAATAAAAAAAAGATTTAAAAACAAGTATAAAACTAAATTTTTCACTTCATATCTCCAAAATAAAAATGATAAATATCGAATTCAAATTAATGAATTACCCTTTCAGAATCCAGAAGAAGATGAAGATAATGAATGGTGTACTTTACGTTATACAATGAAATGTAAATCAAAAGACTTAAAAATATTATCATTATTAAATGCATATTTTAATACAAATATGGCTCGTATATTTTTTGTTAATCTTAATAAAGGAGCTATTTTTCATATTTATGATGATAGGGGATGCGATTTAATTGCATCAAAAATAGAAAGTATCAAGAATATTTATATAACATACAATGATTGGATTTTAGATTACGATAGAGAAAAAATCGATAAAGTTTTTAAAGATAAATAATTTTACTTTATTCAACTAACTGGGTGCTTTAGTTGTGCGAA